>NZ_OY776147.1:2400000-2756606 GCF_963675305.1 uncultured Hyphomonas sp. | reverse complement strand
AGCTGGTGCGGGCTGCCAAGGGCGAGATGGTGGACAATCCGTTCCACCCGGTCCGCCTCCTGCTGTCGAACGCGGAATCGGCGGGGGAGGTGACCATCTACGAATTCCTCCTGCCGCCGAAGAGCCCGGGCTCGCCGCCGCACACGCACAGCTTGGAAGACGAGTATTTCTATGTCCTCTCGGGCACGCTGGACGTTCTGTCGAATGGCGAAACGCTGCGCCTCAAGCCGGGGGACTTTGCGGCCCTCAACCGCGGCCATGCGCACATGTTCTGGAACGGCAGCGATACGCCGACCGAACTGCTGATGACCACGACCGGCAGTTCCTTCGAGGCATTCATGGCGAGTGCTGCGCCCCGGATCGCCGAAGCCAGACCCGCCAATGCCGAAGAGGCCGGCGCCGTGATCGGCCAGCTCGCTGCCGAGCATGGCATCGTCATTTCAATGGATCAGATGCCGGAAGCCGCCGCGCCGTTCTACGCGCCGCCGCCTCCGACGGAACCTGAACAGGAATAGGGGCCTAAAGCACCACCTTGTGCGGCTGGTGCCAGCCTTTCGGGCTGGTCGTGAAGATTTCCACGCCGTCCTCGGTGACGCCGACGGAATGCTCATACTGGGCCGAGAGCTGGCGGTCGCGGGTCACGGCCGTCCAGCCGTCGGGCAGGATGTTCGCATCCTTGCGGCCAAGGTTCAGCATCGGTTCGATGGTGAAGAACATGCCGGGCTTCAGTTCCGGTCCGGTATTGTAGTCGGCGGAGTGGATCACGTTCGGTTCGTCATGGAAAAGACGGCCGAGGCCGTGGCCGCAGAAATCCTCGACCACGGACATGCGGTTCTTGCGGGCGATCTCGCTGATCGCGCCGCCGATGTCGCCGAAACGGTTGCCCGGCTTCACCTGTGCGATGCCGGCCATCATGGCCTCATAGGTGACGTCCATCAGGCGCTCGGCCTTCCGCTTCACCTCGCCGACGCCGAACATGCGCGAATGGTCGCCGTGCCAGCCATCGATGATGAGCGTCACGTCGATATTGGCGATGTCGCCTTCCTTCAGCGGTTTTGGCCCCGGAATGCCGTGGCAGATCACGTGGTTGATCGAGATGCAGGACGCGTGGCGATAGCCGCGATAGCCGATCGTGGCAGAGGTCGCGCCATGGTCCAGCACGAACTCCCGGATCAGATTGTCGAGGTGTTCGGTCGTCACGCCCGGCTTCACTTCCGGCACCAGCATGTCGAGACATTCCGCCACCAGCCGCCCGGCCTTGCGCATGCCCTCGAAGCCTTCGGCATCGTGAATGCGGATTTCGCCCGTGCGCATGGGCAGGAGGAGGTCGGTGTCGGTCATCGGGTAACTTTCTGCTGTCTGGGCCGAATGTGGCAGCAAAAGCGGAAAATTTCCACCCTTGGTCAGCGGTCGAGGCGGGTTTCCAGTGTGATTTCAACGCCGCCCAGCGCAACGGAGACGGGGCATCCGGCCTTGGCCTTGCCGGCAATGGCCTCGAATATGTCTGGTTCGATGCCCGGGACTTTTGCCTCAAGGCTGAGCGCGCTGTGCGTGATCTCGAAGCCGCCGCCATCTTTCGGTTCGACCGAAACGGCTGCGGTGGTCTTCAGCTGCTCCGCCGGGTGACCTGCCTCGGCCAGCAGGTGCGACAGCTGCATGGTGAAACAGCCGGCATGGGCCGCGCCCAGCAATTCCTCCGGATTGGTGCCGGACTTGCCGTTTTCATCCTCGAACCGGGCCTTGAAAGAATAGGGATGCGCGTCGAGGGCGCCGCTCTGCGTGTCCAGCGTGCCGGTGCCTTCGCGCAGATTGCCTTTCCAGATGGCTGTGGCGGTGCGTTTCATTGGAAATCTCCTGTTGTGGCATAACCTGAAGGATCAATGCGTAGGATGCCGCAACGTTCCGGCTTGGCGCCAGGCCGCCGAACTCTGTAGTGTGCGGGAAAGCGAAGACCAAAGCTCCTGTGCGGGGCTGGGAGGATAATCCGTGAACTGGCGCCCGAGCATATTTCTGTCGTCCCTGGCCATTCTGGGCCTTGTGGCCTGCACCACTGCGCCTGCAGCGGGCCCGCAAGCCATCACTTTTAACCATCTGGATGCCGCCGAAACTCCGGCGGGGTTTTCCGCAAACGGACTGGAAGCGTTGGATGCCGCCATGCGCAAATCGGTCGATGACGGGCTTGTGGAGGGCATCTCCACGCTTCTGGTGAAAGACGGGCAGGTCATCAATTACGATCAGTACGGCATTCGCCGCGCAGCCGATCAGGCGCCCATCACCGAAGACACGATCTTCCGGATCTATTCCATGTCCAAGCCGATTACGGGCGTCGCCCTGATGACCCTGTATGAGGACGGGGCGTTCAGCCTGGACGACCCGATCACCAAATTCGTACCTGAACTGGCAGGCCTGAAAGTGTTCGAAGGGCTGGATGAGGCCGGCGAGCCGATCCTCGTGAATCCGGACCGGCCGGCCACGATGCGGGAACTGATGAGCCACACGGCAGGGTTCGCCTACGGCCTGTTCAGCGACGACCCGGTCAACAAGATGTTCGCCGAAGCCGAGGTGCTGGGCGCGCCGGACATGGACACCTATGTCTCGCGGCTCGCCACCGTGCCGCTGCTCTACCAGCCCGGCACCAACTGGGCCTACAGCACGGCGGTCGATCTGCAGGGCTATATTGTCGAGAAGCTCAGCGGGAAGCGCTTTGGCGAATATCTGCAGGACGAGATTTTCGGCCCGCTCGACATGGCCGATACCGGCTTTTATGTGCCGGAGGACAAGCGCGACCGCTTCTCCGATGTCTTCACGCCGAACCGGGAGACCGGCGTTCTGCAGCCGCTTGAGGCGCCGAACCTGGACTTTCGCAAAGGCGAGATCGGGATGGAAAAGGGCGGGCAGGGCCTCGTCTCCACCATCGGGGACTATGCCCGGTTCTGCCAGATGCTGGTGAATGGCGGCGAGCTGAATGGCGTCCGCATTCTTGAGCCTGAAACGGTCAGGCTGATGCGCACCGATGTTCTGCCCGAAGGCGTTGGCCTGTTCTCCGACGGTGTCAGCCCCAATCCGCAAATGGCGGGGCAGGGCTTCGGGCTGGACTTCGCGGTCTATGTCGACCCGTCGGCGAGTGGCGCAAGCCAGCCGGAAGGGACTTATTACTGGGGCGGCGCGGCAGGCACCTGGTTCTGGATCGATCCGGTGAACGACCTCTTCTTCATCGGCATGATCCAGCGTTTTCCGGGTAGCCTCGACCGGAGCCTGCGGTCGGAATCCGCCAATCTCGTTTATCGCGCGCTTGCAGAGTGACGCTGCTTGGGGGAAGGAACTGGCATGACCGACAAAAGCTCGCCGACCGCCGCCGTCCTCCTCATCGGGGATGAACTCCTGTCCGGACGGACCCGCGACATCAATCTGCAGCAGATCGCCACCTATCTGGCCCCGCTCGGTATTCCCGTGCGTGAGAGTCGCACCGTGCCGGACATCGAGGACGAGATCGTTGCGGCGGTGAACGCGCTGCGGGGAAAATACACTTATGTCTTCACCACGGGCGGCATCGGCCCGACGCATGACGACATCACCGCAGACGCCATCGCCAAGGCCTTCGGCGTCGGCATTTCCGAACATCCCGAAGTCACCGCCATGCTGGCCGAACGCTACAAGGCGATGGGCACCGAATACACGCCCGCCCGCCGGCGCATGGCGCGCATTCCGCACGGGGCAAGCGTCGTGGCCAATCCGGTGTCAGGCGCACCGGGCTTCCAGACCGGGAACGTGTTCACGCTGGCCGGCGTGCCGCAGGTCGCCCGCGCCATGCTGGAAGACATCGGCCCGCGTCTCGAAACGGGCGCGGTGGTGCACAAGATCACGATCCGCGGCACGGGCCTCCGGGAAGGGGACATTGCCGAGCCGCTGGGCCAACTCGCCAAGGAGATGCCGCAGGTTTCCTTCGGCTCCTATCCGTGGTTCCGGACCGTGGGCGACAATGGGGTCCACCTCGTTGCCTCCACCCTCCATGAAGAGCTGATTGAAGACGTCGCCGCGAAACTGTCGGCGATCATCGAACAAGCGGGCGTAAGACCCGAGCGGCTGGAGGACGCCAATACGTGACAGACTTTCTGAAACGAACCCCGGTCATCTGGACGCTGTTCGTCCTGATGATCGTCATCGGCGCCGGATTTGGCGTGTTCAACAAGGCCGTCGGCGGCACGTTTCTCGACATGACGGCCTCTGCCGTGCAGGCGCGCGAGATCCTGGCGGGCATGACCGCAGAGCAGCGGGACGTGCATTTCTGGGTCACCGTGCTGCTGGATACGGCGTATCCGCTGGCCTATGGCGGCTTCCTGGCCGGCATGGCGCTGCGCTTCTTCGGAAGTTACGGCAAGGCTGCCGCCGTGCCAGCCTTTGCGACCATTGTCGTGGACCTGACCGAGAACATGGTGCAGGCGCTGGCGCTGAAAGGCTCCGCCGATGTGCTGGACGCCAAGGAATGGCTGACACCGCTGAAATTCGGTCTTTTCTTTCTGGCTGCGGCGATTGCGCTGGTTGCCCTGATCATTGCCATCGTGAACCTGTTCCGCCGGAAACAGGCCTGAAAATTCCCAGACTGACGAAAATCAAAGGAGGCCGCCTTGGCTGACGAAATCATTCTTGTTGAGCGCGACGGACCAGTCGCGCTGGTGACCCTCAACCGGCCGGACGCGCTGAACGCGCTCAGCCGCGCGCTGCGCGCCGAGATCGTGCGGGTCTTCACCGAGCTGAAAGACGATCCCGAAATCCGCGCTGTCGTGCTGACCGGGGCAGGCCGCGCCTTCACGGCCGGGGTGGACCTGAAAGAGGCCGGCCAGACCGGCTTCGCCCTCGGAGCCGACGAAGACTCCAAGGCGATCAATATCCTCGCCGCGATCGAAGCCTATCCGTGGCCGGTCATCGGCGCGATTAACGGCTTTGCCATTACGGGCGGGTTCGAACTGGCCCTGATGTGCGACGTGCTGCTGGCGTCCGAGAATGCGAAATTCGCTGACACCCACGCCCGCGTCGGCATCGTGCCGGGCTGGGGCCTGTCGCAGAAACTCTCGCGCCTGATCGGTATCAGCCGCGCCAAGGAACTCTCCTTCACCGGCAATTTCATCGACGCCGAAATGTCGGAACGCTGGGGCCTCGTAAACCGTGTCTACAAGGCAGACGAACTGGTGCCGGCAGCCATGAAACTTGCCCACGAAATGTGCGGCACGCAGCCTGTGCTGCTGAAGAAGTACAAGGCGCTGATCGATGACGGCTACGGCATGTCCTTCGCCGATGCCATGAAGGAAGAAGTGCGCCGCTCGATCGAGCACGCCGAGTCCGTCACCGCCGATTCCGTTGAAGAAGCCCGCAAACAGGTCACCGCCCGTGGCCGCGACCAGCAAGGATAAGCCCGATGAGAGATGTTGTAATCTGCGAACCCGTACGTACTGCCGTCGGCGGCTTTGGTGGCAGCTTCAAGACCGTGCATGCCCATGAAATGGCGAGCCATGTCATCAGCGAGCTGATGAAGCGGACCGGCCTGCCCGCAGAAGCGGTCGAAGACTGTCTCTTCGCGCAGTGCTATCCGACCATGGAGGCCCCGGCCTTCGGGCGGATGGTGGCCCTCGATGCAGGCCTCACCACGACGACCGGCGGTTACCAGATCGACCGCCGCTGCGGCTCGGGCCTTCAGGCGGTGATCAATGCGATTATGCAGGTCGGGTCCGGCGCGAACGACCTCGTCATTGCGGGCGGGGCGGAGAGCATGTCAAATGCACCCTTCTTCTCCATCGAAATGCGTTGGGGCCTGAAGGGCGACGGGCTGACCCTGCATGATGGCCTCTCGCGTGGCCGCTACACGGCAGGTGGCAAGCACCACCCCGTGCCGGGCGGCATGATCGAGACGGCCGAGAACCTGCGCCGCGATTACCAGATCACCCGCGAAGCCCAGGACGAGTTCGCCTACAATTCGCACAAGAAGGCCGCTGCCGCGCAGGCCGCCGGAAAGTTTGACGAGGAAATCGTTCCGTTCACGGTCAAAGGCCGCAAGGCCGACACGGTGGTCGACAAGGACGAGCATATCCGCGCCGACTCGACGCTGGAGAAACTCTCCACCCTCCGCGCCATCCGCGGCAAGGTGGATCCGGACGCCACCGTCACGGCGGGCAATGCTTCCGGCCAGAATGACGGCGCGGCGGTCTGTATCGTCTGTACGCGCGAAGCGGCTGAAAAATACGGCCTGAAGCCGCTTGGCCGGATGCTGTCCTGGCAGGTGGCCGGTGTCGGCCCGGAAGTCATGGGCATTGGCCCGGTGCCGTCTTCGGAAAAAGCCATGGCGCGCGCCGGGCTGGAACTGAAGGACATCGACCTGTTCGAACTGAACGAAGCCTTCGCTTCGCAGGTGCTCGCCTGCACCAAGGCGCTGAACTTCAGCGATGACGACATGACCCGCCTGAACGTCAACGGCTCCGGCATTTCGCTTGGCCACCCGGTCGGCTGTACCGGCGTGCGCATCCTGACCACGCTGCTGCGTGAGATGGACCGCCGCGAAGCCCGCTATGGCGTCGAGACGATGTGCATCGGCGGCGGGCAGGGCCTGGCCGCCGTGTTCGAGCGTGTCGTCTAGAAAATATCCTCAAGGCGTTCGTGGCGTGTATTCAACGCCACGATCAGCGCCAGGATGAAGACAATTCCGGCCAGCAGGCTGGCGAGGCCGGCGGCGGTGTAGGCGAAGCTGGCCGCCGTCATGTCACCCGTACCGGCCAGGTAGCGGTTGCGCTCCAGCGTGCCGATTGTCTGGCCGGTATAGGCGGCGCAGGCCAGGAAGAAATGGCTGTAGCCGACAATCGCCACGGACAAGGACGGGCGCGTTCGCAGGATCAGCAGGTAGACCAGTGCCATGCCGATCGTGCTGACCGTTGTGATAAGCACGGCGGATGCGGCGCTGAACAGCATCGTGCCCATGGCATCCCCGCCCGACATGCGCGCCACGAACAGCTGTGCGGCTGCGCCCAATGCTGCGAGCAGGAACCACAGGAAGGGCAGGGCTTTCAGCATAATCTCCTCCGGCGGGCGCGGGTGCGCACGTGCCGGGGCAGCATCGCCCGGCAAGGTCTGCCAAGTCCACCCCGGCGAGGCTCAACCCCCGCTTCCATCTGCTGGAAATACACAGTTTGCTTGCGATGACACATGGTGTTGTGGCGGATTGTGCGTGTATGCCAGTAAGGCAACCAGACGGTTCGCGCGCTTGGTGGAATGGTAGACACAGGGGACTTAAAATCCCCATCCTTCGGGAGTGTGGGTTCGAGTCCCACAGCGCGCACCACGCCTGATCCGGGAGCGATTTTTCGCTTGCAGGTCTTCCCCGCTTGCTGGCCCGGTGTGAACGCCGCCGGACGCATTCTTTTTATGGTTACCGGGCGATTCACCAAAAATCCTTTTCGAAACAGGTGCTTGTGTCCAAGCGGCCACAATTCGTCCGGATCTGGATCAGCCTGAAACAGAAATGTCCCAATGTGGCACAAAAACCGCGCCCGATTCGGATTCGCCAGCTTCAAGGGGCCGGGTTCATGCGCAATCGGCATGATTACTATATAGTTAAGCGGGGAACTCAGCGGGGTGGCACGCCATATGTAGTGTGTCGTTCAACCTGAAGGATTGAGTTCCATGCTCCGCACGCTCATCGCATCCGTTGCCATCGCCCTGGCGCCGTTGCCAGCTCTGGCAGGTCCCGAGGCTGAGGCCCTCATCGCCGGGGCAGCCGCCGACATTTCCGATCCGGTGAAAGGCGAGGAAGCCTTCACCCGGTCGATCGACGTTGCCGCGGTTGCCCGTTTTGCACTTGGCAAGCACGCCCGCCGGGTCAGCGCCGAGGAGCAGGCCCGTTTCACCGACGCGCTCAGCGTGTTCCTGGCCGACACATTCCGTGAGAATGCTGGCACCTTCCGCGAAGCCGACATCGTCGTGCTGGGGTCGAAAGACCGGAGCGAGTCGGACTCGATTGTCGAAACCCGGATCACGCCCAAGGGCGAAGACCCGATGAAGGTCCGCTGGCGCGTCATCGAACGCAACGGCGAATGGCGTGTTGTGGACGTGGAAGTACTGGGGCTGTGGCTCGCCATCGAACAGCGCGCCCAGATCAGTGCCATCCTCGACCGGCCCCGCGCGACCATCGACGACGCCATCGCCGCACTGTCCTGATTTTGAGCTCGGCAGGTGGGGCGCCCGGACTTGCGAGGCGAGACCATCCCGTCATCACGCAGATCATACGCCGAACAGGGGCGGCAGGAATGGGTGGCCGACGTAAAGCTCCGTGATACCGAGTATGTCGATCGTGGCGTGCGCCAGCATACAGGCGACCAGCCGACGTCCCGTTGAGAGATAAAGCAGGCCGAACAGAAAGCCCATCAGTCCGGTCGACAACATGCCTGACGGTCCCTGGTACAGGTGGGCTGCGCCGAACACGGCTGCAGAGAGCACGACAAGAAAGATTGCTCCGCCACCAAACAGGCGTTCCCCCCAGCCAATGACAAACCCCCGGAACATCAATTCTTCTGCAAACCCGCCGAAGAACACGCCTATGGCCAGCAGGATCAGATAGTTTGCGAGGTTGCCTTTGACCGCGTCGAAATTGCTGAGGTCGATTTCCTCATGGAGGCTGATCTGGATCAATGGCTCAATGAGGATTGAAAAGCCGATATGGATGACGACCCCGGCGCCGATACCGATGGCGACCATCCGGCCTGGACTGTCGCCCCACCAGCGCAGGGTCGCGCGCCGTGCGTCCTTGTGGAAAATCAGTGCAATCACCACAACGGCCAGCGAAAACAGGGCGCCGATTCCGGGCAGGGCCAATGGGAACAACAGGGGAAGCGCCCACAAAAGGTACGTCGCAGTTTTTTTTGCCGGGGATACGTCCGTCATGCTTGATCTCTTTTCCAAATAGTGCGATTCGCACTAAATAAGGCTGGAAAGGAACTCATGGCAAGCAAAAATGAGAATGACCGGAAGAATCTGACGGAACTTGAGGCCTGCGTTCTGGCGCTGATCGCCAAGGAGGGGCCGTGCACAGCCTACAGTATCCGCAAGCAGTTCGAAGAGTCTCTGACATCGACATGGCATGCCAGTACCGGCTCGATCTATCCCTTGATCCGCCGCATGACGGAGCGTGGTTTTCTGGCCCGGCAAGACGTCGAATCTGATGGGCGGGGGGCAAAGGAGATCGAAGCGACGCCAGCCGGCAGGAAAGCGGCGCAGGCCTGGCTGAAAGAGGTGCCGGACTGGGTCGGTGAGCCGGCGGCAGACCCGATCCGTACACGCTTGATTTTTATCAGCGTTCTCGCGCCGGGCGACCGGGTAGCGGTTATCAAGCGCATGATCGCCGCAACGCAGGTTTCTCTAAGCCGCGTGGAGGTCAATCGCGCTCAGTTGAGCGCGGAAGGCAGAGCCGTGGACGCGCTGTCGGTTGCGGGGGCGGGCCACATGCTGCAGGCCCGCCTCAACTGGCTGGAGGACGTGCTGGCCTTCTACACGTAAGCCGCGGGTATATCAGCCTTTCAGCCTGGACTCTTTAGCCAGGCGGGGCGGACATAGTCTTCACCCAGATCTTGTGCCACCGCTTCGTGCGCAATCTTGCCGCCGTCGACCGTCAGGCCGTTGGCGAGGTGCGGGTTGGCGTTGATCGCTTCGCGCGCGCCCTTGTTGGCGATCTGCATCACGAAGGGCAGGGTGGCGTTGTTGAGGGCGTAGGTCGACGTGCGCGGCACGGCGCCCGGCATGTTGGCAACGCAATAGTGCAGCACACCGTCGACCTCATAGATCGGGTCTTCATGCGTCGTGGCGTGGCTGGTTTCGAAACAGCCGCCCTGGTCGATGGCGATGTCGACCAGAACCGCGCCGGGCTTCATCGTCTTCAGCTGTTCGCGGCTGATCAGTTTCGGTGCGGCGGCGCCCGGGATCAGCACCGCGCCGATGACGAGGTCGGCATCCTTGATCGCCTCGCCGAGCGAGTGCGCAGTGGAGTACATGGTCTTCAGGCTACCGCGGAATTCGCTGTCGAGTTCATCGAGACGGCGATTGTTGCGGTCGAAGACGGTGACGTCGGCGCGCATGCCGACCGCGATCTCGGCCGCATGGGTGCCGGAGACGCCGCCGCCGATGATGACCACTTTCGACGGCATTACGCCGGGCACGCCGCCCAGCAGGATGCCGCGGCCGCGCTTGGTGCGCATCAGGGCCCAGGCAGCGACCTGCATGGACATCCGGCCGGCCACCTGGCTCATCGGGCGCAGCAGCGGCAGGCCGCCCTGCGCGTCGGTGACGGTCTCATAGGCAATGGCAAGACAGCCGGACTTCATCAGGCCGGCCGCCTGAACAGGATCGGGCGCCAGGTGAAGATAGGTGAAGAGCGTGTGGTCCGGCGTGAGACGGGCGGTCTCTTCCGGCTGGGGCTCTTTCACCTTCACGATCAGTTCGGCGGCTTTGAAGACGGCATCGGCGTCCGGCAGGATTTTCGCCCCGACGGCGGTGTAGTCCTCATTCTGGAAACCGGAGCCGAGGCCGGCGCTGTCCTGGATGAAAACCTCATGGCCCGCCCGCACCAGCTCGCCGACGCTTTCCGGTGTCAGGCCGACACGGGATTCCTGTTTCTTGATTTCTGTTGGAACACCAATGCGCATTTAAGCCTCCTGAAGGGAATGGGAGTGCCTATAGACCCCATCATGCGCAATTTCCAGCCTCCACTTCGCCTCAGGGAAAGCGCGGCAGATCAGGCGGCCTGGTCGAGGTCCGGCTCCACGGGGTCGAGATCATCCTCATCATCGTCCGCCTTGGCTTCCCCGATGGCGAAACGCTCGGTTTCGTGACTGAGCCAGGCACTGACCTCGTCTTCAGGGACACCGAGCGCGTTCAGCATATCGATCACCATTTCGATGCCGCGCGGCTCGCCCATGGCAAAATGCGTGCGGACGCCGAGATTGGAGAAGCGTTCCATGTCCTCCGCAGTGTCGACCGTGACAAAGCGCTTGAGATCGGGGAAGCGCCGCATCACGACCGGCGTCACTTCCTGGGAGACTTCATAGCGCGGGAAGCCGAGCACCATGGCGCGGGCCTGGTTGCCGCCGATGGCTTCGATCAGTTTCAGGTTCGACGCATCGCCGAAGGAGACCCGGTAGCCATCCGCCACGGCGGACAGGAGCCGGTCCGGGTCGAACTCGGTCGCGATGTAAGGGATGCCGTGATCTTCCAGCGCGTCGACGGCCAGCCGTCCGGTCTGCGTCATGCCGACGATGATGACCGGCCGGTCGAGCAGCGGCGTGGATCTGGGCGCAGCCTCGGTCCGGGACTGTGTCCGGCGGACGATCTCGCGGGACAGGCGTGCGCCAAGGTCGGCCCAGACCGGAGCGATCGCCAGCGACAGCGCGACGGCGGCTACAACACTGCTCATCAGCGGGCCAGGCATGCCGGTGACGATGGCCCCGAGCGACAGCACAACCAGCGTGAATTCTGATCCCTGCGCCAAGAGGAAGGCCAGCTGCGTCGCGCCCGGAACGCTCCACCCGTTCAGCCGCGCGGCGGCAAAGCCGAGGGCTGTTTTGAAACCGATCAGCCCGCCGGCGGCCAGCAGGACCAGCGGCAGGTTCCGCATCAGGGCCGGGACATCAATCGAGAGGCCGACGCTGATGAAAAAGAAAGAAAGGAGCAGGCTGCGGAAGGGGGCCATCTCCGTCTGAACTTCATGGCGGTAGGGCGTCCCGGACACGGCCAGCCCCGCCAGGAAGGCGCCGAGGGTAAGGGACAGTCCGGCCACCGCCGTGGCGCAGGCGGCCGCCAGGACGAAGAGCAGGGTGAAGGCCGTAAAGGCCTCTTCATTGCGGATAATCGCCAGCGTCCGGAAAATCGGGTTGATCAGATATTTACCTGCCAGCACCGCCGCAAAGAAGGCGAGGCCTGCCTGCACCAGCGAGAGCGCCAGAGAGGCGATCAGTGGAAGGTCTGCCCCGGCCAGCAAATGCGTGGAGATGACGCCGGCGAGCCCGGAGGCGCCGGTTTCTGCCCCGCCGAGAGACGTGGCGTAGATCATCAGGAAGATCGCCACCATGTCCTGGAAGATCAGAACATGCGTGGCGGCCCGGCCAATGGGGCAGGAATTCTGCTCGCGCTCGGTCAGGATGCGGGCGACCACAGCGGTTGAGGACAGGCCGAGGCTCAGCCCCACGGCCAGAGCAATGGGCCAGGCGATGCCGATCATCCAGAGGGCGCCGGCACTCATCAGGCCGGTCAGCATGAGGTGAGCGGGTGCAAGGCCCAGCAGGTCGCGGCGGCTTTCCTTCAGTTCCCGCATGGAGACATGCATGCCGATGTCGAACAGCAGGAACACAACGCCCAGCTCTGCAAGCAGGTGGGTCGCCGGGCTCTCATGGATCAGGCCCAGGCCGTACTGTCCGATCAGTATGCCGACGATCAGGTAGCCGACAATCGGGCTGAGCCGGGCCGCTTTCGTCACCAGCGCAGAGGCCGCACCAAAGCCAAGCAGCGTGATCGCCGGAACGAGCGCATCGACAGCTTGCACAGGTGTAAACTCGGCTGCCACGCAATCGTCTCCTTCTAATCGGTCTGGTTCTGGGGAGCCCCCTCTATCCTACAGATAGGAAGACATTTGGGTAAAACAAAGGCCGCCAGTTCCGGCGGGAACCAGCGGCCTTCACCTTGCTGCGCGTGGAGGAGGGCATGATCCCCGCGCAGTTGGAGGAACCGGAAGCCTTAGAGAGACTTCGCGAGCGTCAGGACAACGCGCTCTTCGGCAATCGAGCCATAGATGTCGTCGCCGTCGGTATCCCAGTAGCGCAGGTCAACATCGATGCCGATCGGAAGGGAGTAAGTGCCGCCGAGCGACCAGTTGGTGTAGTCGCCACCACCATCGAAGCTGTAATTGCCGACGGAAGCGTCCATCGAGAAGGCGTCGGTGAAGGAATACCCCGCAGATCCCTCCACATAGACGTTCTCATTGTCCGGATCCCAGTACACTGCACCGCCGACCGAAATGCCGCTGGTGAAAGTGTAGCCGAGCGCGCCCTGCAGTTCGACGAAGTCGTAGTCTGCTTCTTCCGTGTCAGGATAGGCGTAGTAGATGAAGCCGACGTCCCAGCTGATCCCGCTTTCAGTCTCCCCCGCGAGACCGCCATACAGGTCCAGTTCCAGGTTGGCATCTTCCGGCTCGTCGCCGAAATCGACGTTCGACGCCCAGGTGCCGGCGTAGAACATGCCATTGGAATAATCGAAGCCGCCCTGGATGGCGAAGTCTTCGTTGGACTGGGATACCCCGCGCCAGACATAGTCTGTCGTCAGTGCGACGTTGCCCGACCATTCGCCTTCGGCATAGGCGCCGCCCGCGGCGGCAGCGAGTGCTGCGAGGGCGACCCCCGCCCGTGTGAGTTTGGATACCATTTGAACTTCCCCGTTCGTTATGAGCGCGCTCCGTTGAGCGCCGGGGACAGATTGACGCGCCATCCGGGGACGGCGGACTGAAAAAGAGTTTATCCGGGTACCGAGTTAAGGATCGCCGCCGAATTGAGCAGACTTAAGGCACTCCTGCCTGCTCTTTGGGCGTCATGAATGCGTCAGCGAGCTACCAGAGGGGCATAACCAAGGTGCATGCCGGCATCCACAAGCAGGGTTTCGCCGGTCACATGGCGACTCGCATCGGTGCAGAAGAAAACGGCGGAATCTGCAATATCATCAGGGCCACTGGCCACATTCAGGGGGACTGACGCAGCGACACCGGCCTCCATTTTTTTGTATTGTTCCTCGCCCATCTGGTCCTTGAACCAGCGGGTGCCGATAAATCCGGGACAAATTGCATTAACTCTGATCGCCGGTGCCAGCGCACGGGCCAAAGACAGCGTCATTGTGTTGAAAGCGCCCTTTGAGGCGGCATAAGCAACCGAAGACCCGACACCTGTCACGCCAGCGATGGACGACACGTTCAGCACCGCTGCCGGCCGGCCTGTTTCTTCGAGGCATTTCTCCAGCAGCGTCTTGCAGGCCTGCATCATCAGGAACGGGCCGGCGACATTGACGGCATAGATGTCGAGAAAATCCTGCCGGGAGAGGGCGCCCAGGTCGGCATGGTCACGGGCATGGCGGGTGATTCCCGCATTGTTGACCAGAATATCGAGCCTGCCCCAGACGGCGGCAGCATCGGCCAGAGCCTTGCAGCCTTCTTCGGTCGAGACATCGGCCTGCACCAGGCGCGCCTGGGCGCCAAGGGCCTGACAGTCGGCAACCGTCTGCTCGGCATCGGCGACCGATTTCGTGCAGTTGATGATCACGTCGGCGCCGCGTTCGGCCAGCTTCAGCGCGATGGAGCGCCCAAGTCCTGTGGCCGACCCTGTGACGATTGCCTTGCGTCCTGCGAGATCTTTCGTGTCTGCCATGGTCGGCCTCCCTGCCTGTTCTGATTGTCTGTTGTGCTGTGACTGCGCTTGTGGCGGCAGATTTTTACGGCGTCAACGAAAGCTAAATGGCTACAGGGTAAACAGGCCTGCACTATTGGAGGCTCAGGACATGATCCTGTTCCAGAATCTGGCCGTTGCGACCCTGATGGTTGCGATTACCTTCTCGATCCACTTTGCCGGGCTTGTCGGCCTGACCGCGCTGTTGCGCCAGCGGGGGCGGGAATTCCGGCGCCGGACGTCGAGAATGGGCGAAACGCTGGGGCAGGGCCTCGGCATCCTGATTGTCGTGTTCAGCCTGTTTGCCCTGCATTCGCTGCAGATCTGGCTATATGCCTTTGCCTATTTGATTGTGGGTGAGCTCCACCAGATCGAAACGGCGGTCTATTTCTCCACTTCGACCTTCACCACGGTCGGCTTCGGTGATGTAATCCTGTCGCACAAATGGCGGATGCTGGGCGTGGCCGAATCCATGAACGGCTTCCTCCTGATCAGCTGGTCGACAGCTTTCCTCGTCTCGCTGACGGCCCGCGTCCGCGCCTTCGAGGCCAAGATCGAGGGCCGGGACGACTAGGCGGCTGCCTGCAGCTTCATCAGCTTTGCTGCGCCGACCGCCAGTCCGACGAGGCCGATCCCGCCGATGACCAGCGTCCAGGGATGGGCGCCGAAGGTCTCGAAATACTGCGTATAGGCGTGGATCGCGAGGAAGACGGTTGCGGTCACTGACAGGAAGCCGCCATTCCGGCTGCGGGCCATGACGGCAATGAGCAGCAGCGGCCAGCCGATGGAGAAGACAGCTTCCGGCACGTGCGTGGTGGTGGCGCGCCAGGTTTCCCAGTCGGTCTCTTCTGAATAGCGGTAGTCCGGCCCGAAATCGTCGCCCCAGAGAGAGCCGACCCAGAAGGCGAAATTGACGAGGAAGAACGCCGTACGCGCGGCAATCCCGGCAAGGTTCTGCCAGACTGCTCCGATCCGGCTGCGCAGGGCATAGAGGCCTGCCGTCAGCGCGCCGAACACAAGGATGGTCATGACCGGCTGCTCAACGAACAGGCCGTAACAGGCGTGCCAGTATCCCGTTCCCGTGCCGAACACCGCGCCGAACGCCAGAACCGACAGCACCATCATGAAGGCCGAGCGGAACCAGACGGCGCCCGCGCCGAGCAGCAGCGTGATCAGCAGGGCAGGCAGAGTGGTGTCTGCCGCATCCTCATATTGCCAGCCGATCCAGCCCGCGAGGCCGAGAACGCCCATCAGGGCAAGCCCCGCTGACAGGACCTTCAGGGAGGCGCCCGGCGCGAACCGGCGGGCCAATTCGGCCGCAGCAATCGCCAGAACGGCCAGGATTAGACCTGTCGTAGCGTCAGGCACCAGCGCGATTGTCCCTGCGGCGACCGCCAGCGCGCCCATGATCAGGGCGAGATTCACGAACAGGCCTGAGCGGGAATCGGGGACTGCGCGGGCTTCGATCAGGTGGGCCAGATCGGCGCCGATCAGCCCTTCGGCCTGTAGCTGTTGCAGATCAATCCGGATCGTCGGCATGACGGCCTCCCATTCATAAGTGAGTGATCACTAACATTTTTGACTGCAACTCGCAAGGCCTTTTGTCGCTCCGTCATGTGTGGACAAGTTCGGGTGTGCGGCGTAACTGCGGCAAGCTGTAAGTTTTAACAGGCCTGCCGGGGTAGAGATGTTCAAGAAGATCCTGATTGCAAACCGGGGCGAGATCGCCGTCCGCGTCATCAAGACCTGCCGCCGCATGGGCGTGCAGACGGTGGTTGTCTATTCAGATGCCGATGCCGGCTCGATGGCCGTGGAAATGGCCGACGAAGCGGTTCACATCGGCCCGTCGCCCGCATCGGAATCCTACCTGGTTGCCGACAAGATCATTGAGGTCGTGAAGGCCACCGGCGCCGAAGCCATCCATCCGGGCTTTGGCTTCCTGTCCGAGAACCCGGGCTTCGCCAAACGGCTGGAAGAAGAGGGCATCGGCTGGATCGGCCCGAACGCCTTCGCCATCGAGGCCATGGGCGACAAGATCAGTTCCAAGAAGCTCGCAGCTGAAGCCGGCGTCTCCACGGTGCCGGGCCATATGGGCCTGATCGAAGACACCAAGGAAGCCGTGAAGATCTCCAAGGAGATCGGCTATCCGGTCATGATCAAGGCATCGGCCGGCGGCGGCGGCAAGGGCATCCGCGTTGCCTATAATGACAAGGACGTGGAAGAAGGCTTCCCGGCCGTGAAGGCCGAAGCCAAATCCTCCTTCGGCGACGACCGTGTCTTCATCGAGAAATTCATCCTTGAGCCGCGCCACATCGAAATCCAGGTGCTGGGCGACAAGCATGGCAACTGCGTTTACCTGAACGAGCGCGAATGCTCGATCCAGCGCCGGAACCAGAAGGTGATCGAGGAAGCGCCGTCGCCGCTGCTCGATCCGGAAACCCGCAAGAAGATGGGCGAACAGGCCGTCGCGCTTGCCAAGGCTGTGAACTATGACAGCGCGGGCACGGTGGAGTTTGTCGTGTCCGGCAAGGACAAGGGCTTCTACTTCCTTGAAATGAACACCCGCCTGCAGGTGGAGCACCCGGTGACCGAGATGATCACCGGTGTCGACCTTGTCGAGCAGATGCTGCGCGTGGCGGCCGGTGAGAAGCTGGCGATCAAACAGTCCGACATCGGTATCAATGGCTGGGCCGTTGAAAGCCGTGTGTATGCGGAGGACCCGTACCGGAACTTCCTGCCGTCCATTGGCCGCCTGAAGCGCTTCCACCCGCCTGGTGAAGGCAAGCTGGGCGAGGGGGAAGTCCGCATGGACAGCGGCGTCCGTGAGGGCGACGAAATCTCCATGTTCTACGACCCGATGATCGCCAAGCTGATCACCTGGGGCAAGGACCGCGATACGGCCCTCGACGTGCACGGCGAGGCGCTCGACCGGTTCCACATCGAAGGCATCCAGGACAACATCCCCTTCATCGCTGCTGTGATGGACCAGGACCGTTTCCGCTCCGGCAATATCACCACGGCCTATATCAAGGACGAGTTCCCGGAAGGTTTTGACGGTGTTCCGCCGACGGAGACTCAGGAGACGCAGCTGATCTGTGCTGCTGCCTATGTGCACGGCTTCCTGTCACGCCGGGCTGCGCTCACTTCGGGCCGCATGGCGCCGGTGCCGGAAGCGCGCCGCGAATGGGTCGTGATCCTCGGCGACAAGCAATATCCGGTCACGCTGGACCTTGGCGGCGACGGCGATGCGGAAATCACGATCGATGGCGGCAAGACGCATACGCTTATCACTGACTGGGTACCCGGCCAGCACCTTGTCGAAGGGTCGCTGGATGGCAAGACCTTTGCCGTGAAATTCGCTGACCGGACCGAAGGCTATGTCTTCCGCCACCGCGGCGTTGCCCTGCGCGCGCTGGTCTGCACCCCGCAGATCGCCGAGCTGCATGCCCGCCTGCCGGAGAAGCCGAAGCCCGATACGTCGAAGCTGATTATCTCCCCGATGCCGGGTCTGGTTGTGTCCATTGACGTGGAACTTGACCAGGAAGTGCAGGAAGGTGAGGCCGTCTGTGTCGTTGAAGCCATGAAAATGCAGAACATTATCAGGGCAGAAGCAACCGGAACGGTAAAAGCGATCAACGTTTCGGCGGGTGACAGCGTTGCGGCCGACGAAATTATGGTCGAGTTTGCCTGATCCAAGGGCGAATTAACCTCCCAATAATGAAATTACCGCGCTATCCTGCCTCAGGTGAGTGGATCAGATCAGGCGTCTGATCCGCCGGATCTGAGGAGGAGGGCAGTGTCCCCCTCATCAATGGATTTGATCTGGGGGAACGGTAATGGAACTGCTCTTCAGCCCGAACGGGCGCATCGACCAGCCAACCTATTGGCGGGGGGTTCTGATTCTCTTCGGGATCAGTGCGGCCCTGACCGTGCTGTCAGCTTATGTTTCGCCCTTCCTGGGCTTCATCAGCATCATCTTCATCTGGCCGTGGATTGCCGTGCATACCAAGCGGTTTCACGATGCCGGCAAGACCGGCTGGCTGACGCTTGCCATGGTTGTGCTGGCGATCATCGTTTCCCTTGTCGCACAGGCCATCCTGCCGCCCCTGTTCGGGGTGAATGTCGCCGACATGCAGCGCGAAATGGAAGAGAATATGGCGGACTATATGTCCTCCAATGATCCGGGGGCGGCGATGGCTTATGCCATGCAGGAATCCAAGCGGATGGCGCAGGCGCAATTGCTGCCGTCGATCCTGTCCACTGGTCTTGTGACCGGCGTTGTGGGCTTTGTGATGAGCCTGTTCAAGACCGATCCGAACGACAACCAGTATGGCCCGGGACCGGGCGGTTCAGCATCTGCCTTCAGTTAAGCGGTAGAGTCCCGCCGGCCTTCGCGGGCGGCGTTTTATCAGAATGATCAACAGTTCGGGTGCTTCAGAGGGGGGCCCGGCAACACAAGGAGACCTGAAATGGTCAGCTTTCCCGACGCAATAAAAT
Organism: uncultured Hyphomonas sp.; assembly: GCF_963675305.1. NCBI lineage: Bacteria > Pseudomonadati > Pseudomonadota > Alphaproteobacteria > Hyphomonadales > Hyphomonadaceae > Hyphomonas > uncultured Hyphomonas sp. Next base: position 2,737,659 of record NZ_OY776147.1, on the reverse strand, counting down.
TGTTCTTCTCGCGTTATGTCGACTTCCAGGGCCGCTCTACGCGGGCCGAATACTGGTGGGTCTACCTGTTCAACCTGATCATCTTTGGCGTCTGGGCGCTACTGTTCTTCGTTCTGGGCGGCATCAATATGCGCACCGAGGAAGTGTCGCCGCTCGGCTTCATCCTTATCGCCTTGGTGGCCATTTATGTGCTGGCGATCATCATTCCGGGCATCGCGTTGTTCATTCGCCGACTGCATGACATCAACCAGACGGGCTGGATCTATGCTGGCCTCGTCGTGGCCAATTTCGTGCCGGTGCTGAACATGATTGCCGGTATCGCCGCGATCGTGATCGCTTGTATCCCGGGCACCAAAGGCCCGAACAAGTACGGTCCGGATCCGCTTAACCCGACCGCTGGCGCAGCCGATACGTTCGTCTGATCGCGGCTTGTCCCTCGATCCCGGCCCCGGCCGGGTGTAGAATTGGGAGCCGGGCCCTCTGAGGGGTCCGGCTCTTTAGTGTGCGGGTTTTGCTTGCACGGATTTATCGTTTATTGATAAGAACCCGGCAGAAGACCCGACCTGACCACAGGAGACTTTCAACGAATGGACATTTCCTATGTCCTGCTGAATCCAAAAGGCCGCATCGGCCCGCGCGACTTTCTGCGCGGCCTGATCCTGCTCACGGGTGCCGGTCTGATCATTCAGGTTCTCATCGTCGGCGCGTCCGTGGGCGCAGCGCTCCTGCAATATCCCTTGTTGTGGGGCTATTTCTGCGTGCTCGCCAAGCGCCTGCACGATGCCGGCCAGACGGCCTGGTTCAATGTGCTGTTCCTGTTCGGCTTTGTGGTGGTTTCTTCGATCCTCAACGCCGTGCTGCTTCCGGTTCTGTCGCCGGACATGTTGCCGCTGATGACCCAGATTCAGGAGGTTGGCCTGACCGACGGCTTCGGCGGCATGATGGAAGCGCAGCAGAAACACGCCATCGAGATCGCCCGCGGTACTGCCCTGACCCGGCTGGTCAGCTTTCTGATCACCAGTGCCGGCCTCGCCCTGGTTGCGGGGCGCCTGCCTTCCGATCCGGATGCCAATGCCCACGGGCCGGCGACCGGCCGTCCCGATGCTTCCTGACCCCCGCGCAAGGATAAACGCCGCTCATGAAACCCAACGACCCCACCGCGATTGATCCGCATCGTCCCTGGATCAAGGATGCCCGTGACAACCCCCACGACATGCGCTGGGGCCAGGTATTCTTCAATCCGTTCGGGTCGAGCCCGAAGCTGCACTTCACCCGGGCGTGGACCTTCATGTTCCTGGGGCGTGTGCTGCTCTACATCGTTCCGGTGTTCACCGTGTTCATCGCGTCGCTCGCCGGCGCAGACCTCAGCGGCCTCTGGAAGCCGGTCGAGGCATTGGTCCTGCCAGTCCCGGAGCTGCTGCTGCCGTTCTTTGTGTTCGTGATCGTGACGGAGTTCACGTCATGGGTCGCGCATGTGCGCCGCTTCAATGAGGCGCACAAATCCCCGCTCTGGGCGATGATCGTCCTGATCCCGCTGATGCTCGGTCTGGTCGGCTTCTATCTCGGTGCACAAGGCGGCATCAAACAGTACGAAGCGATGCACGCGCCAAAACCTGCCGTGACGGCCGAGGCGCCTGCGGAAGACGGCGCAGAGGCCGCTGCCGCGAAGCCTCAGCCACAGCAGCGTCGCCGTCCGGGGCCGCCGCAAAGTGAGCGGGACATGGCTGCCAGTTCCGGTCTCGGCCTTGCCATGCTTGCCTGGGCGCCGACCTCATTTTTCGTGATGCTGTGGACGTTGCTCTTTGTCGCCCGCATTCCGAATGGCGGTGTTGGCCGGTTCAGGACCGGCAGCGACATTGCCCAGGGCGAGGAAGAGCTGCCGCCTGCCTACGCTGCAGGCTGAAGCGGGCAGGGCACCGGTTCCAGCGCGCTGTCGAAGACGGTTTCAAACGCATCCCGGAGGGCGATGTCTGCATCTGCCATCGTGGCTGGAATGCCGAGATCGGCCAGGCTGGTCACGCCATAGCGCGGATCCGCAATGCCGCACGGCGTGATGCCGCTGAAGTGTTCGAGGTCCGGTTCCACATTGAGGCTGATGCCGTGGAAGCTGACCCAGCGCTTCAGGCGCACGCCGATGGCGGCGATCTTGTCCTCGCGCAGCGGGCCGCCGGCCTGCGTCCGGTCGACCCAGACACCCACCCGCCCGTCGCGGGGACCGGCATCGATGTTGAAGCTTTGCAGGGCCGTGATGATCCACCGCTCAAGGTTCTGCACGAAGGCACGCACATCCTTGCCGCGCTTGCCCACATCCAGCATCACATAGGCCACCCGCTGGCCGGGGCCGTGATAGGTGTACTGCCCGCCGCGCCCGGCATCGAAAACGGGGAATCGGGCGGGGTCCCGCAGGTCGTCCAGCTTCGCTGACGTGCCTGCCGTATAGAGCGGCGGGTGCTCAAGAAACCAGACAAGTTCGGGCGCATCTTCTTCATGAATCGCGCGGGCGCGCGCCTCCATGAAGGCGAGGGCGTCTTCGTAGGGAACCGGCCGATCCGACACAGCCCACTGGACAGGAGAAAATTTGTGCATCACGCCCCGCATATAGGGTGTATTCGGGGCTTCACAAAGCGGCAGGCGGGCCTTATACGGCGCCTTCGCCTCGAATGAGACATGTGCGGTCGTGGCGGAATTGGTAGACGCGCAGCGTTGAGGTCGCTGTGGGGCAACCCGTGGAGGTTCGAGTCCTCTCGACCGCACCATTCATTCGCGATTGGCGCGCCGCGCCAAAAAATCGATCGAGGATCGATTTTAGCGAATGAATGAATGAATCCTTTGATGTTTCCCGCTTCGCTACGCTGCGCGATGAAACAGGCTCAAAGCTGCTGATTCCCGGCGATGCTCCGCGCCAAAAAATCGATCGAGGATCGATTATGGCGAATGAATGATTCCCTGGATTGATCCCCGCTTCACGACGTTCCGCGATGGATCGCGTTCAGGGCTGCTGTGCGGTCGCACGAACAGCCCCGATGCGGTGGGTCTTTACTCAACCGAAGCGACCTGGAACTGGCCCAGCGCGTCTTCGGCGGGCGCGAAGCCCGGCTTGAGGGCGGCGCTGGCATAGAAGTCCCGATAGGCCGCTTCCGCATCCTCGAGCGCCCAATAAGCCAGGGCGCGATTGTAGTAGGCGATATGCCGGTTCTCCGGCGACACGGCCTCGATGTCCGACAGGGCCTCAATCGCTTCATCTGCGCGCCCCAGGCGGATCAGCGTGGCTGCCAGGCTGATGGAAATGTCGCCGTGCTTCGGGCCGAGCTCTGCGGCTTCCTGCAGGCGGGCGAGGGCGGGTTCGTAGTCGCCGAGACGCAGGCTGACGATGCCGGAATTGGCGAGCGTGGCAGCGCGGTCCTGGCGGCTGAGGGTCTGTTCGCCGATGGCCTCCTCGCAGACGCGCTTGAGCGCGGGGGAGGCGGCACCGGGCGTGGCGACACCGTCGGCGCAGGTTTCGGCAGGCGTCGGGCCATTGCGATAGACGTCCGGCGCGGCAAAGGCCGGGTCTGCAGCGAATCCAAGGGCGAGCAGGCCGGCGGTGATGCTTCGGGAGGAGAACATGGGAGGAGCCTTTCTTGCAGTATTTAGTGTATATGCACGTTATGGCGGATGCCGGAACGTGCCGGGAAAGGGCCCGTCCGGCAGGGGAAAGCCGGACGGGGGAGAGAGAGGCCGGCATACGGAGGTGTCTGCCGAACCCATAATTAGTGTATATGCACTATAATGAGGTTTCCATACACAGACTCTAATGCCTGAGCATAGTAAAACTGGGCGTGATTGGACATCTCGCAAAAAGACTGCATATACACGAGACGATGACTGAGATGACTGATCCCGCTGACCTCCTGTCCGAAGTCACAGGCACCTGCGTAGCCGGCAGGGTGCTGCGCGCAGCCCGCCTCATCACCCGCCACTATGACGATGCCCTGCGCCCGACCGGACTAACGATTACCCAATTCGGACTATTGCATGTGATCGGCCGGTATGAGCCGGACTCCATCTCCCGGGTCGCCGAGCTGATGAATCTGGACCGCACCTCCCTGTCGCGGAACCTGAAGCCGCTCGAAAAGGCCGGTTATGTCCATCGCGGCAATGAGGGGACGGGCCGCAAGCGCCGCGTCCTGCTCACCACGCTCGGCCTGAAGAAACTGGAAGAGGCACGCCCTTACTGGAAAACCGCGCAGGCCAAAATGGAAGCGGTGCTGGGCGAGCCCCATCTCGGCAACCTGACCCAAGCCTTGCGGGAAGTCCGCCCGGATACGCTTTCGTCCTGATATCTTCACGTCGGGAGAGGAGGGGCCTTGCCGCGGCGCAGCAACAGCGGCAAGACAGGCGCCATGACCGACGTGTCCACGCCTCCCAATCCGGCGCCTGAGCCGCCGAATGTCGATCCGGACCTGCTGGACGACATTGTCGATGCCGTCGATGAGCGGGATACGCGCTGGCTGGCGCGGACGCTGCAGCGCATGCACCCGGCCGATGCGGCCGACCTGCTCGAAGCGCTGCCCTTCGACACATTCTCCGAGGCGGTGGAGTTGCTGGGCGGAGAGCTGCCGTCCGACATCCTCATCGAACTGCGCGATTCTTACCGTGAAGAAGCGGTCGACGTCCTGCCGGACACTGCGGTTGCAAGCGCGCTCGACGAACTCGACTCCGATGATGCGACTGTCATCCTGGAAGATCTTGAGGACGACCGCCGCGAGCGTATCCTCGAAGACCTTGAGCCCTTCGACCGGGCCCAGCTGGAACGCGGCCTCGCCTATGAAGAAGAATCGGCTGGCCGTCTCATGCAGACGGAATTCGTGGCCGTGCCGGAATACTGGACCGTCGGCCACGCCATCGACCATGCGCGGGAACTCGGCGAGGAGCTGCCGGAAGTCTTTTACGAGATCTACGTCATCGACCCGGCCTACCGGCTGCAGGGGATCGTCCAGCTGGCAACGCTGATGCGGACGCCGCGCGAGGTGCAGCTGGCCGACATCATGACCGATCCGCTGTCGGATATCCGCACCGACATGGACCAGGAAGAAGTGGCCTTCCAGTTCCAGAAATACTCGCTGGCCTCCGCACCGGTGAAGGACACGGCCGGGCGTCTCGTTGGGATGATCACGGTCGACGACATGGTCGACGTCATCCAGGAAGAGGCTGAAGAGGACCTGTTCTCGCTGCTGAACGTCAGCTCGGCTGACGGGGCGGACTCCGTTGTCGACACTGTGCGGGCGCGCGCTCCTTGGCTCGCCGTGAACCTCGTGACGGCCTTCATCGCGTCCGGCATCATCTCCCTCTTCGAGGGCACGCTGAACCAGGTGGTGCAGTTGGCGATCCTTATGCCGGTCGTCGCGGCCCTGGGGGGTAATGCCGGTAGCCAGGGCCTGGTTGTGGCCGTGCGCGCCATTGCCGAACGCCAGCTGGAAGGCGATGCCGTGCGCCGGGCGATCCTGCGCGAAGCGCTGAGCGGTATCGTGAACGGGCTGCTGTTCGCGGTTGGCGTCGGACTGGTTTCGCTGGTCTGGTTCCACGATGTGGAATTGTCGATTGTCCTGGGCGTCGCCATGCTGGCGACATTCCTGTGGGCGGCCTTCTCCGGCATTCTCGTGCCGCTGGGGCTCAAGAAGCTGGGGGCGGACCCGGCGGTGGCCTCGTCGGTCTTTGTGTTGACGCTGACCGATGTGATGGCATTTTTCTCCTTCCTGGGACTGGCCACGCTTGTCCTGCTCTGAGGCCCGGCAACGCCGCCGGACTCACCTCTCAGGGGAAAAGGCGCGCCATTTGCAAGGGTGCGGCATAGAAAAACACCAACTGTTTCAATACGGGAGCCATTCTGCATGGCCCTGCCAATGCGCACGTCCGGAGCCGGGGTCGAGCTTATCAAGAGCTTCGAGGGGTTTCGTGCGCGCGCCACGCGCCTGCCGGACGGCAACTGGATCGTCGGTTTCGGCCACACGGCGGGCGCCCGCGAAGGCCTGCGTGTCACCCGCGCCGACGCCGAACTCGTGCTGCGCCACCATGATCTGGCACCGATCGAAGAGTTGATCCGCGAGCGTGTGCTGACGCCGCTCACCCAGAATGAATTCGACGCACTGGTGTCCTTCGCTTTCAATATCGGCACGGACGCCTTCCTGGAATCCAACGTGCTGGCGCTGCTGAACAGCGGCGAGCGGCTGCAGGCCGCCGAAGGCATGACCGCCTGGCGGAAGGGCAGGGTGGATGGCGAGGTCCGCGTGGTCGATGCGCTGGTCCGCCGGCGCGCGGCCGAGAAGGCCCTTTTCCTGGAACACCCATCCGGCCGCATCCCCGTGCCCGGCGCCCTGATGCGTCCGCAATTTGATCCCGGTGCGGCGCTCGCCATGTCGCGGGAGCGGGCCGTCGTGATCGAGGCGCGGACCGAGGATGGCCAGACGTCCGCTGCGCCGCCCCGGCCGGGCGCCGACACGGCCCCGCAGGCCGCAGCCCGGGCCGTTGCCGAGCGGATGACGAAACTGCTGGACGAACAGCAAGCTGCAAGCGCGCCGCAGGACGCGTCCGAGACCGGCGTGCCAACGGCTGACGAAATCACCCGGGCAGTGTCAGCCCTGGCCGAGCCGGATGGCCATGAAGACGACCGGCCGGATGACACGGTCATTGAGGCCCGCCACCCCCGGATGGCGCCAACGCCCAAGACTGAGCCCGTCCAGCGCCAGACGGCCCCTGAGATTCCGGACGGCCGCCGGGAGATCCTGCGCCCACCGACCGTGCCGCCGGCCCGCGGCAATGGACTGAACGGCGACATCAGCCTGCTGCGCTGGCTGCCTTATGCGCTCCTGTCCGGCCTCGGCCTCTGGGGCGTGTTCGAAGGCGTCCGCCGGACGGCAACGCCAGCACCGCAGCGGTTTCCGGCCGGAGAGGGCGAAGCCTTTGTTGGCCCCTTGCTGGCCTTCGGCTCGGTCCTCTTGAGCGTGCTGGCGATCTACTATCTCTACCGGGCGATCACGCGGCAGGATTGACTGCTGACAGGCCGGGAACGGCCTGCTAATCAACCGCAATGATTGCGAACACATATCCCACCCTGAACTTCGACCTCGGCGAAACCGCCGACATGATCCGCGAAACCGTGGCAAGTTTTGCCCAGAACGAAATCGCGCCGCGTGCGGCCGAGATCGACAAGACGGACAAATTCCCGCGTGACCTGCTGCCAAAGATGGGCGAACTCGGCCTGCTGGGCATCACGGTGGAAGAGGAATGGGGCGGCACTGGCCTCGGCTATCTCGAACATGTCGTGGCGATGGAGGAAATCTCCCGCGCGTCCGCCTCGGTCGGTCTGTCCTATGGGGCCCATTCGAACCTCTGCGTGAACCAGATCCGCCGCTGGGCGTCTGACGCCCAGAAAGCGCGCTACCTGCCGAAACTGATGAACGGCGAGCATCTCGGCTCCCTCGCCATGAGCGAGAGCGGGGCGGGGTCCGACGTCGTGTCGATGAAGCTGCGCGCCGAGAAGAAGGGCGACCGCTATGTGCTGAACGGCACAAAGATGTGGATCACCAATGCGCCGGACGCCGACGTTCTTGTCGTCTACGCCAAGACCGAACCGGAAGCGGGCTCGAAAGGCATCACCGCCTTCCTGATCGAGCGGGACATGAAAGGCTTCTCCGTCGCGCAGAAGCTCGACAAGCTCGGCATGCGCGGATCGGAAACCGGCGAACTGGTCTTCGAAGACTGCGAAGTGCCGGAAGAGAATATCATGGGGCCGCTGAATGGCGGTGTCCGTGTGCTGATGAGCGGGCTCGACTATGAGCGTGCCGTGTTGTCAGCCGGGCCGACCGGCATCATGCAGGCCTGTATGGATGTCGTGATCCCCTACATCCATGACCGTAAACAGTTCGGCCAGTCGATCGGCGAATTCCAGCTGATCCAGGGCAAGGTCGCCGACATGTATGTCCAGATGAATGCGGCCAAGGCCTATGTCTATGCCGTCGCCAAATCCTGCGACCGGGGCGAGACGACCCGCAAGGATGCTGCCGGCGCGATCCTCTACGCGGCAGAGACTGCGACGAAGCTCGCGCTCGATGCCATCCAGATCCTCGGCGGCAATGGCTATATCAACGAATATCCGACCGGGCGCCTGCTGCGCGATGCCAAGCTCTACGAGATCGGGGCAGGGACCTCCGAGATCCGCCGCTGGCTGATCGGCCGCGAACTGTTCGGCGAGACGGGATGAGACGCGCGCTTGCCGCTGCCCTGATTCTGATCGCGCAGGGCGCGGCGCCTGCGCTGGCGGAAGAAGCTGATACGGCGGAAGAGACGGCTCTCGCCGAGATCGAGGCCTGTACGCTTGAAGATGTCGGATACGAAACCCCCGAGACGCTTTGGGACTGCTACTCCGGCGCGTTCAGTGCTTGCATGGTCGAGGCCGACACGTCGTACCGCAAAATGTCCGGCTGCTATCGTCTTGAAACCCGCAGGATCGAAACCCTGATCGAGCGGCAGATTACGCGCCTGAAAATCGAAAGGCGCAAGAATTACCGGAGTCTCGATCCGACGCGCCAGATAGACAGTTTCGGCACGCTGCTCGATGCAGATCAGGCCGCATGGGAATCCTTCCGGCAGTCAGAAGTGGCTTTTATCCGGCTTTCCTTCAACAATCTGGAAGCTGACGCCTCCGCGATGATCCTGACGCGGAAGCGGTACCTCCGCCTCAGGATGATGGGCTTCTACTATCGCCTCCCGGAAGGATTGCCCTGAGCCTCCTCAGGCGCGGGCGGGCCAGTCTGCAAAAACAAGAAATCTATACTCACCCGTTTCTTATCTATGTTGCCGGTTGCCCCTCTCAAGGGTAGCATTTTTCACAATCAAGAGAGGAAATTATGAGGCGGGTAAAGCTACTGCTTGTTGGCATTTTGGCCGCTTCGGCCTGCACGTCTTTGAGTGAGAAACCAGATCTCATGGCTGCGCAGGCCGCAGATGGGACGCCATGCTTCACAGATCGTGATGCCTATTTCTCAATGGACTACTGGACATTCGATCAGGCGCCTGACGGGTTGCGTTCAGTAAGCGCAAAGCCGGGGTGTGAACTTGCAGCCGCTGACCTTATTCGCGACTATCACGCAGCTCTGCGGGCGAGGGGAGAGCCTGTGAGCCATGCTTTCCCGCAAGGGGAGGTGCAGTTTAGCGAAGATGGGGAAATTCCACTGCTTTACTGGCATGAAGGACAGATCAGGGCGATGCATGGGCAACCTCAGGAAGCTCTGGATCTGTTCAACAAGTCGATCAAACCTGAAGAGCAGAGCATTGGCGGCTGGAATGAATATGTGCGCGCAACCATAGCTTTTGTTGAAGGAAACCGGTCAGCCCTGGAAGCGGAACGGGCCAATCTGGTAGCCAAGGTGCCAGCGGATAACCTGAACCTCGGTGTCGTGGATGGATTGATTGTCTGCTTCGGCAGGTCCTATGCGGACGCCTATGGTGCACCCGAATGCAACCGGCGCCCACAGCGCTCGCCGTGAAGCCATCAGGCCCGGGCGCGGCGTTCTCCGAAGTCCGTCGGGAGGCTGAGCACCTGTCCGATGACGGTGACGAGTGACCGTTCATCGATCGGCTTGGCGACATAGCCGTCGAAGCCTTTCGCGAGATATTTCTCCCGGTCGCCGCGCATGGAATCAGCCGTCAGGGCAATCACGGGCACGACGCGGTTGAGGCTGGCGGAGTTACGCAGGCGTTTGAAGGCTTCAGCGCCATCGAGGCCCGGCATGTGGATGTCCATCAGGACGATATCGAACGGCTCGTGATCGAGCGCTTCGAGCGCTTCATTACCGTCGCCGGCTTCGGACACTTCCAGGCCGTAATGCTCCAGGAAGGTGCGGGCAACACGGCGGTTGATGCCATTATCGTCGACCACAAGCGCACGGCGGCCGCCGAGGCCATCGCGCGCGACTTTCGGCGCGGCAGGTTTGGGCAGCACGTCTTCGTGCAGGTGGATCACGTCGCTGGATTCAGCTTCGAATTTCAGTGTAAAGACAGAGCCGCGGCCGGGCTCGCTGACGACGGTGACGTCTCCGCCCATCATCTGGGCCAGCTTGCGGGTAATTGGCAAGCCGAGCCCCGTGCCGCCGAACCGGCGTGTGGTTGAGCCGTCGGCCTGCGAGAAACTCTCGAACACGCGGTCGATCTTTTCAGCCGGAATACCACATCCGGAGTCAGTAACATGAACGATTACGCGCATGTTGCCCGACCGTGTGGGCTCGCAGGTCACGACCACCATCACGTCGCCTTTTTCCGTGAACTTGATGGCATTGGAAACCAGATTGCCGACGCATTGGCGCACGCGCACAGGATCGAATTTCATCCGGGAAGGGACGCTCGGATCGATGAAGAGCTGGAGACTGATGCCCTTCTCCTCTGCCGTCGCCGCGTGCAGCTTGATCATGCGGCTCAGCTTGTGGCGCAAATCCCCGGTGACCGGGGTTACTTCCAGTTTGCCGGCCTCGATCTTCGACAGGTCCAGAATATCGTTCAGGATCGACATCAGCGTTTTGCCGGAGTCGAGGATCGTGGCGACCTGTTCCTTCTGGTCGGGTGTCAGATCCGTATGGGCGAGGACCTGCGTCATGCCCAGCACGCCATTCAGCGGGGTGCGGATTTCATGGCTCATGTTCGCCAGGAATTCGGATTTCAGCCGCGTGCCCTGTTCTGCCCGATTCAGGGCATCGCGCAGCTCGTGGGCCTTGCGGCGTTCTTCCCTTATGTCCCTGACATAGGTGATGAAGATCCGTTCGCCGCGTTCCCCCCAGCGGGCGCTGGTGAGTGAAAGCTCGACCTGGTTTGTGCCGCCGGACTTTGTTGGTGTTTCCGCTTGCGTCACGTGCCGCAGCATTTCACCACTGGCGAGCTTCATCGCCAGTTCGGCATCCGGCTCATAGGTTTCGTCGCCCGTCAGGATGCCGACATCCTTGCCAATGAGCTCTTCCTCGGTGAATTCAGACATCTCGCACAGGGCGCGGTTCACATAAATGATGCGTCCGGCGGTATCGTTCAGGATGATGCCGTGCAGAGCGTTGTCGCAGGCGGTCTTTGCCAGTTCGTACAGCCGAAGTGCCTCGTCGCGCTCCTGTGCGAGTTCGGTCACTTCGTGGGACACCGACAGGGCGCGGCGTTCGCCTTCGCGTTCAACCGGGATAATGGTGGTTTTCATCACCTTGCCGAGCATCTGGGCCGCGCGGCCGGCAGAGGTGTGGAACGTACGGGACTCTCCGGTTTCGATCACATGGATGACCGCACGGACCATTTCGGAATTCTTGTAGGCAGCATCGAACTCGAAGATGCGCATTCCGACGATACTGCTGCCGTCGGGCCGGATCGACTCGTTCATGAGGCGGTTGGACGCCGTCCATTCCAGATCGATCAGCTTGCCGGACGCGTCCCGCACAGCGGCCGTCTCGCAGATGACAACCGGCAGCATATCCCAAAGCGCCATATCCATGCCCAGCATCTCCCATCCTCCCCCTTCAGCCCTCGGGGAAGCTGCACGAATATGCTTAACACTGTATTGAAAATTACAGGTCCGTCATTTAGCCGGCTGTGGACGGGCGGATGCGCCCATTCCAGCTTCATCCAGGGCCAGAAGGGCCGCCTGATAGCCGGACTCGACGGTTGCCTCGTAATTCTCCCAGTCGCGCAGCTCGGTTTCCGCCAGTTCCGGCAGGATCAGCACATCGGTGATGTCTCGGCCGAACTGGGTATCGGCCCGGATGGTTGCCGCCCGCATCAGGACGCCGGCAATGGGCGGCGGGTTCGAGAAACCATGCCGCAGGACCCAGCGGAAGAAGCCCGCCGGCTTTTCGAACTCTTCGATCTTCAGGCCTTCCGGCTGGCGCGTGACATCCGATCCGATGACAAAGCCACGATGCATGTCGCGCATCACATCGACCGGGAAATTGTTCAGCACGGCGCCATCGACCAGAAGATCATTGCCATCCACAACCGGCGGCAGGATGCCGGGCAGGGAGATCGTCGCCCGCAACGCGTCGCGCAAAAGGCCGGTCCGGTGAATTCTCTGCGTCCCGGTCATCAGATTGGTCGAGGTCGCAAAGAAAGGCAGGGCGAGGTCGCCGATTTCCGCGTCCCCGAAATGTTCTTTCAGACGGGCATTCACTCGCAATCCCTTGACCATGCCCACGACGGGTAGCGTGTAATCGCCGAGAGGGTTGGTCTCCACGAAGGCCTTGCGAATGCGCCGGTCGATTTCGGCATCGTCCCAGCCCATGGCGACACAGCCGGCAATGACTGCCCCCATGGAGGCACCGCCGACAAAGTCGATCGGCACGCCGCGGTCGCGCATCGCCCGCACGACACCGATGTGCGAATAGGCCCGTGCTCCACCACCAGACAGGATCAGTCCGACCGAGGTGCCTGCCATCACCCGTGCCAGCCGGTCACAGTTCGGCCCGCTCATGCCCTGCCAGTGGAACAGGCGGCTTGCGCCTGCAGCTTCCAGCCATTCGACCGGCCGGCAGGCGCGCCGGTTGTCGCCCGGGTGCAGCAGCACGACGTCGACCAGCTTCAGCTCGCGGGCCGGGGAGTCGTCCTCCGGCATCAGCGGATTGGACGGTTTGGCATCGGCGCGGCCGAACACCCAGATCCGGTCAGCCTGGCGCACGGACAGGCGGTACCAGCGCGTATCGCCGATCGTGGAGATGAGGATTACAATGTCGTTGTTCTGGTCGAGCTGGTCGAAGAAGGCAGCCGGCTTCTCTGCGCCTTTCGATTCGCCGACGATCACCGCAGACTTGCCCAGCGCTTCCAGGCTCGACTTCAGGGCTTCGGCGCGCAGTTCCAGGTCGATTGTGGGGGAGGTGGCAACCAGGGTGAAGACTTTCGGCGCGGAGCTGATATTGCGCTGTCCCTCCCGGCCGACGCGGCGCAGGATGATGCGGATCATCTGCTCCAGCAGTTCCGGCTCATGCTTGACCATTTGCCGCCAGCCTTCGCGCGAGAAGCCGACGACTTCGGAATCCCGCAGGGCATAGACCGAGCTTGTGTGCGGCGCGTCTTCCGGGGCGCCGTCGCCGTCGAGGTCGATCCCGCCGAGGAACATGGACATCTCGCCGACCGGCTCGCCGGGGCGGATATGGCCGATGAATTCGCTCTGGCCGTTGGGATTGACCCGGAAGGCCCCGAGGGCGCCCGACAGGACGAAATAGATCTTGTCGGCCGGTTCATTGCGCAGGAACAGCGTCCCGCCGGCTGGCACGCAATACCAGGCCGCTTCCTGTCCGGCCGCCCGCATCACCTTGGCCGGCACATCCTTCAGGAAGGCAATCGCCTTCAGAGAGGGCGTGATGTCCAGTTTCATGTTCCTGAACATGCGCATGGTCAGCGGCCTTTCCTAGAGGGTGCATTTCCCAGTCTGGTAAAAACCGGTGACACACGCGTGACACCTGACCCAGAGGCAGCTAAGCCTGCCAAAAACTTCTGAAGGGAGGCTGAATGCCCGTCCTGAAATCCAGTCTCGACGTGGCGGGGCCACGCTTTGCCGCGAACAAGGCCGCCATGGAAGGCCTGCTCGACGAATTGCGCGAGCACACATCCAAAGCCGCGCTTGGCGGGCCGGAGGCCTCGCGCCAGCGTCATGTCGACCGGGGCAAGCTGCTCCCGCGGGAGCGGGTCGAGCGCCTGCTGGACCCGGGCAGTGCTTTCCTGGAAATCGGCGCGCTGGCCGCGCATGGCATGTATGACGGCGAGGCGCCTGGTGCGGGCATCATCACCGGCGTGGGCCGGGTGGAGGGCCGCGAATGCCTGATCGTCTGCAACGACCCCACGGTAAAGGGCGGCGCCTACTTCCCCATCACGGTGAAGAAACATCTGAGAGCCCAGGAAGTCGCGCTCGAAAACCATCTGCCGTGCATCTACCTTGTCGACAGCGGCGGTGCAAACCTGCCGCACCAGTCGGAAGTCTTTCCGGACCGGGAGCATTTCGGCCGCATCTTCTACAATCAGGCCCAGATGAGCGCGAAGGGCATTCCCCAGATCGCCTCCGTCATGGGCTCTTGCACCGCCGGCGGCGCCTATGTGCCGGCCATGTCGGACGAGACGGTGATTGTGCGCAAACAAGGCACGATCTTCCTCGGCGGCCCGCCGCTGGTGAAAGCCGCGACAGGGGAGGTGATTTCGGCCGAGGATCTTGGCGGCGCCGATGTGCATGCCCGCCGCTCGGGCGTCGCAGACCACTATGCCGCGCATGACTCCCACGCCCTCGCCATTGTGCGCTCCATCGTCCGCACACTGGCAAAGCCGAAGCCCCAACCTTTCGAGCTGACCGAGCCGGCAGAGCCGCTTTACGACCCGGCCGAACTGCACGGTCTTGTCCCGCAGGATGTCCGCGAGCCCTATGATGCCCGTGAAGTCATCGCGCGCCTTGTCGACGGATCGGAATTCCACGAGTTCAAGAAGCTCTATGGCGAAACCCTCGTCTGCGGGTTTGCGCGCCTCTACGGCATGCCGGTCGCGATCCTCGCCAATAATGGCATTCTCTTCTCTGAGAGCGCGCAGAAGGCGGCCCACTTCATCGAGCTGGCAGACCAGCGGCGCATTCCGCTCGTCTTCCTGCAGAACATCACCGGCTTCATGGTCGGCTCGAAATACGAGGCCGGCGGCATTGCCAAGGACGGCGCCAAGATGGTGACAGCGGTCGCAACGGCGTCCGTACCGAAGTTCACTGTCGTCACCGGCGGCAGCTTCGGCGCAGGGAATTACGGCATGTGCGGCCGGGCCTATTCCCCGCGCTTCCTGTTCATGTGGCCGAATGCCCGCATCTCGGTCATGGGCGGGGAGCAGGCTGCGTCCGTGCTCGCCACGGTCAAACGCGACGGCATCGAGCGCAAGGGCGGGGAATGGCCTGCAGACGAAGAAGAGGCGTTCAAACAGCCGATCCGCGACCTCTACGAGGCCGAAGGCTCGCCTTACTTCTCCACTGCGCGCCTCTGGGACGATGGCATTATCGATCCGGCAGACACACGCCGCGTGCTGGGCCTCGCCCTGTCGGCCAGCCTCAACGCCCCCTTCGGCGAACGCGGCTTTGGCGTCTTCCGGATGTAGGCCCGGAAATAGGGACGTTTGCGGATTGCATAGCGTCGCAGGTCTGACATCTTCCTGTCGTAGAGTGCGACAGGAAGAGAGACCTGCCCATGACCAAATCGATCTGCATCATCAACGGCCATCCGGATACGGACCCCAAACACCTGATTCACGCCCTGTGCGATGCCTATGCCGATGGGGCAGAGAGCGCAGGCCACACGGTCACGCGCATCGACGTCGCCACGCTAGACGTGCCGATGCTGCGGTCCGCGGAGGAGTTCGGGACCCCGCCGCCCGAACCGATCTTGACAGAACGGGAGAAGATCGCCGCGGCCGAGCATTTGCTGATCGCGTTCCCGCTCTGGCTGGGCAACATGCCGGCGATCCTGAAAGCCTTCTTCGAGCAGGCTGGCCGGGGTGCGTTCTTCGTCGGTGAAAACGACAAGGGCTGGCCCGCCCAGATGATGAAGGGCAAGTCAGCCCGCGTGCTGGTCTCCATGGGCATGCCGGGCCTCGTCTACCGGTTCGGCATGGATGCCGGGGCGCTAAAGGCGCTGGAGCGCGGCCTGCTCGGCCTGTCCGGGTTCCATCCGCTGCATCACACCATCATCGGCGGGGTGGGGGAACTCGCCGAAGAAGACTTCCGCTCCTGGGAAACCTTCTGCCGCAAGATCGGCGCCGAGGGCGTCTGAGCCCCGATCCGTGCCGATCATTAAAATCGTGTCGTGAACCCGTTTTCACGCAACATGAACGCGTCTCTCGCGTAGGCTCTTCCTTGTCGCAGCTGAAGGCGGCACAGCACAAAGGAGAGACGTTATGCAACGCACCCCATTCCTCGTGGTGGCTGCCTTTGCCACCGCTCTGATGGGCCACGCCGGCGAAATGCCGGACTTTTCCGGCCTCGACACAGACTCCGACGGGCGCCTCAGCGAAGCAGAATTTGTCTCGTGGAAAACCTCCGGCGGCCGGGCGACTGAAGCCGAGGCCGTCGCGAAATTCACGAAATTCGACACCGATCAGGACGGCTTCGTGCTGGAAGCCGAATACAATGCCGCCATCGATGCCTGGCGCGCCAGCCCCAAACGCCTCGTCCCAGAAAACGAGACCGGACAGGAACCGGACGGTAAAACGAGCTGAGCTCGAGCACTGTCCGAAGACGGCCTCCTGCGCGCGGCAGGAGGCCGTCAGCATTTCAGGGGCACCACCTTCAGCCGAAGGGCGGTTGCCGTCGGCGCGTGAGCGGTCCAAAAGACTCCCAGAAATTCAACGCCCAGAAATTTAACGTGGGGGCCCCATGCGCGATTCCAACTACGATCTCATCAAGTTCCAGGCCACCGAGGAAGGCCTCGCCGTCGTCACCATCAATCGGCCTGACGTGCACAATGCCTTCAATATGGAGCTGATTGCGGAGCTGACCGACGCGTTCAAGACGATCGCCGACCAACCCACGATCCGCATGATGATCCTGCGCGGCAATGGCCACACATTCAGCGCGGGCGCCGACCTCAACTGGATGAAGCGTGCTGCCACGCACACGAAAGAAGACAATGTCCGCGACGCGGTGAACCTCGCCGAGATGCTGCAGTCGCTCTATGAGATGCCGCAGATGACGCTCGCCATGGTGCAGGGAGCCGCCATGGGCGGCGGGGCAGGGCTGGTGGCGGCCTGTGATGTGGCGGTCGCCATGTCGAACACCAAGTTCCGTTTCTCCGAAGTCCGCCTTGGTCTGACACCGGCCACGATCAGCCCTTACGTGATTGATGCCATCGGCCCGCGCTGGGCCCGGGCGCTGTTCACGACCGCCGAGAGCTTCGATGCCGCCTTCGCCGAGAAGATCGGCCTCGTCCAGTATGTCGTAGACAGCCTGGAAGAGATGACGAAGATGGAAGAACACCTCGCCAATCTCGTCTTCTCCGCAGCGCCGGGCGCTGTGGCCGATGCGAAGAAGCTGGTGGCAGACGTCACCGGCCAGATCATCGACCGCGACCTCGGCCATGAGACGGCCAAGCGCATCGCGGCGCGGCGCGTCTCCGACGAGGGCAAGGAAGGCATCGCCGCCTTCCTCGAAAAGCGGCGCCCGAACTGGGTCCGCTAGGGCCTTATTCCAGCGATTTGCGCATGCTCTTCACAGGCATGCCGATGTCTTCCAGCAAGCTGATCGTCGCGTTGACCGGATTGATCCCGGTTAACTGCTCGATCTGGTTCTGGAACACATAGGCCAGCACGCCGAACATGATCAGATAGATCAGGAACTGCATCAGCGATTTCAGCAGATAGGCGCCCGCACTGCCGACCACGAGGCCGATGGCGCCAAGGATCAGCGCGCCCGCCACGGGCTCAAGCTCGCTGACATGCCCGGCCTGTGTGTAGCCGATATAGCCGCCGACGGCGGCCCCCACGAGACCTGCAAGGCTGCTCAGTTTGACGCCAGATGCATAGGCCATGTCTCTTCCCTCCGATTCAGGCGGTTAACCCTTACAATGGGTTCGGCGGGGCGCAAGGGTACGATATGGCCATGAAAGGGACAGGGCTGGCGCACGAAGGGCCATGAACCGGCCTGAAACCCGCCTTGAATCAATGTAACAGCCAGACAATGACCGCGCCCCCAGCCTTCGGCCCGAAGCCGCCCAATGCCGTCCAGCGACGCCTGCATGCCGGACGCGAAGCCCTGAGGGCGCGGTGGGTGAAAGGGCCGTGGAGCCTTGCCGCCTTCGAATTCGTCAGTTTCGGCATCAAGCAGGGCTGGGCCTGCCTGTTCGGTGGGGCGATGCTGGGCCTCCTGCTGGCCACTTTCCTCTGGTATCCGGATGATGCGCCGGTCTCGCGCTATGATTTCCTCGTCATCGGGGCGGTGCTGATCCAGGTCCTGATGTTGTGGACGGGGCTGGAGACGCTTGAGGAGGCGAAGGTGATCCTCGTCTTCCACATCACCGGCACGATCATGGAATTGTTCAAGACCGCCCATGGCAGCTGGATCTATCCGGAGGAAAGCGTGCTGCGCATCGGCGCCGTGCCGCTGTTTACGGGCTTCATGTATGCCTCTGTCGGCTCTTATCTGGCGCGGGTCTGGCGGATCTTCGATTTCCGGTTTGACCGCTTCCCGCCGCTGTGGCTGCAGGGCCTTCTGGCCGCCGCGATCTATGTGAATTTCTTTGCCCATCACTGGCTGCCGGATGTCCGGATCGCCCTGTTTGCAGGCACGTTGCTGGTTTACGGGTCGAGTGTCGTCTGGTTCCGGCCGGACCGGTTTCACCGGCCGATGCCGCTGGTGATCGGCTTCCTTCTGGTCGCCCTGTTCATCTGGTTTGCGGAGAATATCGGCACCTTCGCTCGCGCCTGGGCCTATCCGGGGCAGGAAGATGGCTGGCACCCGGTCTCTTTATCCAAACTCGGATCGTGGTATCTGCTGATGATCATCAGTTTCGTCCTGGTCGCCGCCGTCCATCGCGGCGGGCGCCGGGACACCGGAGGGCCCGGACATGAAAATCGAGAAGCTTCTCGTCGCGAATAGGGGCGAGATCGCCTGCCGTATCTTTGCCACCTGCCGGGACCTCGGCATTGCCACCGTCGCCGTCTATTCCGACGCCGATGCGCGGGCCAAACATGTGCGCGAGGCCGATGAGGCCGTGCATATCGGCCCGGCGCCTGCGCCTGAGAGCTATCTGAAGGTCGAGGCGATCCTCGCGGCGGCCAAGGAGACGGGCGCCGACGCGATCCACCCCGGCTATGGCTTCCTGTCGGAGAATGCCGATTTTGCCGAGGCTGTCGTGAAGGCGGGCCTCATCTGGGTCGGTCCGCCGGCTTCTGCCATCCGCTCCATGGGGCCGAAGGATGAGGCGAAGCGCATTGCGGAAGAGGCAGGCGTGCCCGTGCTGCCCGGCTATCGCGGCGAGGCGCAGGACGCCAAAACGCTGACCGAGGCGGCAAAGGAAATCGGCTTCCCGCTGCTGATCAAGGCTGTCGCCGGGGGCGGGGGCCGGGGCATCCGCCTCGTGACCAAGGCGTCGGAACTGGCCGCCGAACTGGAAAGCGCCGCACGCGAGGCCGAGAGCAGCTTCGGCGATGGCCGCGTGATGCTGGAGAAGCTGGTCGAACAGCCGCGCCATATCGAAGTGCAGGTCTTCGGCGACAGTCATGGCAATGCCGTGCACCTCTATGAACGCGACTGTTCGCTGCAGCGCCGCCGCCAGAAAGTGATCGAGGAGGCGCCTGCGCCCGGTATGCCGGAGGATGTGCGCAAGGCCATGACGGATGCCGCCGTGGCGCTGGCGAAAGCTGTGAAATATGAAGGCGCCGGTACGGTGGAATTCATCGTGGACGGATCAAGGCCGCTGGCGCTCGACACGTTCTGGTTCCTTGAAATGAACACCCGCCTGCAGGTGGAGCATCCGGTGACCGAGATGATCACCGGGCAGGACCTTGTTGAGTGGCAGCTGCGCGTAGCCTCTGGCGAGCTGCTGCCGCTGCACCAGCAGGACATTCCGCTGCATGGCCATGCCATCGAGGCGCGGATCTGCGCCGAAGACCCGGCCGAAGGCTTCCGCCCCGGCGCAGGCCTGATCCTGGAGTTCGGCCTGATGGAGCCGGTGGACGGCGAGACCGTGCGCTGGGATGCGGGGTTCGAGACCGGCGACCGCGTGCCGTCGAACTATGACTCCATGATCGCCAAGCTGATTGTGCATGAAGGCAACCGGCATGCGGCCTGCGAGCGGCTGATCACGACCCTGTCGCACCTGCAGCTGGCCGGCGTGCCGTCGAATGCCGGCTTCCTCAGCCGCTGCGCGTCGTCGGACGCCTTCCTCAACCATTCCCATCATGTGAACTGGATCGCGGAGGCAGGCGATACGCTGACCCTTCCGCCTACGGAGCACCAGCATGCCTCCGTCATGGCGGTTTGCGATGTGCGCCTTAATGAGGCGGGCGGGGCGACGCCATGGGGCATTCAGGATGGCTGGCGCATGAACAGGGCACCGGTGCACAAGGCCATGATAGCCGTCGGTGCCGATGCCGATTGGGTGGATCCGGAAGAACACCCGGTGGACCCGGACACGCCGCTGCCGCTGGTGACGGACATTTCGCCCCGCCGCTATGCGGTCACGACGGGCGGAGACACGGTTCTGGTGGAAGTGCCGGAATTCGACGCAGACGTCGAAGCCGTGCTCGGCGGCGACAGTGTCAGCGCGCCGATGCCGGGCAAGGTCCTGTCGATTATGGTGAAGGCCGGTGCAGAGGTGACGCGCGGCGACACGGTTGCAGTCATGGAAGCCATGAAGATGGAGCATGCGCTGACGGCGCCGCGCGATGGCGTTGTGGAAGCCGTGACGGGCAAGGTGGGCGACCAGGTGTCCGAAGGGGACGTGCTCGTCCAGCTTGTGGCGGAGTAACCCTCACCTCCCGCATCCGGGGGAGGTGGCTGCACCGTTCTGGCGCGGGCGGGAGGCGAGGGCCGCTGCGTAACGTGAGGGGCAGCGTTTAAGCTGCGACGGCGAAATCCATCCGTGCAGGGATATGTGTCTCGGCGCGGTAGGGGCGGCGCACGACCGGCGGGGCGACGATCTCGCCCAGATGATTGGCAGCAAAGGCAATGGCTTCGGTCTTCAGGATGCGTTCGCCATATTCGTTCTCGCCGAGGATCACGCGCGCCATTGCGCCGTCAGGTCCGGCGGCCCAGAATTCGACGCCGGCATCTGCCAGTTCCATCGCCTTGTCGAGTTCCATGCGGAAGCTGTCGCCGAACACGACATCCTTCACCTGCGCCGGATCGAACTCACATCCCTTGATCACCAGACGTACCATCACGCAACTCCCAGCCTATGCATTTGAACCCAGTTTGCGGGGGCATTCCGTTGGCCCCGCGATATGAGAACATAAGCAGAATATTCACGTTTTGGAAAGGAAAAAGTTCCATTTTTGTTCACGTCGAACCAAAACGGAACAAAATCAGGAACTTGGCTGTTCCGGCATCAACCGCCCAGCCGTTTCAGCGCCCGTTCGCGTCCGATCAGCGGCAGGAGGGCGCCCATGTCGGGGCCGTGTTCCTGGCCGGTCAGGGCCTTGCGGAGCGTCATGAACAGGCCGCGGCCCTTGCGGCCGGTCTCTGCCTTCACGGCATTCGTCCACTGGCTCCAGGTCTCGCCCGTCAGCTCGCCGTCCGGCAGCAGCGTCGCCGCGGTGGCGACAAACTCCTTGTCCTCGTCATCGACCAGCGGGGTGATGTCGCCGAACACAGTGTCGACCCAGCCGGCGACCTCCGGCAGGAGCGAGCAGTTCTCGCGCACCACGGTCCAGAAGGCTTCGTCCGCCGCGCGCGGATCCACCGCGGCGAGGCGGTCTTTCACCGCGTCGAAGGGCAGAGCGTGGAGGATGGCGGCGTTGAGGCCTTTCAGCTCCGCCTCGTCGAACCGGGCCGGGGAGCGGCCGATCTTGCCGAAGTCGAACTCGTCGACCAGCTGCTGCAGGCTTTCGCGCGCCTCGACATTGTCAGACGTGCCGATCTTCGCCAGCAGCGAGCAGATCGACATCGGCTCATAGCCCTGCGCGCGCAGCTCGCCCATCGACAGCGAGCCGAGGCGCTTCGACAGGCCCTGGCCGTCCGCGCCGATCAGCAGCGGCGTGTGCGCCATGTCCGGCGCGGTGCCGCCCAGCGCCTTGAAGATCTCGATCTGCGCACCGGAATTCGTCACATGGTCTTCGCCGCGCACGACATGGGTGATGCCCGCCTCGATATCGTCCACCACGGAGGGGAGGGTGTAGAGATAGGAGCCGTCCTCGCGGATGAGGATCGGGTCGGACAGGCTGGACGTGTCGATGCTTTGCGGCCCGCGCACGAGGTCGTTCCACTCCACGCGCTCGCCGGACAGTTTGAAGCGCCAGTGCGGCTGGCGGCCTTCGGCTTCGAGTTTGGCCTTGTCCGCGTCCGTCAGCTCCAGCGCCGCGCGGTCATAGACGGGCGGGCGGCCGCGGGAGAGGGCGATCTTGCGCTTGCGGTCCAGCTCGTCTGCTGTCTCGTAGCAGGGATAGAGCAGGCCCATGCCGCGCAGCTTTTCGGCGGCGGCGTCATACTGGGCGAAGCGATCGGACTGGTTGAACGTGTCGGCCCAGACGAGGCCCAGCCATTCAAGGTCCACTTTCAGCGCGTCTTCATTCTCCTTCGTGGAGCGTTCCACGTCGGTATCGTCGATGCGCAGGATGAACTTGCCGCCCTGGCCCTTGGCGAACAGCCAGTTGATGAGCGCGGTGCGCACATTGCCGACATGCAGTCGGCCGGTGGGAGACGGGGCGAAGCGGACGATGGGGGAGGTCATG
This sequence comes from uncultured Hyphomonas sp., assembly GCF_963675305.1. NCBI lineage: Bacteria > Pseudomonadati > Pseudomonadota > Alphaproteobacteria > Hyphomonadales > Hyphomonadaceae > Hyphomonas > uncultured Hyphomonas sp. The sequence goes on along the minus strand of NZ_OY776147.1, from coordinate 2,715,264 downwards.
GACGTTATATGGCCGTGGATCTGGGGAATGTGTGCCGCTTTCGACACCAAATTGCAGAAAAAGCCAAGCGACCCATGCCAGTTTCTTGCTAATCTATATGCTAGTGTGGCACCGGCAGGTGAGTCGCAACCCGAGGAGGGGGTCATGAAAAAAGCCTGGATTCTTGCTTTGGCAGGAAGCCTCGCGGCCTGCGGACAGCCGGCTGACACGCCCGCTGACGGCGGGGCCACCCCTGCGCCCGTCGAAAACGAGGCGCTGGCGGCAGACATGCCGGAGGCCGAGCCGATCGCGTCCCCTTACGAGGTTGCCGAATCCGCGCCGAACGACCGGGATTTCTCCGCGCTCGCCGGCTATCCGGACACCTGGTACGTCTCCTATGGCTGGCCGGGGGAATATCCGGCCGGCTTTGTCGTGCTGGAACAGGGCGTCACGGTGAGCGGCCGCGCCCGGCCCAATCCGGACGAGCCGGCCAATGTCGCCTGCACCCTGCCGCAATATGCCAATTACCAGATCTGGAACCGCGAGCGGGTCGAGCGTGACAATCTGGAGTTTATCGTTGCCTCGAAGATCGAGCCGGTGGTGATGCAGGTCGACGCCAATATCGAAACGCCCGGCGATGAAGGCATGCAGGTGCTGGAGCTGAAGGCAGGCGATGTCCTGTCCTATCTGCGCTATCTCGGCGAAGGCTTCGCCATCTTCCGCGTGAACGGGCAGGAATACACGATCAACGAGGCCGAGCTGCGCGACATCTCCAGCATGTCGGCGGTCAGCCTTGAGGAAGACCAATGGGTCGAGGTCGCCTGTATCGGCGGCAAGCGCGCCTGGCTGCTCTATGACGACGCCATCGCGCAGGACGATATCGTGCCGTCGCCCATCGTCGGCTTCGGCGAAGCGTCCGACATCTATCCCGATGAAGTGGACAAGGTCCGCGCCGAGGGCCTCGAACTGGAAGCCTTCCAGAACGGGGCACTGGATGAAGGGACGGACGAGTAGGCTTCCGCCCTCTGCCTGAATGCTTCGACTTTGTGCCGTGACGGGAAGGGCCGCACGTGCATCCTTCGTGCGTGCCAGATGATTTCGAGAGATGTTTTTGAAGCCGCGAATGGGCTCCGGCTCATTCCCGGGTGCTGTGCGCCTGAATACGCCGTCTCAAAGCCATTTCCAGAGGCCGGACGCCAGAGCAAGCCCTCCCAAGCCGGGTGACTCCAGCAAGTCTGCAATTCCTGTTCGTCAGATATTGCATTTAATAGACCATTTAGTCTATAAACAAAAAATGAGCTCCACAGACGCCCCAACGCCCGGCCGCCGCAGAGGCCGTCCACGCAAACCGCCGGGCGATCAGACGGCGCGTCAGGAACTGATCCGGACCGGGCTGGAATATCTGACCGAGCGGGGCTACTGCGCGGTCGCGGTCGATGAAATCCTTCGCGCAGCGGGTGTGCCCAAAGGCAGTTTCTACTACCACTTCGACTCGAAAGAGGATTTCGGCAGTGCACTGATTGGTGCTTATAATGAGTTTTTCTCATCCAAGCTTCGTACCTGGTTCCAACGCGCTGACCTCTCTCCGCTAGACCGACTGCGGGGTTTTATTTCCGACGCCGAAAAGGGGATGGAAAAGCACGCGTTCAGGCGCGGGTGCCTCGTTGGAAACCTGGGACAGGAGATGGCGGCCCTCCCGCCGGGATTCCGCAGCTTGCTCTCGTCTGCTCTGTCGGACTGGCAGAACCTGACAGAGGCCTGCCTTCGAGAAGCACAAAACCAGGGCGAGATTGGCAAGCACCATGAGCCGGAAGCGCTTGCGGCCTTTTTCTGGATCGGTTGGGAAGGCGCGGTTTTGCGCGCCAAGCTCGAACAGAGTCCGGCCCCCCTCCGCCAGTTCGCAGCTGGCTTCTTTGCCCTCACGTCAAATTGAAAAGGCGACACACATGTTCGATGCAATCGTAATCAACAAAGATACAGATGAGCAGACCGTTTCCCAGAGCCAGGTGGCCCTTCCCGAAATGGAAGAGGGAGATGTGGTCGTCGACATTGCCTGGTCGACCCTGAACTACAAGGATGCGCTGGCGATCACGGGCAGCTCCCCGGTCGTGCGAAGCTTCCCGATGATCCCGGGCATTGACTTTGCCGGCGTCGTTTCTGAAAGCCGCCATTCTGATTTTGCACCCGGAGACCGCGTTGTTCTGAACGGTTGGGGCGTCGGCGAAAAGCATTGGGGCGGGCTTTCAGAACGCGCCAAAGTGAAGGGGGACTGGCTTGTCCGTCTTCCTGATGGCCTGACGATGCGCCAGGCCATGGCGATTGGCACTGCCGGCTATACCGCGATGCTCTGTGTCATCGCCTTGGAAGACGAAGGCGTCACCCCCGCTAGCGGCGAGATCCTTGTCACCGGCGCGTCCGGAGGTGTCGGAAGTGTTGCAACAAGTCTGCTTGCAAACAAAGGCTTCACGGTTGCGGCGGCCACGGGCCGCCCCGAAGAGGCGGACTATCTCAAAAGCCTGGGCGCGTCCTCCATTGTTGACCGGGCCGATCTTTCCGGGACACCGCGCGCCCTGAACAAGGAGCGTTGGGCGGGCGCAGTGGATGTTGTTGGCGGCGTTGTCCTCGCCAATCTCCTGTCGATGATCAAATACAGCGGAACCGTTGCGGCCTGCGGCCTGGCTGGCAGCATGGACCTGCCGACAAGTGTGGCCCCCTTCATCCTGCGGGGCGTCACCTTGAAAGGCATCGACAGCGTCATGTGCCCGAAAGAGAAAAGACTGGCCGCATGGGAACGTCTCGCAACCGATCTGGACCCAACAAAACTGGAAGCCATGTCCACGGAGGTGGCCTTCGAAGATGTTGTCTCGACGGCACCGCTCTTCCTGGAAGGCAAAATCCGTGGGCGCATCATTGTCCCGATCAACCCGGATCTTGAAAATTAGCCAGGTACGGAGAAACCGGTGTTGGGGCGTGCAGGCGTGGCTGAGGGTGGCGCCTACGCGTCCCGGAACCGGTTCGTGATCGGATAGCGCCGGTCGCGGCCGAAATTCTTGCCGCCGATCTTCACGCCCGGCGGGGCCTGGCGGCGTTTGTATTCGGCGATGTAGAGCAGGTGCTCTATCCGTTTGACCGTGGCGGCGTCATGCCCGCGGGCGATGATGTCTTCCACGTCTTCTTCGCCCTCCACCAGCCCGCGCAGGATATCGTCCAGCACGTCATAGGGGGGCAGGGAGTCCTGATCTTTCTGGTCTTCGCGCAGCTCCGCGCTTGGCGGCTTGGTGATGATCCGCATCGGGATCACTTCGCCGCCGGGGCCCAGCGCGCCTTTCGGCACCGCCATGTTGCGCCAGCGCGCGAGCTCGAACACTTCGGTCTTCCAGAAATCCTTCAGCGCATTATAGCCGCCGCACATGTCGCCATAGAGCGTCGCATAGCCGACGGCCATCTCGCTCTTGTTGCCGGTCGTCACCACCATGTGCCCGAACTTGTTCGACAGCGCCATCAGCGTCACCGCGCGCAGGCGGGACTGGATGTTTTCTTCCGTCACGTCCGGCTGCGTATCGGCAAACTGCCCGGCCAGCATCTCGTCCAGCGCGTCGACGCCGGGGCGGATATTGATCGTGTCATAGCGCGCGCCGAGCGCCTCGGCACACAGCTTCGCATCTTCCAGACTGTCAGAGGACGTATATTTCGACGGCAGCATAACGCACCACACGCGGTCGGCGCCCAGCGCGTCCACCGCAATCGCCGCCGTCAGCGCCGAGTCGATGCCGCCCGACATGCCAAGCACGACGCCGGGGAAGCGGTTCTTGTTGACATAATCGCCAAGCGCCATCACCGCCGCGCGGTATTCGGCTTCCCAGCCGCTGGTCAGCTCTGCCTTCGACTCGCTGGAAAACTGATGCGTCTCGCCATCGAACGCCACCAGCGCCGTGCCGGTGACGAAATCGCCCAGCAGCTGGTGCTCCGTCCCGTCGAAATCGACGGCATAGCTCGCCCCGTCAAAGACGAGTTCGTCCTGCCCGCCCACCTGGTTCACGAACAGATAGGGCACGCCGGTCTTGGTCCAGGCGGAGAAGCTGGTGTGCCGCTCCACCTGCACGGTGCGGCGCCACGGGCTGCCATTCGGCACGATCAGCATTTCGGCGCCCGCCTCGGCCAGCGCGGAGGGCACGCGCGGATACCAGATGTCCTCACAGATCGCGATGCCGATCTTCATGCCGCCAAGGTCGAACACGGGCAGGGGGCCTTCGCCGGCATCGAAGATGCGCTTCTCGTCGAACACGCCATAATTCGGCAGCTCGCGCTTGTCATAGCGCCCGGCCACCGCGCCATCTTTCAGCAGCACGGCGGAATTGTGCCGTTTCTTCCCGTCCATCCAGGGGCTGCCGATGATTACGGCCGGGCCGCCTTCGGTCTCCGCGGCGAGGGCCTGCACCGCCTTCATGGAGTCTGCCACGGCGGCCGGTTTCAGCACCAGATCCTCGGCCGGATAGCCAAGAATGAACAGTTCGGAGAGGACAAGCAGGTCAGCGCCTTTGTCCTTCGCCTCGGCATACGCCCCGCGCGCCAGCTCAAGGTTCCCCTTGATGTCCCCCACCACAGGATTGAGCTGCGCGACCAGGATTTTCAGATTTTTGCTCATGGAGAGCATTTAGGCCGCTGCGGTGGGATTAGCAATTGGTGGGGTGGATCGAGCGCTTCACAACAGGATCGTACGCAAGCACGGGGCATTAGAGCTTGTGGCAGGCTGTGGTCTCTTCGAGATTCAACTAATTTGCGTGAACTGTTCGGTAATTTATAAGAAAAATGGTTTTGGATTTCCGATTGTAGGTTTATTTGGCTGAAGTTAAGCTTCTTCGGGATCTCGCTCGGCATGTTTGGGTTTCTAGGGATTGGATTGAAGTTGAGTCGACTAGATCTTTGATCGAAGAGATAGCTGCTTCAAGTGCGGGCGATGGCGTTTGAATATGTAATTTATATCGATGAAGCCGGGGATGACGGCTTAGGGAAATTGAAAGGCGCTGGGAACGAATCTGGCCAATCGCATTGGTTCGTGGTCGGAGCTATAGTTGTGCGGCGTGCCAACGACACAAAATTGGTGTCGTGGCGGGATGAGATACTTAATGGGCTGCCAAACCGACAGCGACGAGACATCCATTTTAAGAGCTTGAAGCATGATCAGCGACGTTTTGCGTGCCAAGTGCTATCGCAAAAGAAAGTTGGCGTTGCGGTGGCCATGTCAAACAAGGCGACTTTATTGGATGTTCGGCCAAAGCTCCTCGAGCAGTTCAAGCAGAAAAATCATCTGCATAACTATTTGACGAGATGGCTGATTGAGCGCGTCTCGAAGTGTATTAAGGCGACGCACAAAGGAGATGGGCCTTGTCGGGCGAAGATCGTATTTTCGAGGCGTGGTGGAATGAGCTACGACGAATTCCGAGAATACATGATGCTCATCCGCGATGGCAAAGAGATTAAGTATTCTCCCGGTCGTATTGATTGGGATGTTATTGATCCAGACCGCATAGAGGCATTGGATCATGTTTCTCGAGCCGGACTCCAATTGGCCGATATTGCTACAAGTGCGTTCTTTAAGGCTGTTGAGCCGAATAACTTTGGTATGTTTGAACGTTCGTATGCCGATCTATTGCGTCCGCGTATTCTGAAGATGCCTGGAAAATCGCCTTATGATTGCGGCATCACTCACGTTCCACGAATCGATGAGCGCTCGCCGTTGAGCGACGAACAGAGGCTCTTTTTTGAAAGTTGGAAGTAAAAAAAAAGTGGCAGGTCCCCGGACCCCTGTACCACACCGCTTAGGGTGCTGCGGACGTTAGTCCACTCGGGGCTGCCCGGCGCTTACCTGCCACCTAAAGTGTACAGGCGATTCTCTGACGAATCAAGGATTCGTTTCGAGTCAAGTGAACAAAAAGCGAACATTTTGTTTTTTTCATAAATCGTTAACCAAATCGGTTTCCGGCGGCGAGATCTCTGGGGCGGAGATATGTGCGTTCCGTAAGTGGCGGCCAAGATTTGATGTTGATGCGAAAGTCAGCGTCGTTGGTTTACAGCAAAGCCTGTAACCGGCACCCAGCCAGCTCAAAGCAGAATTGAGAAAGGGCTGTCATGACCGAAGGAATGCGTTTCACCACGCCGCGCCACAAGCAGGTCTATGTGGCCTATGGCACGGCCTATGACTGTGTGGATGCGCTGGCGGCGATCATGTTCATTATCGGCTCGGTCCTGTTCTTCAAGACGGCGACGGTGACGGCGGGGACGTGGCTGTTCCTGATCGGCTCGGTCTTTTTCGCGATCCGCCCGGTCGTGCATGTCGCGCGCGACGTGCACATGAAACGGCTGCCGAAGGAATAGGGGGGGCGCCGCCCCCTCCGGGGCTCCGCGGGCAGGCTATAGAGGGTCCATAGACGGTCTGTAGACGGTGTTCGTGAGGGTCTGGCGGGGCACTTATCCAACACCTTGTCCAACACGCCCCAAAGCCGGACGCCTGAGCGCCAGCAGCCCTGAGCCGGGGTCATGTGAGGCGCGAAGCGCCGATCCGGACCCCGTCTAAATGTCCAGGTCTTCCACAAAGGCGGCGTTTTCCTGGATGAAGCGGAAACGCAGCTCTGCCTTTTTGCCCATCAGCGTGTTGATGAGTTCGGCAGGTTTCATCTCGGTCAGCTCGTCCATGGAATCCGGCAGCGTCACGCGGGCGAGGACGCGGCTGGCCGGGTTCATCGTGGTCTCTTTCAGCTGGGCCGGGTTCATCTCGCCGAGGCCCTTGAAGCGCGTCATGTCGACTTTCTGGTTCGGCTTGAAGTGCGCTTTCATCTTCGCCGCGCGGTCCTCATCGTCCATCGCATAGACGATCGTGCCCTTGTTGGAGAGCTTGTAGAGCGGCGGCATGGCCAGGAAAAGCCGTCCGGATTCAATGAGTCCCGGCGTCATGCGATAGAAGAACGTGATCAGCAGCGCCGCGATGTGGGCGCCGTCCACGTCGGCGTCGGTCATGATGATGATGCGCTCATAGCGCAGATCGTCGATGGAGAATTTCTTGCCGAGCTGCGTGCCGAGGGCGAGCGCGAGATCGTTGATCTCCTGGTTGGCCATCATCTTGTCGGCCGAGGCGCTCTCGACGTTCAGGATCTTGCCGCGCAGGGGCAGGATGGCCTGGGTTTTCCGGTCGCGCGCCTGTTTGGCGCTGCCGCCGGCCGAGTCGCCCTCGACGAGGAACAGCTCGGTCTCGTCCGGGCCTTTTTCCGAACAGTCCGCCAGCTTGCCCGGCAGGCGCAGCTTCTTGGTGGCGGATTTGCGGTTGATTTCTTTCTGTTTTCTGCGGCGCGCGCGCTCATCGGCGCGGTCGATCGCCCAGGTTAGCAGCTTGTCGGCTTCCTTGGGGCTGCCGGCCAGCCAGTGGTCGAACCGGTCGCGCACAGCGTTCTCGACGAGGCGGAAGGCGGCAGTGGTCGACAGCTTGTCCTTCGTCTGCCCGACGAATTCCGGCCCGCGGATGAAGACGGACAGCAACAGGCCCGAATGGCCCATGATGTCGTCTGCCGTGATGTCGCTGGCTTTCTTGTTGCCGGTCAGCTCACCGAAATTGCGCAGGCCCTTGGTGATCGCCGCGCGGAAGCCCGCCTCGTGCGTGCCGCCTTCGGGCGTCGGGATGGTGTTACAATAGGAGCGGGCAAAGCCATCGCTCTCGCCGAAACCGGCCTGCGTCCAGGCGATGGCCCATTCGACCTTGCCCTCGGCGCCGAGATCCACCAGCCCGGTAAACGGCGCTTCGGTGATCGTCGCCTTGCCGCCGAACACTTCGGCCAGCTGGTCGGCCAGGCCGTTCGGGTAGGAGAGGGTGGCTTCGGCCGGGATCTTGGAGTCTTCCGGCAGCAGGGACGGGTCGCAGGCCCAGCGCACTTCGACGCCGCGATAGAGATAGGCCTTCGAGCGCGCCATCTGGAACAGCCGCGCCGGGCGCCAGCGCATCTTCTCGCCGAAGATCTGATGGTCCGGCTTGAACTTGACCGACGTGCCGCGGCGGTTCGGGGCGGCGCCGACCTTCTCCAGCTTGCCTTCCACCAGGCCGCGGGAGAAGCATTGCCGGTAAAGCCGCTTGTCTCGCGCGACTTCCACTTCCACACGCTCCGACAGGGCGTTGACGACCGAGATGCCCACGCCGTGCAGGCCGCCCGCCGTCGCATAGGCCTTGTCAGAGAATTTCCCGCCCGAGTGCAGCGTCGTCATGATGACTTCCAGCGCTGATTTCTTTGGAAATTTCGGGTGCGGGTCGACCGGGATGCCGCGGCCATTGTCGGAGACGGTCAGGTAGCCTTCGGCGTCGAGATGGATCTCGATGCGGTTGGCATGGCCCGCGACAGCTTCGTCCATCGCATTGTCCAGCACCTCGGCGAAGAGGTGGTGATAGGCGCGCTCGTCCGTGCCGCCGATATACATGCCGGGGCGTTTGCGGACAGGCTCAAGGCCTTCGAGGACTTCAATGTCCTTGGCGGAGTAGCCGGAATTATCGGAGCTCATTTGGTCGAACAGCTTTGCTTGCTTGGCGGCGGCCATTTATGGTCTCCCTTAGGGGCGGCGGAGGATCGTGTCGATATGGGGGAACATCAATGACTGCCACGATTAACACTGCATTAACCCTGGCCAGCGGGCTGACATTTCCCAACCGTCTTGTGAAAGCGGCAATGACAGAGGGATTGGCTGATTCGCGCAACCGGGTCACTGAGGCGCATGTCACGCTCTACCGGCGCTGGGCCGAAGGCGGGCTTGGCGGCATCATCACCGGCAATGTCCAGATCGACCGGGATCACCTTGAACAGGTGGGCAATGTGGTCATCGGGCCGAAGGTTTCGAACGAGGAACTGGACTGGTTCGCCCGCTGGGCCGAGGCGGCGAAAAGCCATGGCGCAGCGCTGGTCATGCAGGTCAGCCATGCCGGGCGGCAAACGCCGAAACTGGTAAACCCGCGTCCCGCCGCGCCCAGCCCTGTGGCGCTTGGCCTGCCGGGCGGGCAGTTCGGATCGCCCCGCGCCATGACGGCAGAGGAAATCCAGGCCGTGATCGAAGGTTTCGGCCGAGCGGCGAAAGTCGCGAAACAGACCGGGTTCGACGGCATTCAGGTGCATGCCGCCCATGGTTATCTCCTGTCCTCCTTCCTGTCCCCGCTGGCCAACCAGCGCGAGGACGAATGGGGCGGCCCGCTTGAAAACCGGGCAAGATTGCTGACCGCCTGCGTGAAAGAGGCGAAAATCGCCGCCGGGCCGGGCTTTTCGGTGTCGGTCAAGCTGAACTCGGCGGACTTCCAGAAAGGCGGCTTCAGTTTCGAGGACTGCCTCGGTGTGATCGACATTCTGGACACGCTGGACGTTGATTTCGTGGAGATTTCCGGCGGAAATTACGAACAGCCCAAAATGATGGACCAGGAAGGCCTGCAGCCAGCCTTCGATCAGCCGGTTGCCGAGTCGACCCGGGCACGGGAGGCCTATTTCCTCAAATACGCCCGCGCCGTACAGGACCGGGCAAAAATGCCGCTGATGGTGACCGGCGGTTTCCGTACTGTGGCCGCAATGAATGACGCCTTGGCGGCAGGCGAGGCGGACCTGATCGGGCTCGGCCGGCCGCTTTGCGTGGATACGGGCGCGCCGGCCCGGCTGCTGGACGGTACGCAGGCCGCGCTCGACCAGTGGGAGCAGAAACTGCGCATCGGGCCGGGCCTGCTGGGGCCGCACTCGCCGATCAAGCTTATCAAGGCCCTTAACGGTTTCGGCGCTATGGGCTGGTATTATGAGCAGTTGAAACGGCTGGGCGCGGGAGGGGAGCCTGATGAGAAACTGGGTGTCCTGTCGGCCTTTCTGGCCAATCAGAAGTCGGAAAAGGCTGCCGCAAAGGCATGGCGGTCCTCAGCGCCCTGATTGCAGGCAGGGGCAGGGGAAATCACAATTATGTTGCGCAGGGGCCGGGTTGAAGCAGGCCCGGCCACTCTCCACATCTGGTACATCGCCCGACTCCCGCCATCATGTGCGGGTAGGGTCACATGGTCGCCGCCAGGCGGGACCATAATACGAAGGAGGCAGTTACATGCCAAAGACCAAGAACCTTCCGGTGTTGCCGCTTCGGGACATCGTTGTGTTCCCCGACATGGTCGCCCCGCTCTTCGTGGGGCGCGACAAGTCGGTGCGCGCCCTCGAAATGATCGAGGAAGCGGAAAATGAAATCATGCTGGTGGCCCAGCTCGACGCCGCGATCGACGATCCCGGCTCCGATGACGTGCACGGAACCGGCACGATCGCCACCATCCTCCAGCTGCTGAAGCTGCCCGACGGCACGGTCAAAGTGCTAGTCGAGGGCAAGACGCGTGCGCGCGTGAACGAACTGATTGACCGCGGCGACTATTTCGAAGCCGAAGTCGAAGTTCTGGACGAGGTCGACACGGAGAATTCCGACGTCGAAGCCCTCATGCGCGCCGTGCAGGAGCAGTTCGAGAATTATGTGAAGCTGAACCGCAAGATTCCGCCGGAATCCGTCGGCACGATCTCTGCGATGACCGATCCCGGCCGCCTGGCCGACTCGGTCGCATCGAACCTCTCGGTCAAACTCTCCGACAAGCAGGAACTGCTCGAACTCACGGACGTGAAGGAACGCCTCGAAAAGGTCTTCGCGCTCATGGAGAGCGAGATGGGCATGCTGCAGATGGAGCGGAAAATCAAAAACCGCGTCAAGCGGCAGATGGAGAAGACCCAGCGCGAGTATTATCTCAACGAGCAGATGAAGGCGATCCAGCGCGAGCTGGGTGAGCAGGGCGGTGAAGGCGGCGAGCGCGACGAGCTGGCCGAACTGGAAGCCCGCATCAAGGAAACGCCGCTGTCCGAAGAGGCCCGTACCAAGGCCGACGCCGAGATGAAGAAGCTGCGGCAGATGTCGCCGATGTCGGCGGAATCCACCGTCGTGCGGAACTATCTCGACTGGCTGCTGGCCCTGCCATGGGGCACGCGCAAGGACATCGAGACCGACCTGGTCAAAGCCGAGCACCAGCTCGACGACGACCATTATGGTCTTGAGAAGGTCAAAGAGCGGATCCTCGAATATCTCGCCGTGCAGAAACGCACCGGCAAGATGAAGGGGCCGATCCTCTGCCTCGTCGGGCCTCCGGGTGTAGGTAAGACCTCGCTTGGCCGGTCCATCGCCGAAGCCACGGGACGCGACTTCGTGCGCGTGTCGCTGGGCGGCGTGCGGGACGAGAGCGAGATCCGCGGCCACCGCCGGACGTATATCGGCTCGATGCCGGGACGCATCATCCAGTCGCTGAAGAAGGTAAAGTCGGGCAACCCGCTGTTCCTTCTGGACGAGATCGACAAGATGGGCATGGACCATCGCGGCGATCCGGCCTCGGCGCTGCTGGAAGTGCTCGATCCGGAGCAGAACTCGACGTTCAACGACCACTATCTGGAAGTCGATTACGACCTTTCGGACGTGATGTTCGTGACGACGGCGAACTCGCTCAACATGCCCCAGCCCTTGCTGGACCGTATGGAGATCATCCGGATCGCCGGCTACACCGAAGACGAGAAGCTGGAGATCACCAAGCGCCACCTGATCCCTCAGGTGCGTGAGGATCACGGCCTCGGCGAGGACGAGTTTGTCGTCACCGACCAGGCCATCCGCGACCTCATCCGGTACTATTCCCGCGAAGCCGGGGTGCGTAGCCTGAAGCGCGAGATTGCGCGCCTTGCCCGCAAGGCGGTGCGCAAGCTGGCCGAACAGGGCGACGACGCCACGCTGACCGTGACGCCGGAGAATCTCGGCGACTTCGCAGGCGTGCGGAAGTTCCGCTATGGCCTTGCTGACGAGACCGACCAGGTGGGTGCCGTCACAGGCCTTGCTTGGACAGAGACGGGCGGCGACCTCCTCACCATCGAGGCGGTCAAGATGCCCGGCCGCGGGAACATGAAGGTCACGGGTAACCTCCGCGACGTGATGAAGGAATCGATTCAGGCGGCGAGCTCGCTCGTCCGCTCCCGGTCGGTGATGCTTGGCATCAAGCCGACGGTCTTCAACACGACGGATATCCACGTGCACGTGCCGGATGGCGCCACACCGAAAGACGGCCCGTCCGCCGGTGTCGCCATGACCACCGCCATCGTCTCGCTGCTGACCGGAAACCCGGTTGACCGCGAAGTCGCGATGACGGGGGAGATCTCGCTGCGCGGCAAGGTGTTGCCGATCGGCGGCCTCAAGGAGAAGCTGCTCGCAGCCCTCCGCGGTGGTATCAAGACGGTCCTCATTCCGGAGGAGAACGAGAAGGATCTCGACGAGATTCCGGAGAATGTGAAGACGGGCCTGAAGATCGTGCCGGTCTCCGACATCAATGAGGTGCTGGAGATTGCGCTGACCCGGCCGCTGACGCCGATCGAATGGTCGGAAGCCGACGAGGCGGCGCTGCATGCATCGCTCTCGGGGCAGGGCAGCGGAACAGGCGACCAGCCCCGCGCGCACTAGGACCTGACACCTGAAAACAATGGCGGCCGCTTCTTCTGGAGCGGCCGTCTTGCTTTTTGTCCCGGGTCCCGGCATGTACGCCACCGGATGGGCGGTTAGCTCAGTTGGTAGAGCATCTCGTTTACACCGAGAGGGTCAGCGGTTCGAGCCCGTTACCGCCCACCATTCTTTTCAGGGGCTAATGGCGGTCCGCTGTGAATTCGGTCTGTAAATCAGCCCGCCGGTCGCAGACCGCCTTCCTGCTAACTGAAGAAGACTGGCCAGAGCTAGCTCCCGGCTTGGCAAAGGACCTTTATTCCGTGCCAAGGCAGTCGCTTGAGGCCAGGTGCATTGAGAAAAATGCCAAACTGGTTATCGATGAGACCGGCATTGTCTTCTGAACCTGGTCAATTTTGCTAGCGGAGTTTCATCCCATGCCGAGTGGAAAACAGATTCTCCTATCTCAGCTGACCGAATACTCGCAGCGCCGAACCGCTGGGGATGAGATTGAAACCGCCAGTGAACGGATCAGGGCCGGCCTGCTCCTGCACGGGTCTACCTCACACCAGATGTGGAAAACAGTTTCTCATCTCGCATGGGTCCAAAGTCACAATCATACGGAAGGCCGACCGCCCTACCTTGAAAGGCAAGGATTGGGGCTTGGAAAGTCTGGCCTTCTTCTGAGTGATTTGTTCGAAGCCCTTACCGATGATCCGGCAATAGCCGAGGCGCTCGCAACCGATGACCCGAAATTGTCGACGGACAGCGTACAGGCAGGCTTGCATGTGATCTGGCTGCTCCTCAAGGCGCTGGAATGGTCGAAAGCCCATGAGGCGGTCGAGATGGATGGAAGTTTCAGTGAAGATCGCAAGACGCAGCTGATCGCGAGCTATGTCGAGAAACTGAAGGCGTTCGAAGCAAATCCGGATGATTTTTCATGAGATGGCGCTGATAGGTCTGCAGCACGTCCCTGGCTTTCCTGCATTCATCCATGCGAATTCAGGGCCTCTTCCATAAAGCAATCGGGGGCGGGCTGGTCCGGTTTAACCCGGATCTTCGCTTCGATATTCGAGCCTGTCGATGGCGGTCTTATGGCTCGTAATGCCTAGCGCAAAGATAGGCGATCGAAGGGGCCTGTCAGAGGTGCTGTCAGACACCCCCCTAAACAGGGAATAGCACCATCATCTCCGCGCAAAGCCCCATACACTGCGGGCTTTGGCGCCAGGGTTGCGTCTCCGTTTCCGGAGCGGGTAGATATTGCGCCCGAAATCCGCCGCCGTCTCCAATCGTCAAATGCAACAGTACCCTCAGGCCCGATTTCCCTGACAACCCGAAGCATGCAGGGGAAATCGGCAAATTAGCAGGGAAACGATCCGTAGCGCGCCTGGAAACACACGTTACCGTCCACTATCCTTTTTCGAGGCATTATGGCTTTCCGCTATGAATTCGGTCTGTAGATCAGCCCGCCGGTCTTGCATCTTAAAGCTGTGTAAGCACGTCTCGACTATTCCGAACATAATTATCTCGGATCAACTGGATGGGGACGGGGGCAAGGTCAGTTGAGTTCGTATTCCTATTATAGCGTCATGCCGCACCGTGTGGCTGTCTTGTGTTCCGACTGCGCAAGTGAAGCCGCTTTCGAATTCGCGGAACGCGTCAGGATCAAGACGAACGATGATCTCCATTGGTTTGAAAAATCGAAACACTTCGATTGCCTGAAGCAGGCAGGTTCGGATGGGCAATATTATCATGCAGCGATCTATTACCATCGGCTTACGGGCAATACCCTCCCGATCATAAGCGATCTTCCGCGCGGCTATAAAATCGAGGATTGGGCACATTCCGAACATCAGTTCCGTCCCTTAGGCGACTGGCGAGGTACGCTCGTCTGCGAGTCCTGTGGCAAACGTAGCAAGCATACTCTGGATTGGCCAAGGGAAGCCTATTTTCAAATTGAGTATCGGAATCAGAATTTGTGGGCATTCGATCGCGCAAGCACCGCGGAGTTGATAGACTATATCTGCGCGTCGCACCGAAGGGCGGACGATTTCATCTATTGGCCGTTCCTGATGAAAATTCCTCACGTCTTCCTGACAAGGCAGGCGAGAGAGACGGTCGTGAAGCGTTTGAGAAAAAGACTGGCGTGAAATGGACACCGCAGCGAAATTCGTGGACGGCAATGAGATCAGCCTGATCTGCTGGCGGGATTGGTATGACGGTCCGGTGTCCGGGCTGGCGCAATGGGAAGGCAGTGACGTCTGGTTCCGCCTCAAGAGCGATGCTGGAGAAGAGGTCCGCACCTATGAGCTTTTTGCACTTACACCGGAGCAGGTCGCGGAATGCCTGGCCTGGTTTGAAGAAAAGCGCGAATGGTTCGAAACCCGAGCGCCGCAAATCCGCAAGATAAGACGCGACATTGCCGACACGGCAGAGCAGGAACGCCTGATCGCAGCGCAAGGACTGTCCCTGCGGGAGTGGAATGGTCCCGAGACAGACCCGCATGCCATTGCGCTGTTTACCGATGATCATGTGGGGGCTGGCTGGTTCGATGCCGAGCGGTGGTGCCCGCTGCAAGACGAACCAAATCCGACCTAGGAAACGCCATTGTTTTACGTCGTGATGAGCCGGATCGAGCTTATCGAGCATTTTATCAGGGGACTATATTCATGAGATTTGTATTGGTTGCGGCATTGTCCATGCTCGCGCTGAGCAGTCAGGCGGAACTCGCTTGCGATTTTCCGGAAGAAATGTGCATGGCGCAGGAAGCGTTTGAATCGGCCGACGCGCAAATGGAACAAACGCTGGCAGCTATCGAGACCAAAGTAGACAACAACGGGTTCGAGGATTTTATGGTCGAGCCCGCTGACATAAGTGAAAGCCTGGAGCTAGGGCAGGCGGCCTGGTCGAGCTATCGAGATGCGCATTGCGCAGCTGTTTATCGCTTGATGAGTGGCGGCACCTCCCGCCATGAGGATGAGTTGAACTGCCTTACAGAACTGACCGCAGCGCGGACCGCGCAATTGCAGTCGGTTTATGACGTGACGGCGGACACTGTGACGGACGATGATCTCAGCTGGCTGCACGGCGCCTGGTATGAGAGCTGTTCTTCCAGCGGTTTCGTTTTTCATTTTTTCGTCAGTAGCGACGGTGTCTTTGCAGATACGGCGCCGGAAGGCGGCTTTCCTGCCGATCCGAGCCAAATGCCCCCAGCAGATATTCTGCTGGGTTACGACGGAGCCGTTGAGATTACGCCATCTGGTTGGGAGACCGGCTTTTTGCGGATCAAGTCAGGGGGGCAGGGTAACCTGATCGGGGAATGGTATGACACGGTTGAAGGTTCGACGATCCAGATCGAACAGTTCGAACTTTTTCAATGTCCAGAAAAAGAAAATGCGGGTGAATGAACGTATCGGAAGATGATGTTTTAGGTGTTCTGAAACAGATCGAGACAGGCGATATAACGCTTGTGTCCGATTACGATCCGCAAGAGCGCATCAAGGGCGATATTCTATACCGCGCCAGCAATGGCTGGACGATTGAAGTGTCCAACTGGAGCGGTGAGTTCGCAGGGATTGTGGAGATCGGCCTTCCGGATGGCAGCATTCTGGATATGGAACATCTGGATCAGCACATGCCGGGGGTGGCCGAGTACTTTCCCGGCAAAGACGTTGCTTGGCGGGCCTACCGCATGAAAGCTGTTGAGACAGGTTTCATCTATCTTTCCGAA
Source organism: uncultured Hyphomonas sp. (assembly GCF_963675305.1). Lineage (NCBI taxonomy): Bacteria > Pseudomonadati > Pseudomonadota > Alphaproteobacteria > Hyphomonadales > Hyphomonadaceae > Hyphomonas > uncultured Hyphomonas sp. The sequence goes on along the minus strand of NZ_OY776147.1, from coordinate 2,699,066 downwards.
GACAAGCTTGGCCAGTTTGCGGATGCTGAAAAGGGGGCGGTGGTGTCGAACCCATCCAGCAAGCCGCCTTGGATCATTGTGGATCACAGCTTACGGGATGTGACGGTCGCCCGCTGGCCAGGCCGGCTTTGGCTGGCGCAGGTTCTGGACAGGCTGGAGCCACAGGATCATCGTGGAAATTATACGCGATGCGTTTCGGTAAAGATCGTCCGGGAGATGCCGACGCATAATCTTTTTGGTCCGTATGGAGAGCAGGTGGAGCAAATCCTGCGTTTTGCAGGCGGCCTTGATCGCGAAGGTGCTGAAAGGCTCGCATGTTATCGTCACCCGGACGCAGCGGAACTCACCTCTCAAGGCTGGCATCGCTGGCAAGCATTGGTGACGGGAAAAGACAATAGGCCGGACCGGGACATGCGCGGGGTCGTGACAGCGAGTAATCTAAAATCACCTGTCGGCCACGGGCTGTCGCTTGCTCATCGCGCTGTCTCGGATGCGGCCGAGCGAATTGACGGTGATGCGGCTTTTGAGGAAGACGAAGAAGAACGCTGGCTGACCGGGCCGTGGGCAGCGGCCGGCAGTGCCATGCTTGAAACCGTCTGGGGGCTCGGCGCGCCGGAACTGTTTGACGTGCCTGAGCGGGAAATACTTCTGCGGGCTTGGCAGAACAGGCCGGGGCATGACGGAGTTTGAATGTTGACCTCAAAGTATTCTATCGACGGCTCCATTCTTCCCAGTACGACTTGCAAAGATTTTCCAAAAAGTCGATCGAATAGCAGGTGTGGTTTACATCCCAAACGTTTGCGCTTTGTGTGCGGACAAAGAGGTCGCCCCCGATAAAGTCTGACGGAAAGGCATGTTGAGCACATGTGACTTTCACAGTGCCATCATCATCTTTTGCTTCGAGGATTTGCAGATCAGTGGACATAATAAATTCCAGATCCGTCAGCGTTCTCGACTCCTTTGTCTCATGGTCTGGCCAGGTCACGAATTTGATCGGGCCGGAAATTTCGAGTTCGACATGAAATCCCCTTAGTTCCGGAGAAATCCTTTGAGCCAGATACAGGATGCCAACTTCAAGAATGAGCTTGTCCTGCTTCAGTTCGTATTGCTTAATTCCGCCGTCGTGAAAGAGTGAGAAAAGACGCGCTATGTCGCTGCTACCTGTTATCATTTGAGGATGACCTTTGTTCGGTGAGGCTTCATCATCACGTTCAGAGATGAGAATCGATCCAGATTTCTTGAGAGTGCGAACCGTGAAGACGCGGTAGAAGAGGCCTCAAGCGTGACGGTGTTGCCACAATAATTCTTGAGAGTAGGCACCGTAACTTTCAGCTGCCCACATACCATTTCGGGTCATGACTTTCGGCATAAGCGGTCAATGCGCGCTGGTGGATCTTCAGATCTTTGTGCTTCTTCCCATCCGGAAAATGAATGCAGAAACAGCCTTCGCCCACATGATCGATTGTGTACCGAACGTTTTGGTATTCGACGTAGCCACCCCGACCCTCATGCACGACTTTTATTTTATCAGACATTGTCCGCCTCGTTATTCCAATACCTGCCACTCAGTGATCGAAGTCGCCGGGCGGACCTCCCAGTTCTCACCGTCGCGGCTGCGGTACGCCGCATAGGTCGTGCAGCATCCGCCTGCGCCCAATGCCTGGGTGCCAATTTCGATCTGGATATACTCCCCGTCAAATTCGAGCCGTTCTCTGACGCATTGTTGCGGTAAGGGGTAGGGTGCGGGCTCGAACAGGAGCGTCCAGGTTTCCGGTGCGCCGGCGGAGGGCGCAGATTTGTACACCTTGCAGGATTTGATTCCGAAAAGAACGGGCTCGCCAGTTGCTAATGGAAGCTCGACGGTGGGTGTCGTGAACACCGGCCCAGCCGAGCGCGAGCTGTCAGGGGTCTGATTCGTTGGAGACGCGGGTTCAGAGCATGCTGTCACGGCCGCTGCCATGCCGATGGAGGTGATGAGGACTTTTATGGTTTTCCATGGGTGCGTCGAGAAAGTGGAATCGCTCGCGACCTGGATATAGCGGTACATGACCTTCTACATATCCTTTCTGGCGTTTTCATGGGTGACGGAGATATCCGCCGGATTGTCGATGTTGATGTGGGCGATAAAGCCTGTCTCGCCATGGGCAATGATGGTGCGACCTTGCATTTCGGCGCGCATGATCGGGTTGGAATTGGTGAAGAACAGGCTCCAGTTGAGATCATTGTCCGGTGTCACGGAGGCGATGTAGCCTTCATTGCCCATGCCGCCATCACCGAAGACGATCTTCTGGCCTTCAAACTCAAAGGGATGACGGAAGATATCGACCTCGGTCCAGACATCGTCATTGTACTTCAGGATCGAGGCGAGTGTCGTATCGCAGAGAGGCGACCAGTAGAGTGTCGTTTCATGCGTGTTCGGATCGTAGAGACTGTAAGCATTTGCGAAGACGATGTGCCCGTCGCCATGAGCGATACAGTCATAGCCGACCACGAAGCCTTCGCGCCATTTCTGGTTTATGGTTTTGGAATCGTTCATGCGTGCTTTCATTCTTCATCCTCCCAAATGAAGGCGCAGTCTTCGTCTTCCAGGAAAAGTTTCAGACGTGCTTTGTCGCCCGCAAATACATAAGTCTTGTCCGGCATGGGGAGGGCATCATTCAAGACATCTCCAATAAAGCCTTTGATGGCCGAATTCATGACGGCTTTGGAGCTGTATGGCAGACCGGCTTCCAGATAAGTCGAGCGTTCCACATATTTTTTAAGGCTAGCAATAACGGCATCATCATGTGCGCCTACACGCTTAAAGCTAAAGCTGACATGATCGTTGAGAATGATCCTGAAGATGATCTCCACATGGTCTTGGTAAACATAAATATCTCGCGACATACCATAATAGGATTTGAGATAGGCACAGTCCTCAAAGTGCGTGATCAGTTTGCTCGATTTTGACATGATCACCCGGCAAACACATGGCTTAAGGCAATGATGAGTTTTGTGGTCATCTGTAGGCTCATCCCCTCGGGGCGACTGACTTTCCAGTGGCCTGCGCTGGCCGACAGCGTGTCGCGGAAAAACATGACCCGATAGGCCATGTGCTTCTCGACATGTGTTTGTCCTTCATAATGCGCAGCAAGGGCATCTAGCGCCTCAAGGAAGCGTTCGAGCCGTTCGGTCTCGACATCATCGCTCATCCGGAATTTCATCAGCAGGCCGTCGTCGGCGTCATACTCGTGCTGGAACACTGTGAAGGCGTCTTCAGTTTTCATGGTCCCCAGAATCGTTTTGCCTGACTTCGGCGTGAAGCTAGCCCGGACAAGGTGTCGAGATAAAGGCGGCGATCGCCATAATTTGTTACCTTTCAAGCGGGTATGTATGCCCACAGGAGGGATGCATGTTCAGGCACTTTGATATACGACCGGAAGCATCTTGGAGTGCTTATGCACGCAACGGTGTTCTGGCGGACCGTATCTATAATCTGGCACTGCCCAGAGTGAACGACCAGGGATGGGCCTACATCAATCCAGCGAGCGGGATTGGCATATTTGAAGATGCGGCAGGAAATTACCTGTGCCTCGAGACGGCCGATGAAGGTGCTGCAAATGTCATCCAGTCCATGCATTGCGGACTGGATGACCAGGCGCCTTCGGAGATGAAAATATTTATTGATCAGTTCGTGACGGATTTCGATCTGATCGTGGCACTTAAAGAAGACACGTAACGCAACGCCGAATTCGATAGAGCGCAAGGCGTCAGATCACCGGCTTGGGTGATGGAAGAGGGGGATTCATTGAGCTTCAAAGCATTTGTCACAGCCACATTACTTTTCTCGGGGACCGAGCGTGAAAGGTAATATGGACAACGCAGCGCCCGAGCACGCTGTCGCTTATTTAAAGCGATGCGGGGTCGAAGCTGAGCAGACTGATTATGGATTCCGGATTTTGCATCCGGAGTTCAGTGATCGCACCTTTGCCGATTGCGGCATGGACAATGACAGCTCCATTTCGCTGTCGGTGAATACGGATGAGTCGCCGCCAATCATCTGGTTCTTTCGCGTGGACTTCATGGAAATGGCGAACTTCATCGCGCAGGCCTATGAGCATTGTGGCGATGTAGCTCGCACATCAGCCGCAATAGTCAGTGCTATGCGCGCGCTTGAAAAGACTTATGACGATACAGCTCTACGCGAAATGACGGCAGCGTTTCTCGGTGAATTAGAGGACGATCAAGGGTCGGCGTAAAGCCATTGCGCCAACCGACATTTTTGAAGGACGAACGGAATTTGAAGGACTCAAAAACACAACTTCACAATAGAGCGGTCAATACGACTGAAGTACACTCATCGTCATCCTTATTCCGGCGCCTTTGGCCAGCGGCTGTGGCGACGGCCGCCTTCGCTGCACTGGCGCATGCCGCGCTTGTCGCCGTCGCTGCGAGGTCGTTCGGTCTGGAGCTCGCCTATATCGCAGTCCTCAGCTTTGTCGTGGCGCTGGTTGTCGCCCTGATTGGCGGGGCAGTTTTGCTCGCAATTGTTGGAGTATTGAGGCTGGGGCTCATCTCATCCTTGCTGTTGTTTCTGATTGCTGTTCAGGCGGTCGCCATCTGGTTGGAGTTTTATTTCTTCGAGCTCCAGAATGGCTGGGCCGATATATCCTGGCAATACGGGCTGATCTCTGTTCCCGCCTCGTTGGTCGCGTGGCACCAGTCAGTGTTTTATGATCATAAGCGTGCTTGAGGAGCGGCCCATGTCGAGATTTTGGATACTTGCAGCGATTGCCACACTTGGTGTTTGCCTCGCCGGCTGCGCAAAGGCTGAGCCGCCGGAAGCAATGGGAGGGGCGGCGACGGTGCAACCTGGAACAATAGAAGAAGCGGCGGTGGTGCAAGACAGCGCAGAATCTGACCCGTCCTTCGCAGAACTGTCACCGGACGATTTTGACGACCCCGGTATGTATGACCGGCTCGTCTTCATAAACACCTTCACAGAACGCCTGAGAAGCGGTGCTGCGGTGGTGGACATGATGGCGCCAACTTTCTTCTTCGTATACGCGGAACAACATGAATGTGCAGGCTACACGACAGGGTTTGAGCCTTCGATGCCCGCCAGTGATATCGACAGACGATTCATGTTTTCGGCGACCTTTGCGTGGGATGGAGGCGACTGCGACGTCCCATCCGATCCCAACATGGTTCTGCCGTTTCATCTCTCCGATACGGTTTCTAGCTGGGACCGGATAGATATTGAGGCCGTGGATGCCAACTACACCGTGTTCAGCCTGATGGACCCAGGCCGCCATGATTATGTGTTGTTGAATACGGAGCCTTCTGGTGACACCTACGAGATCACCCAGATCGATTACCGTTGGGAGTACAGGTGATGCACAGAACTTGTGACGGAAGAAGTCTCACGCCTAAAAAAGAAGTACACAGATGAGGTTGTTCGCGCGGCCAATTCGATCTGGCGCCAGCCCGGTATCGATAATCCTTTTCCGAATTTAGAAGCAGGTCAGTTTTGAGGCAGCAGCCGCCAGAGCAAGACCGCCGTGCAGCACGCAAAATATTGCGGGCAAAGACTGCGTATATGAGCAACGCCAAGTGGCGAAAACTTTTTTCCGCTTTGCACAATTTACCAGGTGGTTGCGCCTCGGTGGAGATCAAACTTGTTGCTCAACCGAATGTCGTGAGCGTCCCCACGCCTGGTCCGAATTTTGAGTTTGAAGATCATTTCGGCGAATGCGGCAGTATCTCCTTCGTGCCATTCTCGCATATCGAATTTGTAAGAGTTTTAAATGCTCTCACCACGAGTTCAGAGCTGATCCAGCATCTTAACTCGTTTGGAAAGTGGCCAATCACCGAGCTTGACGAAGCTATCCTCATTCACGGTTATGACTGGGGAGAGTAGCGATGGCACTGGATGTTCATGAATATAAATGCGGAAAATTGGGGCGGCTTTTATTCCAGATAGACGACAAAGCCTATGGCGATCTGCAACCGGCATTCGAGCTATTCCAACAACGCACAGGCCTCTTCATCGCCCCCTATAGGGACGTCGTCGTGGATTCAGCGATTCCGGCAATTATCTCGGCCATGAGGGAAGCCCAGACATCTTTATCCTTGCTTGGAATATTGGAAGAATGTGAGCGAACGGGGCGGTCTGTAATCTTTGTCGGTGACTGAGATGAAATCCGTTGATGATCTCGAGATTACTCCGAATGGAACGATGTGAAGGAATTACGTGTGACTATCGAGCTGGACGAGAAGTTTCACCGTCACTGGATGGTTGCGTTGGGAGGTGAGGACCTGAAATCAAGGGTGTCTGAACTTGAAAACGCGCTGAACCGGATCCTCAATGACGCGCGGGGAGACCAGGATGAGGATGCGTTTGGCGCGGGGGTGGACCGGCAGCTTGTAGATGCCCTCAAACGCAGCGGGCATGCGCTTTGGAGTTGGGACTATGATGGCGGGAATGTCGAGCGGTGGAGTTACGATTACACCACGGATGAAACTCGTTCCCTTGTTCTGGACATCCATCGGGATTGGAAAGTCAGATGCGACTGGGTCGAAAGGGATCTGCGCTCGGGGGAGAGTAATTTCATCATCGGCGTTTGCGACCCAGGTTTTGATCAGGATCAGTGGTCGGAATAGCGCCCGGGAGGTCGACCGCTCCTTGCGCGCCGTTCTCGTGGGGCTGTGGGCAATTTTATCGAGACGTCATTCCTGCGGAGAAACAGTATGAAAACAATCTATGATCTTGCCGTCTCACTGGCCCGAGACCCGGAGCAGGTGGCTGACGCGCAGGCTCTGACGCAGGATAAAAACCGGCCGCATATGGGCTTGAAGGGCGCCTATGGCCTCTTCGGCAGTGCCGAATGGTGGAGCAATCTGAAGTCGGGCAAGATGCCCACCACGATTTATGAGGGCGAAATCGAAAGCCTTCAGTTTGAGGGCATGCACAATGAAGGTCACTCATTTACGCTCCGGCTCACCGAAGGCGGTCAATACAAGTATAGCTGCGTGGCCAACGAAGAATCTGACATGGGAGCTTATGCCGTAGGGCGCAAAGTGCGCGTGACGACCTATTCGGAGCCCATGAAAAGCGGATCGGAGTTTGAGTTCGTCTGGATGGTGGAAATCGACTGTGACTGACGCTTGCGTCTTGCGCTTATGCGTCCAATTCTATCCTCCGAACCAGGGTGGCCGGAAAACCCTGCCGGACCTCTCTGGCGGCGAATACCGCCCGCACCTGGTTTTGGGCAAAGAAGCAAACCTGGAATACTTGGGCGTGCAGTTTGTCGAGTGCGCTGATCCGGTGGAGCTTGGCGCTGACCAGGTTTGAATGCGCGCCGCGCAAGCAAGCGCAAGCCCCATTCCCGAAGTCAGCGCTTACCCCTCAGTCCCCGTCCGCTTCTCAGCTTCCGGCATCGCCTCCGCCACACTACGTGCCACGGCCCGCAGGAACTCGATCGTCTTCAGTTCCTTGGCGTGTGCCTCATCCGGCTTCACGCCATAGTCGCGATTGGAGGAGAGCTTCACGATGGTGATGCCCCGGCCGGGATCGACATAGATAAACTCGTTATAGACGCCCATCGCACAGAACTCGCGCGGGGCGGTGCTCAGCACCCACCACTGGAAGCCATAGCCGAGCGACTGGCCGTAGCCTGAAGGTGCATCCGGCAGGGCAAAGCCGCCGGGCATCAGGTGTGGCATGTCGGGGGCGAGGGATTTGTCGACCCAGGCTTCCGGCACGATTTGATGCCCATGCCAGTTACCGCGATTGCGGTAGAGCTCACCCAGCTTGGCATAATCGCGTGCCGTCGCGGTCAGGCCGCCAAAGGCCATCTCCACGCCGTCCTTGTCGACGATCCAGCGCGCCGGGCTTTCGGCGCCGAGTGGCTCCCACAGTTTTTCCTGCATATAGGCAGCAAGCGACTTTCCGGTGGACGCCGCCACCAGCATGCCGAGCACTTGCGTGTCGATCGAATTGTAAAGCCGGTACATGCCGGGCCTGCGGGCCGGGGCCAGCGAGCGGGCAAAATCGGTCAGCGAACCGCCAAGCGCAAAGGTGCGGGCGAAGCGGTTGATGTCCGATTTCCAGTCGCTGTAGTCCTCGTTCCAAGACGCGCCGGAGCACATCTGCAGCACCTGCTTGATGGTGACGCCGTCATAGGCCGAGCCTTTCAGGGCCGGTACATGGTCCGTCAACGGATCGTAGATCGAATGGATGTGGCCTTCCTCGATGGCGATACCGACGAGGGCGGAAACAAAGCTTTTCGCAACCGACCAGGACAGCCAGTCCTGCGTCCGTCCGTCCGCCGGCACCGGCATAGGTCTCGTGGATGATTTCGCCATCCTTCAATACGAGCATGGCGGCGGTATCGGTGTCTTCGAGGAAGGTGTCCGTATCCCAGCTCTGGCCTTCGAAATCGAATGATTCCGGCAGGTCCTGATATTCTGCCTCGGGAAAGGGGATGCGGCGCGTCGCGGCCGGGATTTCCACGGTAGGGAAAATCTCGGCGATATGGCTGAACGTCCAGTCCTGGCGGGCGCCGGAGAAGAGCGTCGGTGCGAGCCGGATGCGCAGGATCGTGCTGCGATAGCGCCACGCGGCCAGCGCCAGCAGCGCAGCGGTGACAGAAATGATCGCCGAAAGCGGCAGATGCGCAACAGACACGATGGACCCCAGACTCAATCCTGCCGGGGCATTCCCGGACTTCAGGATCAGGGGTAACCGATCTTGGTTTCTGCCGGCCTTGGGCGGGGGATGAAACTTGCGCCCCGCCGGCAAGGCTTTGTTTACGTCATGCCAAAGCGTTCGTGCATCAGCGTGATGCTGGCGACCTTGTGGATCAGGCCCTCGAACGCGATTTTCTGCTCGCCCTGCAGCATCTTCACCATGTTCAGCGCATTGCGGGCCCGATCCGGATCGATCACAGGTTGTTCCTCCAGCGCCTTGGAGGCGAAGACGTCTTCATACATCTGCATCATCGGGTCTTCCGCATCGGTGACCGGCGGGGCGAGGAAAGGGTGTTTCTCGCGGGTGTAGACCTCGTCGATGAGCACGTCCTTTGCGGCTTCGCGCAGCACATGCTTTTCCGTCGTTCCACGGACTTTCATATGGATCGGCAGGTGCGCCGCGCATTCCGCGAGGCGATGGTCCAGCATGGGGACCCGGCCTTCGATGGAGTGGGCCATTTCCATCCGGTCGCCCAGGAAGGTGAGGATGAAGTTCGCCATATGCGTCTTGGAATTCAGGTAAAGTGCCTGATTGAGACGCGAACGGCCGTCCAGTGCCCGGCTGACCGGCAACCGGTCCATGACATAGGTGAACGGGTTGGCAGATGGGTGGATACCGGCCATCATTTCATCGCGATAAAGCCCGGACGAGATACGGCCAAGCTGGCCATAGGTCTCCATGAAGGAGGGGACCCAGCCGAGGCGCGCGGCGACTTCCTTGATCGCAGGGTCATCTGCTCCTTCGCGCATGAAGATCGCGCGTGCCGCCGGGTTCGACTCGAAGATCTGTTCGATCATGGCCTGGGCTTCGGCTTCGCTGCGGCCATTGCCATGATGCAGGATCGCGTCGCGCTTGAAGGGCAGGTAGCCGCCCAGCATTTCGTCGGCGCCTTCCCCGGTGAGTACGACCTTGATGCCGCGCTGGTTGACCGCGCGGCTGAGCAGGAACTTCGCCACGCCATTTGCATTCACGAACGGTGTTTCGGCATGCCACACCGCATCGGAATAGGCCGCGGCGAGGTCCTTCCGTCCGACGATAATGGGATTGTAGTTCGCGCCGGAAAACGCCGCCTGCTTCTCCGCAATCGGTGCCTCATTATAGAGTTCATCATCGAAGGCGAGCGTGTAGCATTCGATGGGCCGCGACAGGCCCTTCTGGGCAAAGCCGAGCACGGCGCAGGAATCGATGCCGCCGCTGAGATAACAGGCCACCGGCACGTCCGCGACGAGACGGTCCCGGATCGACTCCTTCAGGATGGTGCGGAATTCCTCGACGCATTCCGCCTCACTGCGCGTATCGCTCGCAAGGGCCGCTTCGGTCGGGAAGTCCCAGTCCCAATAGGTGTAGAGCTTTATGTCGCCGGGTGTGGCGATGGCGTACTGGCCTTGCGGCACGGACCAGATATCCTTGAACAGGGTGCGGGCGTGATCCCGGAAAAGGAAGCCGTCATAGAAAGCGGTTTCAAGGTCCCAGCGGGCCGGCACGCCCAGGGCCAGCAGGGCCTTGATCTCTGATGCGAAATAGACAGCCCCCTGATGAACTGTGTAGAAGAGGGGCTTGATGCCGAACCGGTCGCGGATCGCGATCAGGCAATTCTGGCGCTCGTCTGCGATGACGATGGAGAACTCGCCGCGCAGTTCCTTCAGCGCCTGCAATCCGTAATGCAGGTAAAGGTGCAGCGCGATCTCGCTGTCGGATTCGGTCTTGAAAACTGCGCCTTCCGCGAGAAGATGGTCACGGATCTCGCGATAGCCATAGAACTCGCCATTGACCACGATGTGGACATTACCGTCCGAATTGCTGATCGGCTGGGCGCCATTGTCGAGGCCGATGATCGACAGGCGCGTATGGCCGAGAAACATGGATTTGTTTTCTGATACCCAGGTGTCAGACGATTCCGGTCCGCGATGGGTCAGAGAGGCGACAGCCTTGTCCAGTGTCGTGAGCGACACCTTCCCGATTCCTGCGATCAGGCCACACATGGCATTATCTCCGTGATTTCCGAGCGTGTCTCACCCGAGTGCTTTCAGCATGTCGGGCACGAGCGCTTCATTGTGAATGCAGATATTGGCAACTGACTCATGAGAGAAAGTTGCGCCAGTATACCAGGTGCGCCGTTCGCCCTGCATCTGGCGCATGCGCGCGATAAGGCCCTTCCGAATCGCGCCCGGATCGTATTCGGCGAAATACTCCCAGATTTCCTGCTGGATCACGGCATTGATTGAGCCACCTCGCCGGGTCACTTCTTCACGCAGGATCTCTATCAGTTCCGGCCCGGTGTAGTCGCCTGGCAACTGGTTGGTGATGTAGAGGTGGCCGCCGAGACCCGCATCATAGCCTTCCCGCCGGGCGGACATCATCAGGCCGGGCTCCACACCCGGCAGGCAGGTTTCGCTATAGTATTCGATTTGCTCCTGGAACCAGTCCTCGGAAGAGATCAGCGTGGTGGCATAGCCGCCCCAGTGGATCGCATCGCCGACAATGCGCTCTGCTTCGGTGGGTTCCAGCAGGGCGGAAAACCTGTCGACCGGCATCGCGCAGATCAGGGCGTCGAATTTTTCCTCGGTTCCGTCATCCAGCACGATCAGGTGCTGGTCTCCGGATCGGTCAATGTGACGGACATGGGTTTCAAGGCGGACATCCATGGGTTTTGCCAGGCGTTCCCAGAACTCGCCCCAGCCTTCGACCGGCATATAGATCTTGTTCAGCGTGCCGGACAGGATGAGGTCCATATCGACCCAACGCATGGCATGCACGATCGGCACGGTCTTGAGGTCGCCATAGCCCATGCCCGTGACCGTGCGCATCATCATCTTTTCGATCTTGCCGAGCTTGCGGGCGCGCAGCCAGTCGATGGCCGGGGTTGCGGCTTCCTCAAGGGCTTTCTGCGGCGGTGTATCGGACTCGAGTGCCTTCAGTAGTTTGCGGCGGGCCCGGACATAGGAGATGCCCTGAACAGCCAGCGGGGCACCGGGACCCGAATTGAAAAAATCCCGCGCCGGCACGCCATCGATCTTGTGCGGTACGATCTGCTGGATGGTGATGCCCTGTTCGCGCATCCACTTCATGACGCGCCGGTGGGACATGATTGTGTAGCAGGTGCCGAATTCGATCAGATCCTCGCCCTGGCGTACGCTCAGGGATTTCCCGCCGACGCGGTGGGATTTCTCGTATAGGGTGACGGAGTGATCGCTCTGCTCCATCAGGAGTCGAGCGATCGTCAGGCCAGCTGGACCTGCGCCGAGAATGGCGATCCGCTTTCCGCCCGGCTTCATCTGAACTACTCACAACAGCATCAGCCAACAGGACTAGCTTATTGCGCCGCCGATGCAAGGCGAATGCTGCCCCTTGAGGCGTTTCAGACGGAAAACTTCAGAAGGTGTTCAGCCGTTCGCCGTTCGGCGGGGCGCGGGCGTCGTGTTGCCGATCACAGCATCGGTTTTAGGGCCGAAGCGCTTGCCCACAATTGCCGAGGAGGGGAGCGTGATCGTGATCGCATTGCCGATCTTGTTGAGCGGCCGCACGGTGATTTCAGCGCCCTGGCTGTTCAGATATTTCTTGATCAGCGCGAGTTCGAGGCCGCGCGTCACATACTGGTCGGCGCCGGGGCGTGTCTCGTCGCCATAGGGCTCGAAGAAGTCTGCAACTTCTGCCGGGCTGAGCGGACGGCCGCGGTCGACGATGGTGACGTGAATACGGCCTTCCTCGTCCGGCGTGCAGGTCAGCACGATCGGATCGATCGAAACCATGGAAGCGCGCTTGAGCAGCTTCACCACTGTGGACGTAAAGCGCGGACCATCGATCATCACGACGTCGAGGTCTTGCGGAATGGAGACCTTGATGCGATCGAAGGTCGCCGTTTCCCAAGTCGCGGCGGCCCAGAGTTGCTCCGGTGAGAGAAGTTCGCGCAGGTCTTCCGGTGCCTCGTTCGAGAACGTACCGCCGGATTCCCCCTCGGCATATTCCTCGATGTCGCGTACCAGATCGAGCAGGTCGCGGGCGACCTTGTCGATGCTGTCGCAGTGACCGCTGATCTCTTCGCGGGAAAACTCGATCTTCGACCCCGACGACATCGCAGACGCCAGCGTCATGATGTATTTCAGCGGGCCGGCAAGGTCGGTCGACGCACGCGAGATGAAGCGTGACCGGGCAGCCAGGGCGTCATTGATGGTTTCCTGCGCAGCGAGGAGCGACCGCTGTGTCTCTTTCTGCAGGTTGATGTTCGTGTGCGTCACAATGAAGTTGCGGTTCGCAGACTGGGTGACGGACCGGATAAACCAGTCGCTGCCCTTCACCGAAATCTCCTTGGTGCCGAGATCCGCCGTAGTCGGAACGAAGTCGGGGAAGTAGTTCTGGTGATAGGTGTTTGCCACCAGGCGCTCACCTGTTTCGGTGAAGATGGCAAAGCCGTGCCGCGAGGTTTCGAGCGACTGTTTCAACAGGTCGTGCGCGCGCTCGGTTTCCGTGCGGGACTCGACAAGCTCCAGGGTGGACTGGAAGAAGTTCCGGGAGCTGACGAGCAGGGCGACAGAGAGGGCAAGTCCGAACAGCGTGGCCGTCATGGCTGTTGCTGTGTGGTGTTGCAGCAAGGCCAGGAGCTGAACGATGGTCGCGGCAGTCATGTATCGGGCGGCCACGCCGACCATCGGGGCGGTGAAGCCAACCACGCCGCAGCACATGCCCATCGCAACGCCGATCATGGTCAGCTGTTGGGCTTCGGTCTCGGCGACCGGCGTCAGCATGAGGCCCGTCCACCAGAGGCCAAGAATGAACGATCCGATCTCGGCGCGCTTCACGAAGCGGCCGGACGGCATCCGTCCTGTGCTGAGATCGAGCGGGCGCAGGCCGCTCCAGAACATGAAACCGGAATAGAGAGCAACCGGCACCCACCACGCAAAGGCGATCGGGCAGAAACCGGACTCGGAGTCGGCCGAGAACATGGCCAGCAGGATCGTCGCATTGATCAGCGTCACGACACTGATCGGGATCTTGTATTTCTGGAACCGGCTGAGCATGTGCAGGTTCATCGGACCGCGCACGCTCTCGTCGATCTTCGGGGAACCGAAGAGGATCAGGTCAAGGAACGTGAAACGGGTCGCCGCACTGGTCATACGGCCACATAATCACAAGTCAGATAAGTTATAGTTCATGCCGGAAAGAGTTTTGCGGTTTCGGATTAACCACTCGTTCACCCGCAATTCTGTTGCAATTGCTTCAGGTCACGCGTTTTCCGGCGGGCGGGGTTGTTAAGGACTGGCATGTCCGTATCCCGAAAAGTGTTCATTCGCTTTGCACAATATTCCACAGGGCAACACCCGGAAAAGTCTCGGCCTGCCGCTGCAACGGGCGCTTTAGCTATTCCTATACCTGCCATGGCTATGGTTACCGCCAAAGAGGCACATGGGTCAGGACGGGTATGACATCAGCAAGCTCAATCTCCCGCGCGGCGCGTCTCTGGGCGTGGCTGCTGGCTGGATCCATCTTTCTGAGTGTTGTCGCGGTGAGCCTTCTTAAAGGCAGGCTTGGCCAGCCGGGCCCGGATGGTGACGATGTCATGCGGCTTGTGCAGATCCGCGACCTGCTGGCGGGGCAGGGATGGTTCGATCTTCATCAATATCGCCTGGGGCCCGATGGTGGCACGCTGATGCACTGGTCCCGGATACCGGACCTGCCGATTGTTGTCCTTACAGGCCTGTTTGACCTGTTCCTGCCGCAGGACACTGCGCTGGCCTGGGCCATATCGGTCTGGCCGCCGCTCAGCATGCTGTTCGTTCTCGGCGGGCTCTGGCTGGCGGCGCGGAATCTCGATGGCGGAAGACTGCTCGTCTTTACCTTCATCGTCGCGCTGCCTGTCCTGTTCGCCCATTTCCGGTTCCTGTCCGGCTCTCTCGATCATCACAATCTTCAACTGGGCTTTCTCGCCATTGCTGTCGGGGCGTCGCTCGACCGCCATGTCGCGCCGAAGAGCATGGTGCTGAGTGCCATCATGCTGGCGTTGTCCGTCGCAGTCGGGATTGAGCTTTATCCCTTTGTGGCGGTCATCTGCGGGTTCCATGCCCTGGACTGGGCCGTGCGCGGGACAGAGATCAGGCGGGGAACGATTGCTTTCGGCGTGACACTGGCCGGCGCGGCTGCCGTTTGTTTCTTTGCCACGGTCCCCCCGGCGCTCTGGGGGCGGGTCTATTGCGACAGCTTCTCCATTATCAGCTTCCTCGCCCTGGGGATCGGGGGCGGCGGCCTGGCGCTTGCGGCGGCGTTTCTCTCGGAACGCAGCGTGCGCAGCCGGTTCGCGGGCCTCGTTGGCGTGGGGCTCGGCTGCGGTGTGGTATTCGTCTTTCAGGGGCCGCAATGCCTGGCGAACCCGATCGATGTGCTGGCCCCGGATGTACGCGAGATCTGGTTCAACTCGATAACCGAAGCGCGGCCCATGTTCGCGCAGGATGGCGGACGCTGGCCCTTTATTGCCTATGCGATGGGAACCAGCGTGGTGGCGCTGGGCGTTTCCATCCATGGAGTCATCCGTAGGCGGGATGTTCGCACCCACAGCCTGTTTGCATTGCTGCTGGCGCTGGCGCTCGTTCTGATGCTGTATCAGGTACGGTTCTATGCGTTCGGCAGCCTGCTGGCGATTGTTCCCTGTGCGCTCTGGGTGTCGGATGTCTATGCCCGTGGCCGGGAGGAGGGGGGCAGCCGGATTGCGTATCTCGCGCCGCTGGTGCTTTCCAATCCTGCACTCTGGGCGCTGCCGCCGACGCTGATCGCACCATTGCCGCAGGACACGTCATCGGAGGAATTGGCCTGTCTCTCCGACACGGCGCTCACCGCGCTGTCTTCGGTGCCGCCGGGGATGATCCTGTCGGATGCAAATATCGGATCCTACCTCCTGAACGAGACCCCGCACTCGGTCATGAGTGCCAACTATCACCGCGATACGGCGGGCATTGGCGCAAGCCTTGAATCCTTCGGGCTGCCGCCCGCAGAGGTGCCGGCCTTGCTGGCGGAGAACCAGGTCGACTATGTGCTCCTGTGTCCAGGGGCGCCCGAGAACAAGACGTTTACCGCGCTTCGGCCAGACGGCTTTCTTGCCCGTCTTTCGGCCGGGGAGGTTCCGGACTGGCTAAGACCTGTCGAGCCAATACCGCAGGACGAGTCGTCCGGACGCCTCTACAAAGTCATGCCCGCCGGCTGATCTGCTTCCCCCTGCGAGACAGGTTGACCGGCCTCTTCCGCGTGCCAGTATCGAAGAAAAAGTCGATCAGGCGGAGGAAAAGGGAATGCCATCAGGGAAGGATGATCAGTCGCTGCGGATTGCCGTGCTTGGCGCGGGCATGAGCGGACTGGCTGCAGTCGCGAAACTCAAGCAAGCCGGCTACACGCAGATCGACCTGTTCGAAAAATCAGATGGTGTTGGCGGCACATGGCGCGACAATACCTATCCGGGCTGCGGCTGCGATGTGCCCAGCCATCTCTATTCCTATTCGTTCGATCTCAATCCGGACTGGAACTATAAATGGTCTCTTCAGCCGCAGATCCTTCAGTATTTCGAAGACTTCGCGGACAAGTTCGGTGTGCGTCCGCACTGCCACTTCAAGACCGAAATAACGGACTGCCGCTATGACGACGCCAGCCGGACCTGGACGCTGACGAAGGCAGACGGCACCAGCCACACGGCGGATGTGCTGATTTCGGGCCTCGGCCAGCTGAACATTCCCGCAATTCCGGACTTTGAAGGCAAGGATAGTTTCGAGGGGCCAGCCTTCCACTCGGCGCGCTGGGATCACTCTGTCGACCTCAAGGGCAAAACGGTCTGCGTCATCGGCAACGGGCCGAGCGCTGTCCAGTTCCTGCCCGAGATCCAGAAACAGGTCGGTAAGCTGATCAGTTTCCAGCGCTCGCCCGCCTGGTGCCGTCCGCGCGGCCAGCGCAAATATACCGAAGCCGACAAGCGCGCCTTCGACCGCCAGCGCTGGCGGATCAATTGGTATCGCTGGCGCATCCGCGCCTTCGCAGACTTTGGCTTCACCGCCTTCCACCAGGGTGAGAACGGTATGGCCAGGTCGATGAAGAAGATGTGCCTCAAACATCTGGAAGACCAGGTGAAGGATCCGGAGATGCGCGCCCTGCTGACGCCGGACTTTGAGCCGGGCTGCAAGCGTATCCTGATTTCAGACGATTATTATCCTGCGTTGATCCAGCCGAATGTCGAGGTGATCCGTCAAGGGGTGAAGGAAATCACGCCCCGGGGCGTCGTTGGCGATGACGGCGTGGAGCATGCCTGCGATGTGATCATCTATGCCACCGGCTTCCAGTCGACCGAATTCCTGACACCGATGCAGGTCCATGGCCGGGAAGGGGTGTCGCTGAACGAAGTCTGGAAAGACGGCGCGGAAGCCTTCAAGGGGGTCGCCGTCCCCGGTTTCCCGAACTTCTTCCTGCTCTATGGGCCTAACACCAATCTTGGGCACAATTCCATCATCCTCATGGTGGAGCAGCAAATCGGTTACATCCTCCAGGCGATTGAACAGATTGCGGACAAAGACGTGGCCGCACTGGATGTGAAGCCTGAGGCGATGAGCGCCTATAATGAGACGCTTCAGGCCGATCTCGGCAAGACGGTCTGGGCGGGAGATTGCGCCAGCTGGTACAAAACCGAGAGCGGCAAGGTGACCAACAACTGGTCCGGCAAGACAACCGAATATGCGGCCATCATGCGCGAATTCGATCCGGATAGCTGGCAGGTGATCCCCTCGGCATAGAGTGGAATGTTAAACGGCGCTAACGATGTGTTAAGCATATGTGTACGCGCCGTTCTGTTCCGCGCGGTGGCAATATCCGGCCCGGTCTTGAATCTTCAATAAAAGCAACGGGAATCATAGACCGGAACGGATCGTTCCGTTTATCTGCGTGCCGTCCCTTGCATTAAAGCCGCGTTAACGGCAATGGGGTTATGGGGCTGTGTAGAAAATTACACACGCGCGCCGGGATTTGTCGCCTGGCCGCTCAGGAAAAGAGCGCGGTAAGACATGATTGGTAGCCTCCTCGGCATGCTGTCTACGGACATGGCGATCGACCTCGGAACGGCCAACACGCTGGTCTATGTGAAGGGGCAGGGGGTCAAGCTCGATGAGCCCTCCGTCGTCGCTTACATGACCCAGGGCGGCCGCAAGATCGTCTATGCGGTCGGCGAGCAGGCCAAGAACATGCTCGGCAAGACTCCGGTGAACATGGAAGCCATCCGCCCGATGCGCGATGGCGTGATCGCCGACTTCGAAGTCGCCGAGGAAATGATCAAGCACTTCATCCGGAAGGTTCATAACCGCCGGGCGTTCGTGTCTCCCCTCATCATCATCTGCGTGCCCAGCTCCGCCACCAGCGTTGAGCGCCGCGCCATTCACCAGTCGGCCCTCGCGGCCGGAGCGCGTGAAGTGCACCTGATCGAAGAGCCCATGGCCGCAGCCATCGGCGCCGGCCTGCCGATTGACGACCCGGCAGGCTCCATGGTGGTCGATATCGGCGGCGGTACGTCCGAGGTGGCTGTCCTGTCGCTCGGCGGGATTGTCTATTCGCGTTCGGTCCGCGTTGGCGGCGACAAGATGGACCAGGCGATCGTCAACTATCTGCGCCGCGAGCAGAAGATCCTGATCGGCGAAATGTCGGCTGAGCGGATCAAGAAGGAAATCGGCACGGCCCAGCCGCCGGAAAACGGCACCGGCATGTCGCTGACCGTGCGCGGCCGGGGCACGCTGGATGGCGTGCCGAAGGAAACCGAGATCAACGAAGCAATGATCGCTGATGCGCTGTCCGAGCCGGTCAACGACATCATCGACGCTGTGAAGATCGCGCTGGAAGCCATGCCGCCGGAACTGGCTGCCGACATTGTCGACCGCGGCATCGTTCTGACGGGCGGCGGCGCATTGCTGCGCAATCTCGACGCTGTGATCCGCGAGCAGGCCCAACTGCCAGTGATGATCGCCGACGACCCGCTGCGCTGCGTGGTCAATGGCTGCGGTCATGTGCTTGAGAACTTCTCCAAGATGCGAAACGTCCTCTCTCCGGAGGTCTAAAGACGGTATAATCAGGGAAACACCAGAGGACCCGCCATATGGCACGTTCGGGCCGGTCAGCTCAGAAAGGCGTCCGGCGCTCTCCCAAGCGCCTCGTCCTTGGTGTGCTCATTTTCGGGTTCGCGGCGCTCATCATTGCCCAATCCGCCCCGCAAATCAGCCAGTTTTTCAACCCCGTCCGCGCGTCCGTGGGGGACCGCCTCGGCGGCGGGGAACAGATCGGCCTGTGGGCCCGGCTGACAGGCCGCGCGGCGCAGGAACAGCGCATCCGCGAACTGGAAGCTGAGGTGCGCGACCTCTCCCGATACAAGGCCGCAGCCATATCCATGGCCGACCGTCTGGAAGCCTATGAGGAAATCCTCAATCTGCTCGGCGAACCGCCGGCGCGCGGTGTCACGGCGCGGGTGACTTCCGAGAGTGAAGGCCCGTTCGCGCAGACGCTTCTGGCCAATGCCGGCCGCTCTCAGGGGGTTGAGCCGGGGTCTGTTGCAATGAATGAAGGCGGCCTCGTCGGCCGGGTGATCCAGCTCGGCGAACGCTCTTCGCGCATCCTGCTGGTCACCGACTTCAACAGCCGCGTACCGGTGATCGGGGAAGTCTCCGGCGTGCACGCCATCATGCAGGGCGGTTCGACGAGTTCTGGCACGCTGACGGACCTGCCGGAACGCAGCGACTTTATTGAAGGCGAGCGGATCCTGACCTCCTCGGAAGGCGGTGCCTATCCGCGTGGCCTTGTGGTGGGCGACGTTCAGAAGTCCGGCAATGACTGGCGCGTCAAATATGCCATGAGCGATGGCTCTTCCGGCTATGTCCAGCTGATCCCGCCACCGACCGTCGAACGGCCGATATCCGCCGGAGACCTGCCTGCGCTTGAAGACGGCACATCTGCCAGCCCGACGCAGGGGGCGCGCCGCTGATGCCGGCTTCCTTCCTGACCCGGCGCAGGCAGAGCCTCTGGGCAAAATCGGGCCCGACACCGCGCCTGCTGTTCGGATCCTTCCTGATCGCAACGGTCGGCCTGTTCGGCCTGACCCGGAACGATATTTTCGGCCTGTCCTTTGCCTGGCCTCACGCAGCCCTCTGGGGTGCGGTCGGCTGGGGACGGGTCGGCCTTTCCATCCGTCCCATGATTATCCTGATCGTGTTCGGCGCCATTCAGGATGTCATCTTCCACGCGCCGATGGGAAGCTTCGAGGTCGTCAATCTGATGACCTATGCTGCCAGCACGGCAATTTCGTCAGAGTTTGATGTCACCAATGAACCGTTGATCGCCATCATCGCGACGACGCTCCTGTTTGCAGGGGCGTTCCTGCTGCTCTGGCTGATGGCGTCGACGCTGGAAGACCATCCGGTCCGCCTTCTGCCGTTGGTCGCGGCCATGCTGACGACAGGCCTGCTTTATGCGCTGATCCACAAAGTGTTCGATCTTGGCCGCAGGCCGGGTGAGACGCCAGGGCAGGCGTCATGAGCAAGAGCTTCAACCCCGACCAGGAATTCTCCCGGCGCATGCTGATGGCAGGTGTCGGCGGAGGCGTCGTGTGGGCTGGCCTCGTCGCGCGCCTGTTCCAGCTGCAGATCCTGGAAGGCAAGAAATACGACAAGCTGGCGAATGAGAACCACATCAAGCTGGAACTCGCTCCGCCGCAGCGGGGGCGGATTCTCGATCGTTTCGGCAAGCCACTCGCATCGCACCGCCGGGCCGGACGCGTCACCGTCATTCCGGAACAGCTCGACGACCCCGCCGCGACCATTGCCAGCATCGCCAAGCTGATCGAAATTTCGGATTCCCGGGTTGAGCGCGTGATGGAGGATATCCAGCGCGCCCGCCTGCGCCGTGCGGCGTTCCTGCCTGTCATCGTGGCGAACGAGCTTTCCTATGAAGACTTCGCCCGGATGAATGTCCACGCTGTGGAACTGCCGGGTGTCCAGGTGGAGATGGCCCTGACCCGGTCCTATCCGCGCGGCCGGGATTTTGCGCACGTTCTGGGCTATGTTGCCCGAGCCAGCCAGGACGATCTGGAACGCCTGACCGAAGGCAAGACAGTCGACGAAGCCACGACCATCGAGCGGATGTTCCGGCATCCTGACATGCGGACCGGGCGGCAGGGGATGGAGCGCTTCGCCGAAGAATGGCTGCGCGGAAAGCCGGGCTTCAAGAAGCTGGTCACCAATGCGGCCGGACGGGTCATCGATCAGATTCCGGATGAACGCCTCGCGCCGGAAGCCGGCAAGGACCTGTTCGTCACGATCGACATGGACCTGCAGCGGGTCGCGATTGAGCGGTTTGAAGGCGAAAGCGGCGCAGCCGTGGTCGTCGAGATCGAAAGCGGCGATGTCCTGGCCATGGTGTCGACGCCGGCCTTTGACCCCAATGATTTCGTCAACGGGATTTCCGGCACGGACTATGCCGCCCTGCGGGATGATTCCCGTGCGCCGCTCTATCCGCGTGCGCATGGCGGGGTCTATCCGCCAGGGTCGACCTTCAAGATGGTCGTCGCAACGGCGGCGCTGGAAACCGGCGCGATCAAGCCGACGGACAAGGTGCACTGCAACGGCTACTACCATTTCGGGAACCGCACGTGGCATTGCTGGAAAAAGGGCGGCCACGGAACGGTGGATCTGCACGGCGGCATCAAGGGCTCGTGCGACGTCTATTTCTATGAGATCGCGCGCCGGGCCGGGGCGCAGGCCATTGCAGATACGGCGCACAAATTCGGTTTCGGCCAGGCCTGGTCGCTCGGCATGACCGGTGCGCGCGGCGGCCTGGTGCCTGATCCGGAATGGAAGATGCGGGTCCGCAAGGAGCCCTGGTATGAGGGCGAAACGCTGAATTTCGGCATCGGGCAGGGCCAGCTCGGGGTCACGCCGCTGCAGCTGGCGCTGATGACCGCCCGGATCGCCACCGAAGGCCATTCGCTGAAACCCAAGCTGATCGGTGTCGGACCGCAGGATCCGGACGATCATGTGCTGGATGCGCCGCTCGACCCGGAAATCATGAAAATGATGAAGTCGGGCATGTATGGCGTGACGTCCGAATGGGGCGGCACGGCACGTAGCTCCGGCGATTTGGGGCTCGGCGGCCCGCGCCTCGCGGGCAAGACAGGCACGGCGCAGGTTCGCCGCATTACGGCCGCTGAACGTGCCACGGGTGTGCGAAAGGGGCAGGACATTGAGCGTGAGCTGCGTGACCACGCCCTGTTTGTTGCCTATGCCCCGGCCGACAATCCGAAATATGCGATTTCCGTCGTCGTTGAGCACGGGGAGGGCGGCTCGCGCACCGCCGCGCCGGTCGCCCGCGATATTCTCGCACACGCCATCCGCACCAATAGCGGCCGCAAGCCGGCATGGACGAAGAGCGCGTCCATCGACCGGTCCGATAAAGAAGGCACGCCGACATGAGCCGCGATGGCAGCTTCAGCGGCTACAGCCGGGGGGAAGCGCGCACGCGGACTGCCCGGTCGCTCAATTTTGACGGCACGTCGTCCGGCCTGCTGGGCAAGATGGCGCGGCTGCCCTGGGGCTTCATCCTGCTGATCGTCGCGATGGCGCTGATCGGCATCGCGATGCTCTACTCCTCGACCTTCACCAACCCGGCCGAACAGCATTTGTGGAAGCTTCAGCTGATCCGCTTCATCATCTGCTTCGGCATCATGATCGCGCTGGCAATGCTGCCATTGTCCTGGTGGATGAATTTGTCCTGGCTGGCTTATGCCGGAACCATATTGCTGTTGTTGGCAGTGGAGTTCTTTGGCGTCATGGGCGGCGGGGCACAGCGCTGGCTGAAGATTGGCCCGGTTGCCGTCCAGCCCTCGGAATTTGCCAAGCTTGCCGTGACGCTGGCGCTTGCACGCTATTATCACGGGATGCTGGGGGCGAACGGGTCCCGTTTCTTCATTCATATTGGCGCGGCGGTGATTATCCTGATCCCGGCCGCGCTCGTCTTCCTCCAGCCAGACCTGGGTACCGCGCTTGCGATTGTCGCGTCCGGCGGTGTGGTCGTTTTCCTGGCCGGCCTGTCGGGGCGGGTCATCCTGGCCGGGATCGGTGCGGCCGTGGCGGCGGTCTGGCCGGTCTACCAGTTCGTGCTGGAGCCCTATCAGCGCGGGCGCGTGGACACGTTCCTGGCGCAATTGTTCGGGTCCAGCGGCGCGTCGACCTCACTGGGTGAAAGCTACCAGATCGAGCAGGCAAAAATTGCCATCGGCGCCGGCGGTCTGAACGGGAAGGGCTGGCTGCAGGGCATCCAGTCCCAGCAGGACTATGTGCCGGAGCAACACACGGATTTCATTCTGACCGTGATTGCCGAGGAATTCGGCTTCCTTGGCGCGACGGCCATCCTGGTCGGCTTCGCCATCCTGCTCGGCTGGTCGCTCTACACGGCTTTCCAGTCTGCCAGCAGTTTCGGCCGTTATGCGGCAGCGGGGGCGACGGCGACGGTTGCCTTCTACGTCGTGTTCAACGTCGCCATGGTGCTTGGCCTGTTGCCAGTGGTGGGCATGCCATTGCCTCTTATCTCATACGGTGGCACAGCCATGCTCACAGCGATGTCGTGTTTCGGCCTGATCCTTTCGGCCTATCTGCATCGCGACGACAAACTCAATACAACGGGGTTGTTCTGACCCTGACGCAGCATATGGCGTTGATTTTTGTTTCACCGCCTATAGTTTCGCGCGAAACATTATACCCTGGGGAGAGGGAAGTATGGCAACAATCGCCCGCAAGGCAGACACTTGGAGCTCGCGCTTCGGGTTCATCATGGCTGCCGTTGGTTCTTCGGTCGGACTCGGCAATTTCTGGCGGTTTCCATACACCGCTGGTGAGAATGGCGGCGGCGCCTTCATCCTGATCTACATTGCCTGCGTGATCCTGATCGGCTTGCCGGTTCTGATGGCGGAATACGGCATGGGCCGCAAATCCGGCATGTCGGCCGTGGAAGGCGTGGAGTCGCTGGCCCGGGCGGAAAGCAAGTCCCAGAGATGGGGCATGGTCGGCTGGATCGGCACGATCACGGCGACCTTTATCCTGTCCTTCTACATGGTGATCTCCGCCTGGCTGCTGGCCTTTGTGATCCAGGCCATGAAGAACGGGTTTGCCGGCATGGATGCCGCAAGCTCCGGCAGCAATTTCGCCAATGTCATCGGGCAGGGCGAGCATGCGCTGGCGTCGAAATGGTACATGCTGGCGCTGCTGGCGGCCTTCATCATTGCAAATATCGCGATCGTTGGCCGGGGTGTGAAAGGCGGCATTGAGAAAGCAGCCAGCGTTCTGATGCCGGCCTTCTTCGTGATCCTCCTGGTCATCGTGGGTTTCTCCCTGTCGCGCGGCAATGCCGGAGAGACATTTGCCTTCCTGTTCCAGCCCAAATGGGAAGATGTCGGCTTCAAGACTTTCCTTGAAGCGGTCGGCCAGGCCTTCTTCTCCATCGGTGTCGGGGTCGGCCTGATGATCACCTATGGCGCCTATCTGGACCGCGGCACCAATATCCCGCGATCTTCCGTCATCATTGCAGGTTCGGACACGTTCGTCGCGCTGATCGCCGGCTTTGCGATCTTCCCGATCGTGTTTGCCGCCGGGCTCGATCCGGCAGGCGGCCCGAGCCTCTTCTTCGTGTCGATGCCGGTGGCGCTCGGCAATCTCGGACCGATCGGATACCTGATGTCGGTCCTGTTCTTTGCGCTGGCGCTGTTTGCCGCCTTCACCTCGTCGATCTCGCTGCTTGAAGTGTCGGTTTCCTGGCTGGAAGAACGCCAGGGCGTGACCCGGCTCGGCGCGGCAACGGGCGTGGGCTTCATGCTCTGGATGGTCGGTGCAGCCTATATTTTCTCGACCGAATATCTCGACTTCATGGACTTCATCACAGGCAACGTCCTCTTGCCGCTGGGCGGCCTGCTGGTCGCAATCTTTGCCGGCTGGGTTCTGTCACGCGACATGCTGACGTCGGAGCTCGGCGAGGGCAACATCATGAATGTCTGGCGCTTCCTGATGCGTTGGTTCGTGCCGGCCTTTGTCGGGTTCGTTCTGTTCTTTGGTTTCTTCGACAAGATCCAGGACCAGTACCATGTCCAGCTGCCGGGCTTCCTGGAAACCCTGCTGGGCCCGAATTACGAGCTGCCGCCCGCGGAGTGAACGGTCTTCAGCGGGCACGCCCGCACCCTCACGAACACCGTCTATAGACCATCAATACACCTTATATAGAAGCGCCCTCCACGTGGTGGAGGGCGTTTTCATGTCGGGCTTCAGATCCATCGGAGGATCAGACAGGGATCAGGCGCGGACTTTCGAGCCGTAAACGCCGGCAAAATGATCCGTCGCCTGAATCAGCTTGTCGACGATGCCGGGCTCCATGGAGGAGTGACCGGCATCCGGCACGATGTGCAGCTCCGCTTTCGGCCAGGCTTTCGACAAGGCCCAGGCCGTCGATAGCGGGGTCACGACATCATAGCGGCCATGAACGATGACGCCCGGAATGTTCTTCAGCTTTTCCGCACACTGTTCCAGCAGCCAGTTGTCACTGGCGAAGAAACCCCGATTGACGAAATAGTGGCATTCGATCCGGGCGAACGCGTCGACGAAGTCATCCTCATTGAAGCGGGGCGGGGTGGTCAGCGGCCCCTTGATGGACAGGGTCTCGCCCTCCCAGCGCGACCAGGCGCGGGCGGCCTCGATCCGGGTTTGCCGGTCGTCGCCGGTCAGGCGGCGATGGAACGCCATCAGCAGGTCGTCGCGCTCGTCTTCCGGGATCGGCGCGATGTAGCGGTCATAGGCGTCCGGGAACAGACGGCTGGCGCCGCTTTGGTAGAACCACTGCACTTCCGGTTTCGAGACGAGGAAGATGCCGCGCAGAACCAGGCCGAGCGTCCGGTCCGGATGAGTCACGCCATAGGCGAGTGACAGCGTCGATCCCCAGGATCCTCCGAACACGAGCCACTGATTGACGCCAACATGTTCACGCAGTGCCTCAATATCGTCCACCAGGTCCCAGGTCGTGTTTTCGCGAAGTTCGGAATGTGGTGTGGACCGTCCACAACCGCGCTGATCGAAGAGGAAGATGCGGTAGCGCTCAGGATCGAAAAAGCGCCGCATTTCGGGGCTTGAGCCGCCGCCGGGGCCGCCATGCAGGGCGACAACAGGCACGCCGTTCGGGTTGCCTGATTCTTCCCAGTAGATTTCGTGTATATCCGAAACGCGCAACCTACCGGAGCGTCGGGCTTCGTGTCTGGGATACAAAATGCGGCGGGGCGGGCGTCTATTCATTCACTCTTCACCTAATTTCGTTCAAACTGCCGTCTGAGGTGGACATGGTTCCCGTCGTTACGTACAGAATATTACGTATTGGGGCCCAAACAGAATGCAGGTGGCTGTTTGATGCGTAGCGTAATTCTGGGTGTATCCCTATGCCTTCTTGCAGGATGCGCAACCGTTTCCATGGTTCCGGGGGAGGCTCTGGTCCAGGCCGGGCTGTCTCAAAATCAATCATCCCTGCGCACCGCGTCCAGTGAATATTGCGACAAGGCCGTCGATGCCGGTTGGGTCAAAGCCAATAATGGCCTGGCGGGGCTCGCCAATACGCTGATCAATGGCATCACGAACGACCCGGCCCATGCCGACACATATGCTGCCCGCATCGGCGCCGGCACCGAAGCGCCCGCGCTTGTTCTGGCGCGTATCGTCTCCGACAGCCAGGAAGCCCGCGCAGGCCTCAGCGATGTCAGCCGCGAAGCGCATTCCCTGCTGCAGGACACCGGCGCACACACGGCAAGCCGCGCAGACGTGATGAGCTATGAGCGCGCACTTGTTCGTGCACAGATGGCCTATCGCAGCTTCCAGAGTGCCCTTGGCGAAGTTTCCGCCCGGTCCGACATGGACATCGACACCGCCCCCGTGGACAAGGAACTCGGTGCGTTTGAAGACGTGATCGACAATGCCCGCGAAACGGCGGACGAACTGGCCGACAAATACGCCTCCGTCAGTTCCGCACAATCCTGATCGGTTTCGATCTCAACCTGACTTTCTGAGACTGCCGAGCGCGGCCATGGCCCAGCCTGCCAGGAGGGACACGCCGCCGATCGGTGTGATCGCGCCGAACCAGCGGGGCGCGCCCAGCGCCATGGCATAGAGCGTTCCGGCAAAGATCACTGCGCCCAGAACCATTAGCCAGCCGCCGGTGCGGATGAGGCCCGTCCGGACGGAAAGGCCGATGGCCAGCGCCGCGCCCGCATGGGGCAGGACGTAGAGCGTCGCCGTGTGCCACCAGTCCGTGCCTTCCGCCGTCAGCCTGCCGTCCAGCGCATGCGCGCCAAAGGCGCCGAGCGCGACGCCCAGAAAGCCAATGAGGGCAGCGGCGGCGGCGAGCCGGTTCAAGCGGCGGCATCCTTCCGGGGCAGGGCATAGGTCACCACGGCGTGGCTGGACGGCTTGGTGGCGCCTTCAACGCGCACGTCCACATCCATCACGGCGAGGGTCTGGCCGATCTTCATGATCCGGGCATCGGCCAGCACGACGTCGCCGATACAGGGGCGAAGGAAGCTCATGTTCAGGCTGCTTGTCACGGCCATGGGTTCCAGTCCGGTTACGGTCATCACGGCGAAATAGGAGGCCGTATCCACCAGCGACATCTGCGTCGGTCCCGAGATATAGCCGCCAGGGCGAAGATTTGTCTTGTCGGCTCTTAGCCGCACCACGGCGCGGCCTTCCACCATTTCCACGATTTCCGTGCGCACCGACTGGCCTTCAAAGGCCTGGCGCAGGAATGTGTTGGCTTCCTCCGGATTCATTTTACAGGTCATACTGCCTCCCTCGCGTCACCCCTTGTCGCCGGGGCTTGCCTCGTACACCCTAGCTTGCATGACAGGCCCGCCAAGAGGTCACCCAGAGGAAGGAAGTGCGAACTATGCTGACAGCCGGAGACGAGTATCCCATTCACCAGACGCCGGAGCCTGTGGCCTTTTCCGGATCAGACCGGAATTTCTATGACCGGTTCTTTTTCAATGGCTATTCGGCGGACGGGTCGGTCTTCTTCGCTGCAGCCATGGGCGTCTATCCACACCTGAACGTGATCGACGGGTCTGTGTCGGTGCTGCATGAGGGCAAGCAAAGCTCGGTCTTCTTTTCGCGCCCCCTGAACATGGAGCGGATGGACACATTCATCGGCGGTCTTTCCGTCTCCGTGCTGGAGCCGCTGAAGCGGATCCGCCTGAAACTGGAAGAGACCGAAGGCATCGCGCTGGACGTCGAATTTACCGGCCGGGCCTTCCCGATTGAGGAGCCGCGCTTCACCCGCCGCCAGGGCCCGCGGATGCTGATGGACCTGACGCGCATGACGCAGAATGGCCGCTGGGCCGGCAAGCTGCGCATCGACGGCAAGGAGATCGAGGTCAATCCCGACAGCTGGACCGGCACGCGCGACCGGTCATGGGGCGTGCGCCCGATCGGCGCGCAGGACGCCCAGCCGCTGATCCCGCCGCTGGAGCCGCAATTCTACTGGATCTGGACGCCGACCAATTTCGCGAACCAGGCACTTTATTTCCACGTCAATGACGATGGCGCGGGCGAGGCCTGGAACAAGCGGGCCGTGCTGGCCATGGATGGCGCCGCGCAGGGCGAGCATCTGCACCTCGACGATGCGCAGATGGACGTTACCTACGCGCCCGGCACCCGCCGCATGGCAAAAGCGCGCCTCAGCATGAAGGATGGGCAGGGCAATCCGCATACGGTGGACTTTGAGCCCCTGGGCACTTTCCTGATGCGCGGCATTGGATATGGCCACGCGAAGTTCAAACACGGCATGAGCCATGGCGACCAGCTGGTCGTGGAGCGCGAGGACATGGACCCGAACGCGCCATGGAACATTCCGGAAAACCTGCACATCCAGGAGATTGTACGCGCGACGCACAACGGCCCCGGCGGACAGACCTCCGAGGGCATCGGCGCGTTCGAACAGCTGTTCATGGGCCCGCACGCGCCGAGCGGATTCAAGTCCATGCTCGACGGTGCGGGAGAGTAGGGCGCTTCAGCCTGCCATTGCCTGCCAGACCAGGGCGGCGAGCGTGATCGCGCGCATGTCGCCCGTGGTCGTGCCCTCCATCCGGTTCATCGCATAGGTGACCGTCATCCGGTTCTCCATGTCGACCAGCACGATGGAGCCGCCATAGCCGCCCCAGAACATGGACGACTCGTTGAGGGCAGGTGACATCGGGCCGGACAGCCCGTAGCCGAGGCCGAAACGTACCGGTATGCCGAGGACGAGGTCAGTTCCTTCGACCTGGCATTCAAGGGCCTTGCGGCATCCGGCTTCTGACAGGAAGCGCTTTCCGTCCATCATGCCGCCATTGGCGAGGATTGCCTGCGCCCGGGCAACCGAACGGGCATTGCCGGTGCCGCCGGCGGCCGGGATTTCTGCCCCGCGCCAGGCCCGCGTGCGTGTTTCGGAAACATCAATTGGCGGATGCTCGAAGGCGACACGCTGGATCTCGTTCTGCGCGGGGGCGCCGAGCCCTGCAACCGGCGGCGGTTTCAGGTGCGCAACGCGGTGGTCTTCCGAGGCCGGAAGGCCGATGTGGAAGTCGGCGCCCAGCGGCTCGGCGATTTCCTCGCGGAACACTGTGCCGACGCTGCGCCCGTCGATCCGGCGGATCACTTCGCCGACGAGGTAGCCTTGCGTGATGGCGTGGTAGCCGGACGCGGTGCCGGGTTCCCAGAGCGGGGCCTGCGCGGCGAGCAGGCTCGTCGCCTTGTCCCAGTCGTACAGGTCTTCCTTCTCCATCGGGGCGGTCCAGCCGGAAAGGCCGGCCGAATGGCTCATCAGATGACTGACCTTGATGGCGTCCTTGCCGTTCGCAGCAAATTCCGGCCAGTACTCGGCCACGGGCGCATCGAAATCGAGCTTGCCCTGATCTGCCAGCCAGAGGGCGGTCAGCGCCGTCATCGTCTTGGTCGTCGAATAGACGTTGACGATCGTATCCTTTTCCCACGGACGGGTGCGTTCCTCATCGGCCCAGCCGCCCCAGAGATCGATGACCGTCTCGCCATCCCGGGTGACGCAGAAGGATGCCCCGATATCCGTTCCGTCGCTGAGGTTTTTTTCGAACTGTTCTCTTACGGCTGCGAACTTGTCGTCCGCCACGCCGTGCACTTCCCCGTCAGGCATGCATTCCTCCCTGTTTTCCCGGGAGGGTAGCCGCGCGGGCGCATGACGGCAATCGAATGATCGGCCGGCCTCAGCGTTTTCCGGAAAGGCCGTAGAGGAACATGTCGACGGCCCTGTCGACGCTGGTGCGGACATCGGCGTTCGAGGGGCGCACATTCGAGTTCAGCAGGGCCCGGCTCTGCAGAGGGGAGCGCACCATGTCGAGGAAGAGCGAGCCCAGTGTCTCAAACTGGTCTGATTGCGGGATCTCGCCAGCATCGGCCCGGTCCTGCAAATAGGCCGCGAGCCCGGCGCGCACCTTGTTCGGCCCGAGCTTCATGAAGGTCTCCGCGATGTCGGGGTACTTCTTCGCCATGCCGACGATCAGCCGGTAAAGCTCCAGCGAGTCAGGCTCGACCAGCTTGCCGGCAAATTGCTCGCCGATGCGGCGCAATCCTTCCTCGACCGGCGTGTGCGCCTGCAGTTCGACTTCCAAAGTCGCGGTGATGGCCTTCATCCGCGTCTCCAGCATGGCAAGGAAGATGCCTTCCTTGTCCCCGAACTGGGCATAGAGCGTGGCCAGGGAGCCGCCCGCCCGCCGGACGATTTCTGACATATTGGCCGCTTCAAAGCCTTGTTCCAGAAAGACTTTCTGGGCCGCTTCGAGAAAAGCGGCGCGCCGGATGTCTGCGCGGGATGTGCCATCCTGTACCCGGGAGGCGGTCGTGGTGGCGGAAGAAGGCTTGTTTGTTCGGTTCATGGCTTGATTTTGGTGTAACGCGGATTACATTGCAAGCGATGTAACCGTAATTACACACTTTGGAGCTAACACCGGGCTCCAGATCAGACACCACGGAATTCCCCCATGGCCCTACAGCCCCTCCAGCGCGACTCCTCCCAGCCCGCTGCCGTTCCTGCCCCGGCGACCGCCCCCAACGTGGCCGAAGCCCCGGCCCGCAAGCCTGCCAATGATGCGCCCCCTGCGCAGGGCCCGGCCCCGGAAGGGCAGGGCCAGGATCAGGGACTGGTTGAGCGCTTCAAGGCCGATCCGCGAAAATACATCCTGTCGGGCGCAGGCCTGCTGCTGGCCCTCTTCGTCGGGTATCAGGGCATCCACTGGCTGGTTGCCGGCCGCTACGAGATCACCACCGACAATGCCTATATCCGCGCGGACATCGCCACGATTGCGCCAAAGGTGCAGGGCTATGTTGAACAGGTGCACGTCACGGACAACCAGGCCGTGAAAGCCGGAGATCTTCTGGTGACACTGGAAGTGGCCGACTATGCCACCCGCGTTTCGGAGGCCGCCGCAGCGCTGCAGCAATCCATCGCCGCGCAGGCTCAGGCCCGTGCGGGCGTTGCTGCAGCTGAAGCCAATGTCGAGACCGCCACCGCCCAGATCGCGGCGCAGCTGGACCGTCTGGCCCAGGCGAAAGCCAGCACCGCTGCCGCACAGGCTGACGCAACCCTCGCCGCGAATGATCTTGAGCGGTATACGGAGCTTACCGAAAAAGGGCATTATCCCAAAGCCAGCCTTGATGCCGCCGCCACCAAGGCGCAGTCCGCCCGGGCTTCGCTCGACCAGTCGAAAGCCGGGATCACCACGGCGCAGAGCGAACTGAACGTCGCCGAGGCAAACTTTCACCGCGCACAGGAAGACCTGGCCTCAGCCAAGGCCGCAGTTGCCGGCGCCGATGCGCAGGTCGAAGCCGCCCGCGCACGGGTCGAGGCTGCCAAGCTCGATGCAACGCGCACGGAGCTTCGCGCGCCGTTCGACGGTGTTGTCGCCAACCGCGTCGTCGCCGAAGGCCAGCTGCTGAGCCCCGGCCAGCAGACCATGTCGATCGTGCCGGTATCGCAGGCCTATATCGTCGCCAATTTCAAGGAAACCCAGGTCGAGCGCATGCGGACCGGGCAGGAAGTGGACATTCATGTCGACGCCTATCCAGACCTGAAAGTGACAGGCACGCTGGATTCCATCGCGCCGGCCACGGGCGGTCAGTTCAGTCTGATCCCGATGGATACGGCGACCGGCAATTTCACCAAGATCGTGCAGCGTGTGCCGGTGCGGGTGAAGCTTTCCGATGAAGCCCTGGCCACCGGCCTGATGCGTCCGGGTCTCTCGGTCGAGGCAACCGTGATTGCGAAAGGGGTGGACGGCTAAGCCGCCCAGCGCCCTCGCGAGGTCGGCCATGGTCAACGCAATCCGCCAGAAAGCTTCTTCAGAGCTTGCCCTCAACATCGGCTTCTTTGCCATGGTGATCGGCATGTTCATGGCAATTCTGGACATCCAGATTGTTGCCAGCTCGATTTCGGAAATCCAGGCAGGCGTGTCGGCCAGCCAGGAAGAGATCGCCTGGATCCAAACCGGCTACCTCGTGGCCGAAGTCGTCGGCATTCCCTTGTCGGGCTTTCTCAACCGGGCCTTTGGCATCCGCAAACTGTTCATCATGTCCGCGGTCGGATTTGTCAGCTCAAGCATTCTGTGCGCGCTGTCATGGGACCTCGACTCGCTGATCTTCTTCCGTGTGATCCAGGGCTTCTCGGGCGCAGCCATGGTGCCGACCACGATGGCGGCGAGCTTCACCCTGTTCCCGGCAGGCCGGTCGATGACGCAACAGGTGATGATCGGGATGGTGGCGACGCTTGCCCCGTCCATCGGTCCGACCCTTGGCGGCTGGATTACCCAGCACATGTCCTGGCACTGGCTTTTCCTGGTGAACATCGTGCCCGGAATCGCCGCGATCACGCTCGTCTTCCTGTTCATCCCGAAACAAAAAGGGGAGAGCGCGCTGCTGCGCCGGCTGGATGTCACGGCCCTCGTTTCCATGGCGCTCTTCCTCGGACTGTTCGAATGGATCATCGATGAAGGGCCGGGCGACAGCTGGTTCCAGAGCTCGGCCATCGTGAAGGCTTCCATCGTCTGCGCGATTGCGGCGGTGATTTTCTTCCGCCGCGCGCTGACCTCGCCTGTGCCGCTGGTAGACCTGCGTGTGTTCAAGGACCGGAACTTTGCGTCCGGCGCACTGATCGCTTCGGTGATGGGCTTTGGTCTCTACGGGTCCGTCTTCCTGTTGCCGCTCTATCTGGGTCAGGTGCGGGGCTATTCCTCGCTGCAGATCGGCGAGATCATGAGCGTCGCAGGCTTTGCCATGTTCATCGGGGGGCCGATTTCCGGCGCCATGACCAAACGTTACGACCCGCGCCTTGTCGTGGCCGTCGGGCTCGTGCTGGCTGCGATAGGCACCTGGCTGAACGGTCACCTGACGGCGGAATCCGGTTTCAGGGAATTGTTCTGGCCGCAGGCTCTGCGCGGGGCGGGCCTGATCCTGACCATGGTGCCGACGACCAATCTTGCCCTCGGCACGCTGCCGCCAGAGCGGGTGGCCAATGCTTCGGGCCTGTTCACGGTCTGCCGAAATCTTGGCGGCGCGATCGGCATTGCCGTCCTCACGACGATGATGATCAGCTTCAATCAGATGCACCAGCAGCAGATCGCCAACGGCCTGTCCCTGGCGCGGCCGGAAGTGCAGTCCTTCCTGTCAAACATGACGGCGCGGATGCAGGCAGCCGGTGTTCCGGACCCTGAAGGGTCGGCGCTCGCCCAGCTGGTCTACCGGACAAAGCTGGAAGCGGCGGTGATGACCTACAACAATCTGTTCCTGACCATGTCGATGTCGTTCGCCCTGGTCCTGCTGGTCGTGATCATGCTGGACAAGCCGAAAGCGGTTGCACCGGCGGCGGCGCACTGAGCCGGGGGTCAGCCCCAGAGTTCAGGCACAGGCGGGGCCACCACGCCATCGGCATAGGCAAGGCCATGCGCCACATCTTCTGACAGCCAGAGCGGCCCATCGACATCCGCGATGTCCGCCAGCCCCGCGAGGAGGACGGCCGGCGCCATCGAGATCGATCCGGCCACCATGCAGCCCACCATGATGCCGAGCCCGGCCGCGCGGGCCTCGCGGGCCATGGCAAGCGCTTCGGTCAGGCCGCCCGTCTTGTCGAGCTTGATGTTCACCGCGTCATAGCGGCGGGCAAGGTCCTGCAGTTCGATGCGGGTATGGGCGCTTTCGTCCGCACAGATCGCAACCGGGCCGGGGCGCTGGAGCAGGGCGTCGTCGGCCCCGGCAGGGAAGGGCTGTTCGATCAACACGACGCCGAGGTTCGCGGCGGCTTTGGAAATTGCGGGCAGCTGGTCGGCGCTGAGGCCTTCATTTGCATCCACGATCAGGCGCGCGTCCGGCCGGGCCGTGTGCACGGCTTCGATCCGCGCAAGGTCGTCCGGGCCGCCGAGCTTCAGTTTGAGGAGCCGGCCTTGCGTCGCCTTCGCGGCAGCCCCCATGGCCTCTGGCGTGTCGAGGCTGACGGTGACGGCAGTTTCGACCGGTCTCGGCTCCGGCAGGCCGGCGAGCTTCCAGACTGGCGTTCCGGTGCGTTTCGCTTCAAGGTCCCACATTGCGCAATCCACGGCGCACCGGGCTGCGCCTGCGGGCATCAGCGATTGCAGGTCACCGCGGCTGAGGCCGGCCTCGATGGCGCTGCGGGCGGCGTCGATCGCGGCGGTGACGCTGTCAATGGTTTCGCCATAGCGGGCATAGGGGACACATTCGCCGCGGCCGGTGGCGCCGTTTTCGGAAAGCGTGACGCGAAGGGTCTCCGCGCTGGTCTTGGCGCCGCGCGAAATGGTAAACGCGGTCTTCAGGGGTGAGGAAATCGCTGAAATTTCAAGGTTTCGATTGCTCATGGCCTGTCCTGAACGATAAAATTTCACCGATCGCGCTTCGCTGTCCTTAAGCATGTTTTGCTAGTGTTGGAAGGCTAGTTGCCAGATGCCAGTTACGACAGCCCCCGGTTTCGCGCTCGAAGAGAGCGGCGAAAAAGCGACCCTCCGCCTGACGGGGGACTGGACCGTCATGACCATTCACCTGCTGGATGATGACCTGGCCGGACTAAAGCATGACCATGCCGTGCTTGTGGATGTTTCCGGACTGACCCGGATCGACACCGCCGGAGCCTTCCTGATCGACCGCACGCTGCGCGCCGCGCCGGAAGGATCGGCCCTCTCCGGCACGAATGATGTCGCCCGGAAGCTGATCGAGCAGGTCCACGCCGTATCCGATCCGGCCCCGCCGGCGAAAGTGGTGGATCATGGTTTTGTCGCCCTGCTGGAGCGCACGGGCCGCGGCTTTGTCGGCGTCATGTCGGAAATCTACAAGACGCTAGCCTTCCTCGGCGAAACGATTGTCACCACGCTGCGCCTCGTGATGCAGCCCTGGAAACTGCGCTGGACCTCGATCGTCGCGGTGATGGAAGAGGCAGGCCTCGACGCGATGCCGATCATCGCCTTCCTGTCTTTCTTCGTGGGCATGGTGGTCGCCTATATCGGCGCCACGACGCTCCGGGAATTTGACCTCGAAATCTACACGGTCGAACTGATCGGCTATTCCATGCTGCGTGAGTTCGGCGTCGTGCTGACAGGCATTGTGCTGGCGGGGCGGACGAACTCTTCCTTCACGGCGCAGATCGGCACGATGAAGATGCGTCAGGAAATCGACGCCATGCAGACGCTTGGCCTGAAGCCGATGGACATCCTCGTCGCGCCGCGCATCCTCGCGCTGCTCCTGATGACCCCGGCGCTGACCTTTGTGGCGACGCTGGCCGGCATAGCAGGCGGTGTGGTTGTCGGCTGGTCGTCGCTGGACATCAATCCCGGCGTCTTCCTTGACCGCTTGCGCAATTCCGTTCCGCTGGAACATTTCTGGGTCGGCCTCTCCAAGGCACCGGTTTTCGGCTTTGTTGTGACACTGATTGCCTGCCGTCAGGGGCTGAATGTCGGCGGCAGCGTCCAGTCGCTCGGCAATGCGACCACCACGTCTGTCGTGCAGGGTCTGTTCGCGGTCATCGTGCTCGATGCGATCTTTGCCATCCTCTATATGGAGCTTGGCATATGACGGACGACATCATCATCCGCATCCGCGACCTGAAGACCGCTTATGGAACCCATGTCGTGCACGAGCATCTGGATCTCGACATCCGCCGCGGCGAGATCATCGGCGTGATCGGGCCGTCTGGCTGCGGCAAGTCCGTCCTGCTGCGGGCGATTACCGGCCTCAAGGAATTTGCGGAAGGCAGTATCGAAGTCTTCGGCCAGCGGCTGGAAGACCTCGACGAGGAACAACGCGCCGATGTGGAACAGCGCTGGGGCGTGATGTTCCAGGACGGTGCCCTGTTCTCGAACCTGACCGTGCGGGAGAATGTGGAAGTTCCGATAAAGGAACACACGCAGATCGCGCCGGACCTGCGCCACCAGCTGGCCGACATGAAGATCCGTATGGCAGGCCTCAGCGCCGAGGCGAGCCCGAAATTCCCCTCAGACCTTTCGGGCGGCATGCGCAAGCGGGCCGCGCTGGCCCGCGCGCTGGCGCTCGATCCGGAACTCCTGTTCCTGGACGAGCCGACCGCCGGACTCGACCCGATTACCGCAGAAAAATTCGATGCCCTGATCCGCAGCCTGCAAAAGGCGCTGGGCCTCACCGTCTTCCTTGTCACGCATGATGTGGATACGCTGCATGCGACCTGCGACCGGATCGCCGTGCTGGGAGAAAAACACGTGCTGGCAGTCGGCACGATTGAAGAATTGCGTGCGTTCGATCATCCGTGGGTGCAGGAATATTTCTGCGGCCCGCGCGGACGCGCGGCAACGGGACACTAGAAAGGGGGCCCGGACCGATGGAAACGCGAGCGAACTATGCCGTCATCGGCGCTTTCGTGATTGTTGCGACCCTGGCGGTTGCAGCCTTCGTGCTGTGGCTGGGACAGTCCCAGTTCAGCCGCGACTACAAGGCCTATGACATTATCTTCGAAGGGCCGGTCTCGCTCGAAGACGGATCGGCCGTGCGCTATATCGGGATCAAGGTAGGCGAGGTTTCGACTGTGCGCATCGACCGGGCCGACCCGTCCAAGGTGCGCGCGCGCATCCGGATCGACCGGGAGACCCCGGTGAAGACGGATTCCACTGCCTCGATTCAACTGGCCGGTATCACGGGCGTGACCTTCGTGCAGATCAGCGCCGGTTCCCCCACATCGCGCCTGCTGGAGGCCCGGCCGGGCGAACCTGTACCGGTGATCAAGGCCGAAAAGACCCAGCTCGACCAGCTGGTGGCCGGCGGCGCGCAAGTGCTGGGCCAGGCGAACGATACGATGGAGCGTGTGAAAAAGCTGCTGACGGACGAAAACATCGACTCCATCAGCGCCTCGCTGAAGAATATCGAGACGATCACCACGAAGCTCGCCGCCGAGGATGGCCTGATCGACCGGGCGAACGGCACGATGAAAGACCTGTCGCGCGCCAGCAATGAATTTGCGTCCGCTTCGGAATCGGTCGGCAAGTTCAGCACGAATGCCAACCAGGAGCTGGCCGGTCTGTCGGGACAGCTCGACAGTTTGCTGGCTGAAGTCACCAAGGTGGTCGCCTCTGCCGATGCCGTGATGGAGCAGGGCGGAGACACCGTGCGCGTGGTCAATTCCCTGCTGGAAGGCCCGGCCACCGGCGTGGTGGAGGATTCCCGCCTGGCGGCGCAGGACCTCCGTATCCTGATCAGCCGGATGGACCGGTTGACCCGCGAACTCGAACAGAACCCGCAAAGCATGCTTGTCGGGGAACCGGCTCCTTATGAGGACAAACGCTGATGATCCGCTCCATTTCGATTGCTTTCGCATCCCTTGCGCTCACCGCCTGTGTCAGCGTCCTGCCGGAACCCAAGGCACCGGAAGGCCTCTACCGTTTCGGCGCGATGACGGAGACCTATCCGGTCGAGGCGGTTGTGGCCGTGCGGGAACCGGAAGCCTCACGCCTGTTCGGCAGCCGCGTGATTGCGTCCGAAGACAGCGCCGGGGCGCTGCGCCTGGTGCGCGGTGTGGAATGGACGGACAATGCCACGCGCCTGATGCAGGTGGCGATGCTGGACGCGCTGGACGACAGCGGGGCAGGGGTCGCTGTTGCGCTGGAGGCCGGAGCCGGGGCCGATTATGAACTGGTCTGGCGGGTGGAGGATTTCACGCTGGCAGGCACACAGGCGCGGTGCGCTCTTGAAGCGACGCTGATGCGGGCGAATACCCGCAAGGTCGTCGCGCAGACGCGCGCAACATCCACCGCGGATGCGGCGGCATCCTCCAATGCGTCGCGCGCGCTGGCGCTGGCTGAAGCGGGCCGGGCCTGTGTCGCTGAGGTGGCAGGCTTTGTTTCCGAAAAGGCCGTGGCCGCAGACCCGGACGCCTGAGCCGCCTCAGTTCTTCAGCTTGCAGGTGCGGATGCCGAGGATCGTGTAGAGCGGGCAGGTGCCGACGAGGCCTGTCAGCAGCGGCACGAGGCCGATCCAGCCCCAGGGCGTCTGCGGGCCGACGAAGACGATGGCGATCAGCGCCAAGCCGACAATGACGCGCAGAACGCGGTCGATGGTACCTTCATTGGTCTTGAACATGGCGGGCTCCTCCTGAAGCGCGAGAACCTATTATACCATATTTTGAAGGCCATACGTAGAAATCCCGGCTGGCGCGAACCAGCCGGGATTTTTTCGTGGATTGGGCGCTGGACGGATCAGCCGCTTTTCAGCTCGTCGAATGGCTTGTCCTTGTCGACCCGCACATCCTGCGGCAGGCCAAGCACGCGCTCTGCGATGATGTTCTTCAGGATTTCATCCGTGCCGCCAGCGATGCGCAGGCCGGGGGCCCACATGAAGCTCTGCTGGAAGATCGCATCGGCCGGCATCCGGTCGGTCTCGTTGATGATGCCGTAATGGTCCTGCATCTCGATGGCCGAGTTGCAGATGTCCTGCAAATGGTTGGCGGTGATGATCTTGCCGATCGAGTTTTCCGGTCCCGGCGTCTGGCCGCGGGACAGCGCCGTCTGCGTGCGGAACTTGGTCAGCTTGTAACCCTGGGCGGCGACATACCAGTCGGCCAGTTTTTCACGGAAAGCCTGGTCGGACAGCGTGCCGTGGTCGCGGGCGTACTCCATGATCTCCGCCCAGTCCGGGCCGGGGGAGCCGCCGACGGCGAGACGCTCGTTCATCAGCGTGACGAGGGCCACTTTCCAGCCTGCGCCGACATCGCCGAGACGGTCCTTGTCCGGGATGCGGACGTCGGTGAAGTAAACCTCGTTGAACTCGCGTCCGCCGGAAGCCTGGTGGATCGGGCGCACTTCGACGCCCGGCTGTTTCATGTTCACGATGAACATGGTGAGGCCCTTGTGCTTCGGCACTTTCGGATCCGTCCGGACAAGGAGGATGCCGTAGTCGGAATAGTGGGCGCCTGAGGTCCAGACCTTCTGGCCGTTGATGACCCACTCGTCCCCGTCTTTCACGGCGCGGGTTTTCAGGCCGGCGACGTCAGAGCCAGCGGATGGTTCGGAAAACAGCTGGCACCAGATTTCCTCGCCCATCAGGGCTTTCTGGACATAACGTTCCTTGTGTTCGTCCGAGCCGAAGGCGATGACGGTCGGCACGCACATGCCGAGGCCGATGGCGAACGGGCCGGTCGGCGCGTCGAATTTCGACTCTTCCTGGCCCCAGATCACGTTCTGCATGGCCGTGCCGCCACGCCCGCCCCATTCCTCGGGCCAGGTGATCTGCGCGAACTTGTTTTCCGCTTTCGTCTTCTGCCAGGCTTTCGCCTTTTCCAGCATGTTCGCGCGGTCGCGCGATGCCGGGGCGGAGCCTTTCGGCTTCAGGTGTTTTTCGAGGAAGGCGCGCGCCTCAGCGCGGAAGGCGGCTTCTTCGGGTGTGTCGTTGAAGTCCATGATGTTTCCTCCTTAGGCGGCGTTCTTTTGCTCGAGCGCACGCACGAGCTTTTCTTTCCAGACTTTCGGACCACCAGCCTGCACGGCCAGCAGCTTGGCGCGGCGGTAGTAGAGGTGGCAGTCCACCTCCCAGGTGAAGCCCATGCCGCCATGGGTCTGGATGTTCTCTTTCGAAGCATACCAGAAGGCTTCCGATGCGGCCACGCGGGCGGCAGCAGCCGCTTCCGGCATTTCCGGGGCATCGGTCGACAGGGCCCAGGCGCCATAGAAGCAGTTGGAGCGGGCCACCTCGTTCTTCACATACATCTCGGCCAGCTTGTGCTTGATGGCCTGGTTGCCGGCGATCGGACGGCCGAAGGCGTAGCGCTCCAGCGCGTATTCCTTCGCCATTTCCAGCGCGCGGGACGCCCCGCCCAGCTGTTCGAAGGCGAGCAGCACGGCCACCTTGTCCATCAGCTGGTCATTGAGGCTTGCGCCGTCACCTGCGGCACCGAGGCGGACGCCCGGTGTCTTGTCGAAGGTCAGCTCGGCATGGCCGCGCGTCGGGTCGAGCGTGGAGAGTGTCTTGCGGGAAACGCCTGCGCCGGAGAGGTCAACGAGGACGAGGCTTGCGCCGGAGCCTTCCTTGGCCAGCACAACGGCGTGCGTGGCGATGCCGCCATCGGTGACCGGGATCTTGGTGCCGGAGACGGTGGAGCCGTCGAATGTGGTTTTCAGGCTGGCTGGATCCGGATGGCCCGGGCCTTCGCTGGCGGCGTAGCAGCCGATGATCTCGCCGGCGACAATGCGCGGCAGGATGTCGTTCTTCACTTCGTCCGACCCGGCCAGTTTCACGGCCTCGGTCAGGAAGTAGGCCGTGGACGAGAAGGGGACCGGCGCCAGGACGCGGCCCATTTCCTCGGCCAGCACGCACATTTCCAGCATGCCGAGGCCAAGGCCTCCTTGCTCTTCCGGAATGGCGGTGCCCAGCCAGCCCATTTCGGCGATCTTTTTCCAGAGCGCTTCCGAATAGGCTTTGTCGTCATCGTTCAATACCTCGCGCACCACCGGAATGGCGCTCTCGGCCTCGAGGAATTTCCGCGCCTCGCCGGCGAGGAATTTCTGGTCTTCCGAAAAGTCGAAGTTCATGAGTGGATGGCCTCCCTTCGCCCATTATACGGGCGTGATTGCGTTTCTGGATTGGAAAATAGCGCGCTTTACGTGCACGGAAAGCCGTGACCCGGCGGAAGGGTGCCGCAAGGTTTTCTGTTAAAATTGCCAGACCGGCTTCACCGCGCCGAAAGCAGGCGGTGTCAGGCTCGATCCTCGGAGGAGCGTCTGGATGGCCAAAGCGCATTTTCACAAGATGCAGCGTGTCTACGTCAAACCCGTCGGTACCTGGGCGCTGGTCGAACAGGTGATCCCGCATTGGGTGAAGGATGTCGCTGAGCCGCTGAAGGTCACTTACGAGTGTGGTCTCGGCCGCCAGTTCCAGGCGCATGAACTGGTCTCCGAACAGGTCATGCATGCCGAAGATCATGCCGATCCCTGCGATGACCTGCTGCTGGAACACTGGCGCATCGGCCGGCGCTCGACCAAATGGCGCACGGCCATGGGGCATCATTCCGGTGACAATCTCGGCACGTTCCCGGTGATCCTCACCGATGAAGGCGACACCGGCGGCTGGCGCGTCAATCCGGTGGATTTCGACCGCGACCCGCAACGGATCGAACACCAGGCCCGCATGATCGTGCAGACGCCCGGCCTGCTGCAGATTGCCCGCCGGGTAGCCGAGATCGCCGCCGAAAACCCGGACTCCCTGCCGGAAGACCTGCTGCCGGTGGCGAAACAGTGCGCGTCCATCCTGCGCTATGTCTACCAGCTGAACGACGCGCCAGACACTGTCGCCGCCGAATAGGTGCTTACCGGCGCAGGACCAGCGCGAGGCTCGTCCCAAGTCCGGCCCCCGATATGTTGGCGACTTCGTCGAGCAGGGAGAATTCCCGGCCCGTCGGCGCCAGTCCCTGCGCCACTTCCATCAGGGCGCCATAAATAATCGTAATGAGAAAGGCCCGGACAGCGCGGCCCGGCCCGAGCGCGAGGGTCAGCGCGCCGCCAAGACTGCCGTAAGCGATGAAGTGTTTCAGCTTGTCGGAGCCTTCGACCGGCGGCAGGTCGCCTGCCGGAACCAGTGAAAGTAAGGCGATTGCGA
Organism: uncultured Hyphomonas sp.; assembly: GCF_963675305.1. Taxonomy (NCBI): domain Bacteria; kingdom Pseudomonadati; phylum Pseudomonadota; class Alphaproteobacteria; order Hyphomonadales; family Hyphomonadaceae; genus Hyphomonas; species uncultured Hyphomonas sp. Next base: position 2,657,159 of record NZ_OY776147.1, on the reverse strand, counting down.
GCATCAGGACGAGCGTTGCGGCGCCGGCTGCGCGCCGGGCTGCGGCTGACCGGAAAAAGCGGGTCATCGGAATCTGCTCCCTTTATGGCCGGAGGCCGCAAGTGCCTGCCTGATGGCTGACAGCCTTCCGGCCCTCGACGCGCGTCCTCCCATTTCCTATGTCCGTTACAGCCATTGCCAAGACCCCGGAGCCATTATGCGAACCGAAACCCCCGTTTCTGTGCAACTTTCCGACTACAAACCCTATCCGTTCGAAATCGAGCAGGTGAACCTGCGCTTCGATCTCGATCCGGATGCGACGAAAGTCCGCTCCGAACTGAAGGTGCGCCGCACAGGCGCTGCAGGCGATGCCCTTGTGCTGGACGGGGAGGGGCTGACGCTCCGGTCGATTTCGATTGACGGCCAGGCGCTCGATGCCAGTTGTTACGACCAGACGGACAAGGCCCTGATCATCGCGTCGGTGCCGGATGCGTTCACGCTGGTCACGGAAGTGGAAATCGCCCCGTCGCAGAACACGGCCCTGTCCGGGCTGTATATGTCGGGCGGGCGTTTCTGCACCCAGTGCGAGTCGACGGGCTTCCGCCGTATCACATTCTATCCCGACCGGCCGGACGTCATGAGCGCCTTCCATGTCTGGATGGCCGCAGACAAGAGCGCCTATCCGATCCTCCTGTCGAATGGCACGCCGGGCGAGACGGGCGATCTGGACGATGGCCGTCACTTCGCCGTTTGGGATGACCCGCACAAGAAGCCGTCCTACCTCTTCGCACTATGCGCCGGGGACTATGACGTCTACCGCGACAGCTTCACCACGATGAATGGCGACGAGATTGCGCTGGCCATCCATGTCGACAAGGGCGATGCCGAGCGTGCCGCCTGGGCGATGGACAGCCTCAAGCGCTCCATGACCTGGGACGAGCAGACCTATGGCCGTGCCTATGACCTTGGCGTGTTCAACATCGTCGCCGTGCGCGACTTCAATTTCGGCGCCATGGAGAACAAGGGCCTCAACGTCTTCAACTCCGCCTATGTGCTGGCCGACGAAGCGACCGCGACGGATGCGGACTTCGAAGCCATTGAGAGCATCGTGGCGCACGAATATTTCCACAACTGGACCGGCAACCGCATCACCTGCCGCGACTGGTTCCAGCTCTGCCTGAAGGAGGGCCTGACGGTCTTCCGTGACCAGAACTTCTCCGCTGACATGCGCTCGCGCCCCGTACAGCGCATCAAGGACGTGATCCGCCTGCGTGCGCGCCAGTTTGCCGAAGATGCCGGTCCGCTGGCCCATTCCGTGCGGCCGGACCATTACGGCTCCATCGACAATCTCTACACCGCGACCGTCTATGAGAAGGGCGCCGAACTGATCGGCATGCTGCGCCGGATGATCGGTGAAGAGCTCTACCGCAAAGGCATGGACCTCTATTTCGAACGCCATGACGGCCAGGCGGTGACGATCGAGGATTTCTACAAATGCTTCGAAGACGTCACCGGCGAAGACTTCACCCAGTTCCGCCTCTGGTATGCCCAGGCCGGGACGCCGGAAGTGACGGTCGAGGAAAACTGGAAGCCCGAGACGCGTGAGATCGAGATCACGCTGAAGCAGAAGACGCCGCCGACGCCCGGCCAGCCTGTGAAAAAGCCGGTGCCGATCCCGCTGGAAATGGCGCTGCTGGACGAGGAAGGCAATCTCGCCGAGTGGACGACCATCCTGGAAGACGAGGATGTGACCCTCACCATGGAGATGCCGGAGTCGGTCACCGAGCCGCCGCTCGTCTCCGTAAACCGGGACTTCACGGCGCCGATCCGCCTCAATCGCTCCCTGACGCGCGACCAGCGCCTCGCCATGGTCCGTATGGAGACAGATCCGTTCAATCAGTGGGATGCTGTCCAGACGTTGGTGAAGGCCGAGATCCTTGCTCTCTCCGAAGGCAGTCAGGCCGAGCCGGATGACGCGCTCGTCACGGCCCTTGCCGGCGCCGTGGAACAGGCCGTGGACGACCCGGCTTTTGCTGCGCTGCTGACACGCCTGCCGGAAGTCGGGGAAATGTTCCTGGAGCGCCAGCCGGCCGATGCCGTTGCGCTGAACGCCGCCCGCAAGAAGCTGCAGTCCGCGCTCGCGGACAAGCTTTCCGGCTTTAGTACTTCGACCCTTGGCAAGCCGACGCCGGCACCCTTCGATCCGGGCGCAGAGCAAGCCGGGATCCGCGCGCTGCGCACCGCGATGATCGTGCTGCTCGGCGTGTCGCCGGATGCAGGCGCAGCCGATACGCTGCGGGGGCTCTACGACAATGCCACCAACATGACCGAACGCCTCGCAGCCCTGCGCGCCTATACGGTGCAGAAGGGCGGCAAGGCGAATGAGGCGCTGGCCGATTTCGAGGAGACCTGGAAAGACAATCCGCTGGTCATGGATAAATGGTTCGCCCTGCAGGCCACGACGGGTGATGCCGAAACGATCAAGGCGCTCGCCGCGCATCCGGCCTTCGACCTGCGCAACCCGAACCGGGTCCGTTCTGTCGTCGCGGCCTTCACGATGCAGAACCTTGCCGCCTTCCATGCACCGGACGGGTCCGGTTACCAGGCGGTCGAGGAGATCATCCTCAAGGCCGACAAGGCGAACCCGGCCCTCGGCGCCCGCCTGCTGACCGCGTTCGAGCAATGGCGCATCCTGGAACCGCAGGCCAAGGCGGCGGCAGAAGCCACGCTGAAGCGGCTCCAGTCGGCGGGGCTCTCCTCCAACGCAGCGGACATTGTGGCCCGCGCGCTCGGTTAAGGCCCGTGCGTTAACGAAACTTTGAGATTTGTTAACGCTCGGGCAATGATTCCGGCGGACAAGGAGATTCGTGCGAGTATCGCCCGTCTTGCGGGCACGGGATCGTCCTTTGGCAGAAATGGATCAAAAATCCCAAATAAAACAAGCTTCAGACCCGGTGTCTGATGTTGTGTCGGCACGCCTGAAATGGACCGTCGCCGGGACGATAGTCCTTCTGGCTGCTGCCATGGGGCTGAAAGCCTGGGATGAGCACCAGCGCGCCGATGCCAATTTGCTGCTGACGCTGCAGGCGGAGGCTGAAGCGCTGGCCGGGCGGGTCGGAGGACGCGCCGATACGGTGGAAACCGCCATCCGCCTCGTGACCGACAATCATGCCTCGCGTTCGGCCATTGCCGCGGCAACCCCGGGCGTCGATGCCGTCATGACGCTGGCCGATGCCAAACAGGCACCCGAAGGCAGCCGGCTCGATGCCGCAGCTACGGTGGCAGAGTCCCTAATGCAAACCGATCAGCGGGCAGGCCTCTCAGAGCTTGGCGATGTTGTCCTGGTATCGGGCAGCGGCAACCAGGCCGTGATCGCGCTGGCGCCAGCGGGCACCTGGCTGCCGGTCATGTCGAACGGCCGTGAAGTATCGCTTGTCTCGGGCGGGCTCCGCTTCGTGGCTGGCGATCCTGCGCCGCGCCCGGCGAACGGTTTGCGGCCGATCCGGCAGGCACGTTTCGAAAAAGGGCAGGGCCTTCAGCGGACCGCGCTTGCCTGCAGTGACATCGCAGGCGGCGGGCTTGCCGTCTGCAGCACCACCCGGGCCGACGTGTTCACGCGCGATGACCTGGTCAGCCTCCTGATCTTTGCCCTGCTTCTGGCGGCGCCAGTCCTGGCGATCACCGGACTTCTGGGCCGCCTGTCGAAGAAGCAGGCCGACACATTCGTTGAAGCGGCCCGTGATGAACAGGCCGACCGGATCATGGCGACCGTCATGCGCAGCGCCCGCGCCGGCTATTGGGAATGGGCCTCCGGAGAGGCATCAATCTTCCTGTCCGAAGCGTCCAGCGAAATGCTGGACCTTGAGGGCATGCGAACGGTCTCGCTTGGTAATTTCCTCAATCAGGTTCATCCGGAACATCAGGCCCGCGTGCGCGAAGCGATCGAGAAGTCGCGCGAGATTGGCTGGCTGCAGGTGGCTTTCGTGCTGGCAAAGCCGCCGCTCCGCTGGATCGAGATGCGCGGTTCGGGGTCTGACACCGAAGATGGCAAGCTGTTCGGCGGGATCCTCCTGGACATTTCGGACCGCAAGCAGGCTGAAGACCGGGTCAAGGCTGCTGAACGGCGCCTGCGCAGTGCATTGGAAGGGTTCAATGGTCCCTTTGCCCTGTGGGATCACCGCAAGCGTCTCCTCTATTGGAACCGCGCCTTCGCCACCGATTTCGGCCTCACCGAAACGCTGCGCACGGGCATGACGCACGAGACGGTTACCATCGCCCGGTCTGGCGCGATCCGTGCAGAACGTCAGTCAGCAGATGACAACCAGTCGACCCTGATCGGTTTGCAGGGCGGACGCTGGCTGAAGCTGGTCGAGCGGCCATCCCCGGACGGCGGCCTGATCACGATCGGCATCGATGTGACCGAGAATATTGGCATTGAAGAAGAGCTGCGCCGCCAGAAAGAGCGGATGCGCAAGACGATGCTGGACCTCGAACGCTCAGAAGGCCGGGCCGGGGAACTGGCCCGCAAACTGACGGAAGAGAAGTCGCGCGCCGAGAACGCCTCGAACTCGAAATCTGCCTTCCTGGCAAATATGAGCCATGAGTTGCGCACGCCGCTGAACGCCATCAACGGCTTCTCGGAAATCCTCGCGCACGAACTCTACGGGCCGCTCGGCGATCCGCGATACAAGGGCTATGCGCAGGACATTCTCGCCTCCGGCCAGCACCTGTTGGACATGATCAACGACATCCTCGACATGGCAAAGATCGAGGCCGGCAAGATGACGATCAATCCGCAGCCGATCGATCCGGTCGATCCGGTGGACGCGGCCGTGCGGATGATCCGGCGCAAGGCGTCAGACAAGGATATCGAGGTTGTGCTGGACGTCCAGCCGGGCCTGCCCGAGATCGACGCAGACCATCGCGCCATCCGTCAGATGGTGCTGAACCTCGTGTCGAACGCGATCAAATTCACCAATGCGGGCGGCAAGATCACGGTCGCCGTGCAGCAATACGGGCCGGACATCAAAGTCTCAGTCACCGACACAGGCATCGGCATCCCAGCTGCGGACCTGCCGCGTCTTTCACAGCCGTTCGAACAGGCGGCCGGCTCGCATGACCGGAATTATGAGGGGACCGGGCTCGGCCTCGCCCTCACCAAATCCTTCGCGGAGATGCATGGCGGCGAGCTCTGTCTTTCGTCCATCGAAGGCGAGGGCACGACCGTGTCCTTTACCCTGCCGATTGCCGGGCCGGGTGCTGCTGAAGACGAAAGCGACGACCGCGACGCGGCCTGATCAGGCCGGCGGTCTCTGGTTCCAGGCGACGATCCGCGTGCCGGTATTGCAATGGATTTCGCCCCAGGCGCCGGTTTTGAGTTTCGGCTGAAGGCCTGTCGGCACAGCGTCCACGACATCCGGCAGGAACCGGGCGATGCCATTGCTGGTCACCACGAGGATGGTCTGATCGGCGGACAGGCGGGAGGCTTCGGCCAGTAGCGCTTTCCATCCGGAATGAATGGCGGGCTTGTCGACGAGCCAGCCGTCCGGCACGCAGCTATCTTCTTCCCACGCCCTGAGGGCGTCTTCTCCGATCCGGGCGACGACCTTGTCCTCGGCGACGTTCTCGTCCGGGCCATAGTCAATCTCGGTCAGGAAGGGCAGGGTCGCGAGCTCCGGACTGTCAGGCCGGGCATTAAGAATGGCCGCGGCGGTTTGCCTTGTCCGCTGCAGGGCCGAGCAATAGGCGGCGTGGAAAGATGTCTCCGCGAAATGGCGGCTGAGTGCGTCGGCTTGTTCCTGTCCGGAAGTGGAGAGCGGCAGGTCTGTGCGGCCGCCCACGCGGGTCACCACATCGCCCTTGTCAAACGTGTTGCCATGCCGGCAGACAATGATCCGTCCCATGAGTATCAGGCCTCCAGCGGGTCGCCATGTTCGGCGACGAGACGTTCTGCGAGCGCGACATCTTCGGCAGTATCAATTCCGGGGATGGCGATTTGGCCGGGTTCGACTTCAACGCACTGGATGCTCATTCCGTTTTCAAGCAGGCGCAGCTGTTCCAGGCCTTCCAGCTGTTCGTAGCGGCCTTCCGGCAGGCTGACATAGCGGCGAAGCGCGTCCAGCCTGTAGGCATAGAGGCCGATATGCCGGCAGACGGGCGAAGGGCCGCCTTTTTCGCGCAGGGCAGCTTCCTTGCGCATCGCAGGGATCAGGTTTTTCGAAAACCAAAGCGCGCGGCCGGCCTCGTCATGCACCAGCGTTGTGCCGGAGAACGGGGTCTCGGCCTTGTGTTTGCGGAACGCATCGAGCGCGTCCCAGCTCAGGCGGACATAGGGCGTGGCCGCGTCGGCACCGGAATCGCGTGCGGCCTGGGCGACTGCGATCACATGCGCCGGCGGCGTAAAAGGGGAGTCGCCCTGCAGGTTCACGACGATCTCCGGCTCTGCGCCCAATGCGGTGGCTGCAGCCAGCGCGCGGTCCGTACCCGAGGGCAGGTCCGGATCGGTCATGACCACCGGAATGCCAAGGTCCTGGCAATGGGTCTCGATGCGCGCGTCATCTGTTGCGACGACATGCCGGGCATTGCCCAGTGCCTCTGCTGCCTGCGCCGCCATCGCAGCGACGCGGGAAACCATGGTGCGACCGGCAATCATGACCAGCGGTTTTCCGGGAAGCCGGGTCGATGCGTAACGCGCTGGAACGACGATCAGTGTTTGCATTTCCGTCAGCCCTCGTGATGCCCGTCGAGATCGAACGTGCCATCCCGCATTTCCGTCATCACACCGATGAACGGGATGATCCAGCTGATGGCTTCGTCGCTGACGCCTTCGTCCTGCAGGAAGGATGTGAGCGCCGGGACGAACTCCTCGCTGCGGCCGCATTGTTCGAGGGCGGCTTCCAGTTCCGGCAGGACGACCCTGTTGAAGGAGTCTGCGAAGGTCTGGATCCGGCCTGACTTCCGGGCAAGCGATATGGCGACCATCGGGTCCACATCACCGTCTTCGCGGGAGAGTTTGCGGAAGTCATTGATCAGGCCGCGATTCTCGGATGCGAATTTCTTCAGGGTCTTGTCTGTCTTGTAGTCGATCCATTCCGCCGAGCAGGGGGGCGGTTCCACCGTTGCACAGGCCGCAAGGGGCAGAAGCAACAGGGTCAGGGCAGTCAGGCGCGGTGTCATGCAGGGGCTCCGGCTGGGGGAAGAAATCGCGTGCACCCTAGAGGGGCCCGGCTGGCCTGCAAAGCCTTCCGGTTCAGACGAAAAGCGCCCCGGCGGTTTCCCGCCGGGGCTAAGTCGTTTCTGGTCGCGTCTGGCGCGGCCGGCTTAGTTTTCGCCGCCGTCGAGGTTCCCGTCAGAGCGGACCTGCTCGCGGAAGGATTCCTTCTCGACATCGCACAGGTCTCTGCTCGAATTGATCACCGCCATCGTCTTGGCAGAGCGCAGGGCGGTCTCGTCGCCCTTTACACAGGCGATCTTGACCGTTTTCTCGTCCTTACCGACGCCGAGGGTGCGGCTCATGACCTTTGTCTCACCATCGGAGAGATTGGCGTCACGGCACTCTGCGACCAGATCGTCCAGCGCGGTCGAGGTTTCCTCGATGCGGTGTTCAAAGTCCGCGCCGAATTTCTGGTCGATCAGGGTTTCCAGCTTGATCGATTTCGCTTCGAGACGGGCTTCCAGTTCGCTGGTCATCCGTTCCAGCTCCGGTTCGAGGCTCTCATGCAGTTCTTCGGCGCGGGCTTCATGGGCGGCGGCCCAGGACTCGGCGCGTTCTCCGAACTTCTCGCCCCATGCTTCCCACTTGCGGCCCCACTCCTCCCAGTCTTCTTCAGACATCTCGCCTTCGAAGTGGATTTCGGCACCATCCTGCACGTCCACGACGACGTCCTGGAAGTTGGAGACGAGCGGCAGTTCGTTCAGCTCTGCCATCAGGGCCTGGAACTCAGCGTCGTCTTCCAGGGCGAGCGTGATCTCGGGGACGTTGGAGGTGATCTTCGCCGTGATCCGGCCGATCACCTTGCTGTCCTCGGCCATTTCCCGGGACAGCCGGTTGATCTCCGCCGTTACTTCAGGGCCGGGTTCAATCCCCTCAAAGGGTTCGCCGAGTACAATGATGCGGCGGTCGGGGATCAGTTCGCCATTCAGATAGACGGTACCGTTCTCGATACGCAGCTCGCGATGTTCGCGCTCACCGGCATTGGCCGGGACCGAGGATGTGGCGATCAGGGCTGCCGCACCGATCACAGCGGTGGCGGCCCCGCCTGCAAGACGCCGTGTGCGGGTCGGAGCAGGATGGGTCATGCGGCTGAGGCGTTCCTTCAGGGCGTGGGTGAGAGGCAGGCTGGCCGCAGCGGGTGGGCGTTCCTGCGCGGCGGACTTCACGGCCTTGATCAGCGTCGCGCCATAGGCATGCGGCGAGGCGGTCCCGGTTTTCAGCACATCGGCGTCGCAAGCGGCTTCCTGGTCCGTCCGGAATGCGCGGTGCGCATAATAGGCCAGCGGGTTGAACCACATGCAGGCGATGAAGAACTCGGCCAGCTGCAGGGCCCAGAGGTCGCCGCGGCGGACATGGGTCAGCTCGTGAGCGAGGGCAGCGCGCTGCTGGGTGTCGTCATAATCCGTCTCGAACCAGGCCGGCAGCAGGACCACCGGACGGACGAGGCCGGTCACAAGCGGGCCGGAAGAGATGAAGCTGGACGCGACCACGGGCAGGCGCTTCAGGCCAACCTGCGCACCAACCTGACGCGCGATATGCTGGAGGCGGGGAGAGACGTTCACAGCCTCCCGCTTCACGGTCTGCATGAAGACATGCTGGCGCCAGAGGCTGAGACCGAAGATGAAAAGAGCCCCGCCTGCCCAGACGATGAAGAGGCCTGGCAGCAGCATGGCGGACAATGTGTCCATCAGGGGCTGAGGTGAGGCCAGGCCATCCGCAAATGCGGTGTCCGGTAGGGGTGCCGGCGGCACGGCGGCGGCCGGGGCAGACGGGGAAGCGGTGAAGGTCGTCGCCATGGCTTCCGAGGCGGCTGTTACGGTCAGTGCCGCTGTGGGCTCTGCGGCCTCGGTGGAGCCGGACTTCGGCAGGCGCAGCAGCGGCATCAGCGAAACCGGCATCTGCAGCGGCGGCAGGACAAGGCGGGCCAGCGGAAGCGCCCACAGGGCATAGGCCGTGCCGGCGCCAAAATATTTCGCCACAGGACGGCGTGCCACCAGAACCAGGGCGATCAGGACGGAAACCGCCAGGACCGTCTGCAGGGCAGATGTCGCGTCAGGAAAAATGGTTGCGATGTTCATTTCTTCAGATCCCCCAGCAGGCGTTCCAGTTCCTCAATGTCTTCCGGTGTCAGGCCGCGCGTATCCGCCAGGTGCGCAACCAGAGGCGCAGCGCGGCCGGAGAAGACCCGGTCGACAAACTGGCCGGCGGCCTTGGCCTTGTAGGCGCCTTCTTCAATAACCGGATAATAGAGATAGCGGCGGCCATCCTCTTCCGTCCGGAGCGCCCCTTTCTCGACCAGGCGGGCCAGCAGCGTTTTCACGGTGCGGCTGGTCCAGTCCTTCTCGTCGCCCAGCGAGTCATGGACGTCCGAGGCAGCGAGGCCGGGCGTCTGCCACAGCACGCTCATCACATCGAGTTCGGCGGCTGAAATCTTCATCTGCGGGCTCCCCGGTAAGACTACAAGCGTGGTCATAAGCCATGACTACAAGCGTGGTCAATGAGAATTTCCGCACTGCCGCGTGACAAGTTTGTAAGGTCAGGCTTTGATGCATCCTGTCTGCGGGCGCGGCTTCATTTCCGGCAAGCGCTCCTGTAGGACAGACGGAGGGTCCCGGGGCCGGGGCCAGAGTGAGGGTAAAAACAGATGAACCGAGGGATGCTGGGAGCGCTGGGTCTTGCGCTTCTCACGGCAGGGTGTGCTGAAACAGGCACCAGCGGAGATTTCGGCCGTGTTCTGGGAGAGGTCCTTGGTTCCGCCACCGCGCCCGACTCGCAAGGCACACTCAGCATCGCTGAAATTGATGCCGGTCTGCGCGAAGCCCTGACGGTCGGCACCAACCTGGTCGCCAATCAGCTTGGCCAGACGAATGGCTATTACGGCGATCCGAAAATCCGCATTCCGCTGCCGCAGACTTACCGGACCCTCCAGACGAATCTGGCGAAGGTCGGTGCGAGCAAGCCGCTCGACGATCTGGAGCTGCGCATGAACCGCGCAGCTGAATCCGCCGTACCGGAAGCGCAGGTCCTGGTCCTCGGTGCGATCCGCAACATGACCATCACGGACGCGCTCAACATCCTGAACGGCGGCGATACGGCGGCAACTGATTATCTCCGGTCAAAGACGGAACCCCAGCTGCGGGCCGCCTTCACGCCCTATGCCCGGGAGGCGCTGTCGAAGTCCGGCGCTTTCACGGCGATGGAAAATGTTGCCTCGCAATATGGGGCAGGCGGCATCACCTCCAGCCTGCAGGCGGACCTGACCGCGCATGCTGTTGATTACGGCCTGGACGGTATCTTCCTGTACGTCGCGGAAGAGGAAAAGAAGATCCGGGAAAACCCGCTCGCGCGGAGTACGGACTTGCTGCGCCGCGTGTTCGGGAATCGCGGCTGATGCGGCGTTTTGCAACCGAGATGAAAGCCGGAGGCACGCTGGCCGGTATCGAGTTCGGCGATCCGATCAAACCGTTCGCCGCCGTATGGATCCATGCCACCGGCTTCAATGCCATGACCTATCAGTCGATGCTGGCACCGCTTGGCCTGCGCCAGCGCGTGGCCGCGCTCGACATGCGCGGGCATGGGCGGTCGACGATGCCGGCCAAGCCCGGCCGGATGAAGTCCTGGCACCGCTACCGCGATGACGTGATCGAATGGCTGGAAAAGGAAGCACCGAACGGGGTCGTGCTGAGCGGCCATTCCATGGGCGCAACGGTGGCCCTTCTGGTGGCAGGCAAACGGCCTGACTTGGTCAAGGGGCTGGTGCTGGCCGATCCGGTGATCATGCCGCGCGTCTATTATTTCTGGAAACATGTGTTCCCGCCGGTCACCTGGATTGCCAACCGTAACATGCTCGCGCGCTCGGCGAAGAAGCGGCGGGCCGAGTTCCCGGCATTCCGCGATGCGCTGGAATCCTATACGGGGCGCGGCGCGTTTGCGTCCTGGCGCGAGCCCTTCCTGGCCGATTACCTGCTGGATGGCATTGACCGGGTGGACCATAATTCTGCGCAAAGCGAAGAGCAGACCTGGCGGCTGACCTGCGAGCCGAAATGGGAGTCGGCGACATTCTCCGCCCAGCGCAACCAGCCCTGGCGCGCGCTCAGAAAGGTCCGCAAACACAAGATCCCGATCATCGTGCTGCGCCCGAACCGATCATCTGTGATCACACCAAAGGTTCGGGCACAGATTATCCTGATGAATCAGGCCCTGATGATGAAAGGTGTGCGCGGCACGTCGCACTTCCTGCCCATGGAAGCGCCCTATGAAGTGCGCGATGCGTTGTCTGCCTTCATTGCGCGACTGGTGGAACGTTTCACTTTGGAAGAAGATTCCGACGTCTCGCGCTCGCTCAGCATCCGGCGCCGCCGGGCGTAAGCGCCCCGCTTGCCAGAGTGCCCTGATTACCAGAGCGGACGGTCGGGGGAGGCGGACCCGGCCAGCTTTTCCATGAGGCGGGTCAGTTCCACGCGTTCGTCCGGTGTGAGGACCGCTTCGAGCGCTTGTTCCTCGGCAATCGCCATCGGCACGATCTCGTCATACACGGACGTGCCCGCCGGCGTGAGGTACAGTTTGGACCGGCGGCCATCCTCTTCAGAGGATTTGCGTTCCAGATATCCGACTTCGATCAGGCCGGCGACGGCGCGGCTGACGGCAACCTTGTCCATCGCCGTGCGCTGGCCGATCTCGGTGGCGCTGATGCCTGGCGCATCGCCCGTGACGGCCATGACGCGCCATTGCCAGATCGTCAGGCCGAATTCTCGATCATACAGCTCCGCAATGCGTCGCGAGATCGTGTTGGACAGGACGGACAGGCGGTAGGGAAGGAATTCGCGCAGGCGCAGCTGCGGTGTCCGGGAGGGTTCGGGCATGGCGGGTCCATTCATACTTGCCTTGCGGCGAGCAATTAGTTACATATGAAACTATAATTTTTATCGCAATAGGGAGAGAGAACCCATGGCAGACCTGTTTGACAACCCTGCAGGCCTCGACGGTTTCGAATTCATTGAATTTTCCGCGCCTGAAAAAGGCGTGCTGGAGCCGGTTTTCGAGACGATGGGCTTCACCAAGGTTGCCCGGCACCGCTCGAAAGATGTCGAGCTCTGGCGCCAGGGCGGCATCAATCTGATTACCAATTACGAGCCGAAATCGGCGGCCTGGTATTTCTCGCGTGAGCATGGGCCCTCGGCCTGTGGCATGGGCTTCCGCGTGCGCGATGCCCGCAAGGCCTATGCGCACCTGCTGGAGCAGGGCGCAGAGCCGGTTCATGTCGAGACCGGCCCGATGGAACTGCACATCCCCGGCATCCGCGGCATCGGCAACTCGATCATCTATCTGATCGACCGTTATGGCGACGATCTAGACATCTATGACATCGACTTCGAATATCTGCCGGACGTCGAGAAACACCCCGTTGGAGCTGGCTTCCAGCTGATCGATCACCTGACGCACAATGTTTATGGCGGCCGGATGAAGTATTGGGCGGACTTCTACGAGAAGCTCTTCAACTTCCAGGAAATCCGCTATTTCGACATCAAGGGCGAATATACGGGCCTGACCTCCAAGGCGCTGACGGCGCCGGACGGCAAGATCCGCATTCCGCTGAACGAAGAAGGCAAGGGCGGCGGTGGCCAGATCGAGGAATTCCTGCGCGAGTTCAACGGCGAAGGCATCCAGCACATCGCCCTCATCTGCGACGATCTCTATGCCTGCTATGACAGCCTGAAACAAAAAGGTGTGCCCTTCATGACGGCGCCGCCGGCAGCTTATTACGAGATGCTGGACGAGCGTCTGCCGGGCCATGGCGAGGATGTCGAAGGGCTGAAATCCCGCGGCCTGCTGCTGGACGGCACGACCGAAGGCGGCCAGCCGCGCCTCCTGCTTCAGATCTTCGCTCAGGCCCAGATCGGCCCGGTCTTCTTCGAGTTCATCCAGCGCAAGGGTGACTACAAGGAAGGCTTCGGCGAAGGCAACTTCAAGGCCTTGTTCGAATCCATGGAACGTGACCAGATCCAGCGAGGTGCTTTGAAGGTCGAAGAGGACGCATGAGCGAGCCGAAAAAGAAAGTTGAACTGTCCCCGGTCGGCGAAGGCCTGATCGGGGCCGTTGCCGGCACGGTGGTTGGCGTCATCCTGTGGCGCATCGGGGTAATTTCCGCCCCGGCCATTCCGGGCGTCACGCTCGGCCTCGGGATCGGCAGCTGGTTCAACGCCTGGCGGCGCGCAAAGAACGCCGCAAAAGACAAGGGAGAGACCTAGATGACATCACCCGCACACCTGAAAGGCGTCCACCACGTCGCCTATCGCTGCAAGGACGCCAAGGAAACGGTCGAGTTCTATCGCGACGCGCTCGGCATGGATTTCCAGCTTGCGATCGCTGAGGACCACGTACCGTCGACAGGCGCCTATGATCCGTACATGCACATTTTCCTCGATGCCGGAAACGGCAATGTGCTGGCCTTCTTTGAACTGCCCGAGCAGCCCGACATGGGCCGCGACGAGAACACGCCTGTCTGGGTGCAGCATATCGCCTTCCGCGTCGGTTCGCTGGAAGAGCTGATGGAGACCAAGGCGCACCTCGAAGGCATGGGGCTGGACGTGCTCGGCCCCACCCATCACGGCATCTTCAAATCGATCTATTTCTTCGACCCCAACGGCCACCGCATCGAACTCGCCGCCGATATCGGCACGCCGGAACAGATGGCGCAGCTTAAGAGTGTGGCCGAACCCATGATCGAGGAATGGAGCGCGACGAAGAAAGCGCCACGGCACGCCGCCTGGCTGCACGAAAAGATCGCGGAAGAGAGCTGATGCTTTCCTGTCACGAGCAGTCGCGTTAGCACTGTCGGTGTGGAGGACGATCAGACCTATGCAGAAATACATATTGGGCGCTGCGTGCGCTTTAATCCTGGCGCCGTCGGCTTTTGCAGACAGGCTCGTTACGGACATCTCTGACAATCGCGCATTATCGCATGTTGAGGAATTCCACTGGTTCGGTGGAGAGAATGATTTCAGCGCGGGCATCAGCTTTGCGGATTTCGATGGCGACGGTGATCTCGATATTGCCAATGTAAATGGCCGCCACTGGCCGGTCGCCGACCTGCTATTGCTGAACAATGGCAAGGGCCGTTTTCCAATGGCAGCCGAGATCGGAGACTGGCGCACAACCGGCTATGGCGGTTGCCCGGCCGATGTCGACAATGATGGTGATATGGACCTGCTGGTGCCGCGCGACTGGCTCGCCGTCGGTATCTTTCAAAATGACGGTGCTGGCCACTTGTCTGAAGCCGGGACGATTGGTGCCGCAGGTCACGCCCGCAGCTGCGCCACACCTGACCTGAACAATGATGGCGTCGCAGACCTTGTTATCGCAGACCGGGGGGGCGCCTCCTTTTACGCTTACGGTCCATTGGTTCCCGGTGTTGAAACGCATCCCCTGACAGATGTGGCGGCCGTTGGCGTTGCGACCGGAGACCTGAATGGTGACGGGAAGAGCGATATTGTGCTCGCCATGCGCGGTGATGCAACACTGGCTGTCCTGTTTGCGGAAGAGACCGGCTATGCCGACCCGGTCTTGTTGGGCCGTGACGACCTCCAATCGCGTTCCGTCGCCATTGCAGACTGGGATGGAGATGGCGATCTGGACCTTGTCACAGCCGTCCTGACCGGTTCCAATCAGGTCTATCTCAATAATGACGGAGATTTTGACCGGGCCGTGATTATCGGGCCGCCAAGTGAGATATCGGCTGGCGTTCGGGTTACTGACCTGGACGGCGATGGACGTCCGGACGCGGTTTTCGCGAATGAAGGTCAGAACTCGGTTATGATGAATGGTATCGGCGGCGCCCGGCGGATTTTACTGCCCGGCGAGAATGACACCTACGACCTCGACGTCGGAGACCTCAATGGTGACGGCATGCCGGATATCGGCTTTGCCAATTCCGACGCCCCCAACACGCTCTTTTTTCTTATCCCCACCGGAGACCCGGAATGAAACTCGCTACTCTCAAAAATGGTGCCCGTGATGGCCGTCTTGTTGTCGTCTCGAAAGACCTGACACGCGCCACGGATGCCGCCTCGATTGCGCCGACGCTGCAGGCGGCGCTGGATGACTGGGAACATATGGCCCCGCGCCTCCAGCTTCTGGCCGAGCAGGTGGAGCTGGGCAGTGTGCCGACGTTCCGTTTCCACGAGCATGACTGCGAAAGCCCGCTGCCGCGTGCTTATCAGTGGGCGGATGGCTCGGCCTATATCAATCACGTCGAACTGGTCCGCAAAGCGCGCGGCGCCGAAGTGCCGGAAAGCTTCTATGACGATCCGCTGATGTACCAGGGAGGCTCCGATGCCTTCCTCGGCCCCCGCGATGCCATCCCGCTCGGCGATGTCGCCTGGGGTTGTGACATGGAAGGGGAGGTCGCGGTCATCACGGATGACGTGCCCATGGGCGTGTCCGAGGCGGATGCGGCCAGCCACATCAAGCTGGTCATGCTGTGCAATGACGTGTCGCTGCGCGGGCTGATCCCCGGCGAACTCGCCAAGGGCTTCGGTTTCTTCCAGTCCAAGCCGCCGAGCGCTTTCACGCCTGTCGCCGTGACGCCGGACGAATTGGGCGACGCCTGGAAAGACAGCGTCATCCACCTGCCGCTGCATGTGGACTATAACGGTCAGCCATTCGGCCGCGCCAATGCGGGCGTCGATGCCACATTCAGCCTCGCCCGCCTTGTCGCCCACGCTGCAAAGACCCGTCCGCTCACCGCCGGTACAGTGATCGGTTCCGGCACGGTTTCCAACAAGGATGCCGATGGCGGGGCAGGCAAGCCGGTCAGCGAAGGCGGGCTTGGCTATTCCTGCATCGCCGAGATCCGGATGATCGAGACGATCGCCGACGGCGCGCCGAAAACCCCCTTCATGAAGCCCGGCGATACGGTGCGCATGGAGATGTTGGACAAGGCCGGGCATTCCATCTTCGGGGCCATCGAGCAGACCGTGGAATCCGTCTGACCCGGCTTGTTTTCCCGGCGGGCTTGTGTTTCAACGCTTGTTGAAATTTTGGCGGCGCGAGACGGTTCGGCCGGCCGGAAAGTGTGATACGAGACAAGAAAGCGCGCCCGGGCGGGCCCTGCCAGCCTGAGCGCCCAATTCAGGGAGCGACAGGACCTGTCCATGTCTAGCAAGGTCTACAATTCTGCGAAGGAAGCCCTTGAGGGCCTGACCTTCGACGGCATGACCGTGATGGCCGGGGGCTTCGGCCTGTGCGGCATTCCGGAAAATCTCATCCTCGCCCTGCGCGAAAGCGGCGTGAAGGACATCACGGCGATTTCGAACAATGCAGGCGTCGACGATTTCGGCCTCGGCCTGCTGCTGCAGACGCGCCAGATCAAGAAGATGATCTCGTCCTATGTCGGCGAGAACAAGGAGTTCGAGCGCCAGTATCTCTCCGGCGAACTGGAGCTGGAGTTCAACCCGCAGGGCACGCTGGCAGAGCGTTGCCGAGCAGGCGGCGCGGGTATTCCGGGCTTCTACACCAAGACGGGCGTCGGCACGCTTGTGGCCGAGGGCAAGGAACACCGCGACTTCAACGGCGAGACCTACATTCTTGAAACGGGCCTTGTGTCAGACCTCTCCATCGTGAAGGCCGAAAAGGCCGACACGCAGGGCAATCTCGTCTTCAACAAGACGGCCCGCAACTTCAACCCGCCCATGGCGATGGCCGGCAAGGTCACCGTGGCTGAAGTGGAAGAAATCGTGCCGACCGGCGATCTCGACCCGGACGAAATCCACCTGCCGGGCATCTTCGTGCAGCGCATCGTGAAGGGCACTTTCGAGAAGCGAATTGAACAACGCACCGTGCGCAAGCGGGAGGCTTACTGATGCCCTGGACACGCGATGAAATGGCGGCGCGCGCCGCAAAGGAACTGCACGACGGCTTCTATGTGAACCTTGGCATCGGTATTCCGACGCTGGTGGCGAACCACATTCCGGACGACATGGACGTGACGCTCCAGTCCGAAAACGGCATGCTGGGCATGGGCCCGTTCCCGTTCGAGGGCGAGGAAGACGCAGACCTGATCAATGCCGGCAAGCAGACGATCACGACGCTGCCGCGCACGAGCTTCTTCGACAGCGCCACCAGCTTCGCGATGATCCGCGGTGGCCACATCAACATCGCCATCCTCGGCGCGATGGAAGTGGCCGAGAATGGAGACATCGCCAACTGGATGATCCCCGGCAAGCTCGTGAAGGGCATGGGCGGGGCGATGGACCTCGTCGCCGGCGTGAAGCGCATTGTTGTGGTGATGGATCACTGCAACAAGAAGGGCGAGACGAAGGTGCTGAAGGAATGCACCCTGCCGCTCACCGGCAAGGGCGTGGTCAACCGCATCATCACCGACCTTTGTGTGTTCGACGTGGTCGAGGGCGGCCTGAAAATCGTTGAGCTCGCGCCCGGCGTGTCCCCGCAGGACGTCAAGGAAAACACCGAAGCGACCATTGTCGGCTAATACGTCTTGTCAGACGAGGAGGATTGA
The DNA here is from genome assembly GCF_963675305.1 of uncultured Hyphomonas sp. Lineage (NCBI taxonomy): Bacteria > Pseudomonadati > Pseudomonadota > Alphaproteobacteria > Hyphomonadales > Hyphomonadaceae > Hyphomonas > uncultured Hyphomonas sp. The sequence goes on along the minus strand of NZ_OY776147.1, from coordinate 2,639,451 downwards.
ATCCGGACACGCTCCGGATTAGGGCTGCGCCATGACTTCTGCATTCTCTCCGCTATCGCCGCTTCCGCCGGACGCTCTGCTCGGCCTGATGACCGCTTTTCGTGAAGATGACCGGGCCGAGAAATTCGACCTCGGCGTCGGCGTCTACAAGGACGATGCGGGCAACACGCCCGTCATGTCGGCGGTGGCGAAAGCCGAGGCCCTGATGCTGCAGCGCCAGACGACGAAGGTCTATGAAGGCCCGCGCGGCAATGTCGATTTCTGCGCCGCGATCGAGGATTTTGTCTTCGGTGTGGATGCACCCGTCCGCAAGGAAGGGCGCACGCTGTCCTTCACTGCGCCGGGGGGCTGTGGTGCACTGTCGCTGGGCGTGGGCCTGATGCGCCGCCTTGGCGTGAAGAAGGTCTGGGTGTCAGACCCGACCTGGCCGAACCATCCGAAAGTCGTCCAGTCCGCGGGCCTCACGACTGACAGCTACCGGTACGCAGATCCGGATACTGGCACGGCAGACCGGGCCGGGATGCTGGAAGACCTGGCAAAGGCTGAGCGCGGCGACGGCGTGATCGTGCAGGGGCCTTGCCACAACCCCACTGGCATCGACCTGACGCTGGAAGACTGGCGAGCGCTGGGCGCCTTCGTAAAAGAGCGCGGCCTGATCGTCATGCTGGACGTTGCCTATCACGGCTTCGCGCATGGGCTCGACAAGGATATTGCAGGCGTGCGCGCCTTCATCGACGCAGCTGGCGAAGCGCTGATCTCCTATTCCTGCTCCAAGAATTTCGGCCTCTACCGCGAGCGGGCCGGCTGTTTCCTCGCAGTCGGCGAGACGGCGGACGGCATCGCGGCGGCGACCACGCATGTGGCGGACATTTCCCGGGCCACCTGGTCGATGCCGCCGGCGCATGGCGCGGGTATCGTCGCCACCATCCTCGGTGATGCGGCCCTGCGGGCCGAATGGGAAGCGGAGCTGACATCGATGCGGGAGCGGATGATCTCGCTGCGCCAGGCCCTGTCTGGCGAGTTGGTGAAACGGACGGGCTCAAACCTGCTCGCCAGCCTCACCACGCAGAACGGCATGTTCAGCCAGTTGCCGGTGACACCGGAAGGCGCCAAGGCCCTGCGTGAGGAAAGCGGCCTCTACATGCCGGGATCGGGACGGATCAATATTGCGGGTCTGAATCTGAAAGACATCCCGCGCATTGCAGAGATCATCGCAACAGCGATCTAGACCCTGTTGAGATGGGTGTCCTTGAAGCCTGACTCATATTTCAGGCCAAAGCCAAGCGCCCGGTCGATGCCGATATGGATCGTCCAGATCAGGGCCACCGGCAAAGCGATTGTGGGGGCGAGAAAGCTGAGGCACAGCCAGAGCAAGCCGGGCAACAGATAAGTGTGCCCGAGATTGTAAAGACGTGCGCCCGATACCGGGCCGGCCAGATACCCGAGCATGGAGAGGTCCGGCACCAGGATCAGGGCAGCGAACAAGATCCAGCTTGCCCCTAGATGGTGATATGCCCAGAGGCCTGCTGCTGCGACGGCGATGCCTTCGAAATGTAGCAGGAGTTTCGGCATGCGGGGGATCGTCCGAAGCTAGATGGATAGGCCCTTCGGGGCGAGACGTTCGAGTTCCTCGATTGCCGCCGCCGGGGCGGGGATCGCTTTGCGGGCATCGAGGTCCAGCGTGATGGCGGTGGCCTGGCTGGTTGCCCAGGCTTGTCCGGATACCGGGTCCATCATCCAGTGGAACAGACTGTGGGTCTTGCCCTGAACGCCGCCGAGACCGGTATAGACTTCGAACAGGTCGCCGGCTTCCGGCATCCGGTGGTACTTGAGCCGGTATTCCAGCACGGCCGCGCCCATGCGCAGGTCTCCGGCGGCCGCGGCGACCTTCTTGCGCCAGCCGTGCAGAAGGTTCGGAACAGAATCCGAGACCCGGCCAATGATCCAGTACGGTGCCATCCGTCCGTGTACGTCCAGGTGCTGCGGCGGCACCGAACCCATGCCGATACAGGCAATGCCCAGATCGCGCGGCGTCTCGATGGAAATATCTTTAAAAGCCAGGCCCGGCGCATCCGGGTCGATGGAACGCGGCGCGGCTTCTTCGGGCGGTGTATCCATGTCGTCCGCCATGGCGGCCCGAACGCTCTTGCCCCATGGAAACGGCTCACGGCCTGCCGTGTCGATATGCATGATCCGCGTCCGGAAGGCGGCGGCCAGCTGGCCGTCGGCGTGGCGCAGTTCCTGATAGACGAGTGCGTCTGACTCGCCCACTTCGATCAGGCAGCCATGCATGGTCAGCGGTCGGCCAGGCAGGACTTCGCGGACGAAGCGGATATGCTGGTCCACCGGCACAATGGTCGAAGGTGAATTCTGACGGAATGCATGCGGCATGCCGAGCGCATGGGCAAAGACCGCAAGGCCTTCCAATTGCTTCTCGACATAGACGCGCACATTCATGTGCCCCATCTCGTCGCAATCCCACTGATTGCAGCTTCCCCGCCAGAGAGTCTTCACGCAGCACATTCCCGGCAGGTGCCGCGCACTTCCACGACGGCGCGGGACATATGGAAGCCTGCGGCTTCCGTTTCGGCCTTCAGGGCCTCGCTGGTGGCTTCGGCGTGAAGTTCTTCTGCGCCATGGCATTTATCGCAGATCAGGAACACGGCGGAGTGGCGATGGCTGGCATGGCCGCAGGCAACATAGGCGTTGAGGCTCTCGATCTTGTGGGCGAGGCCCGTCTCCTGCAGGAAATCGAGCGCGCGATAGATGGTTGGCGGCTTTGCGGAGCCTTCGCCATCGAGATTGGCCAGGAGGTCGTAAGCCTTGGCCGGCTCAGTGCTTTCCAGCAGCAGGCGCAGGACCTTGCGGCGGATTTTCGTCATCCGCTGGCCCTGGCGGGCAACCAGGGTTTCGGCCTCGTTCAGGAAGGCGTCGACATCCTGCGGGCTGCAGGGCGTGTTCGCGTGAAGGTGCGTGTGGCTGTCGGTGGCGCTCATGAGGCCAATGTCGTGTGTTTTGTCCACAATGTGAAGGGGTAAGCACTGTCTTGCCGGCCACTGAAGGACTGGACGGAGTCCGCAAATCACCTGAGATTCCTGCGAAAGACGAAAATCCAAGGGGATGAACCGGATGCAATTGTCAGAGCGCGAAGGCCTTGAACTCTGGCGCCGGGCTGTCACCGCTTCGGTTCGCTCCGATGCGCCGGACCTGACGGCCCGCCAGCAAGCCATCCTGATGACCATTGCCCTCATGCCGGGGCCGCACACGGTCCGCGGCTTGGCCGAGCAGCTGAATATCGCCAAGCCGGCCGTGACCCGCGCTCTGGATGCGCTGGAACGCCTCGATTTCATCAAGCGCGTGCGTGACGAGGCGGACCTGCGGAACATCTTCCTGGAACGCCGGCCGGCCGGGATGACATATCTTCGCCAATTTGCCGGCCTTGTTCTTGCCGCAGCTTCCGGCAAGGATCAGACCGCTGCCGCCAGCCCGAAAGCACGCAAGGCTTCGGCAGCGTAGGACAACGCTGCGGGGCGCCTCATGCCTGAATACAATGATACGCGACTGACACCGCCGGACAGGCCGGCCCGTCCTGTGCAGGTCCGGGCAGGGGCGGTTCCCGTCCGGGAGGGCCCTTTGCCCGATGCGCGGCTCGCGACAGAAGCCCTGTTCGGCGAGATTTTGGACGTGTTTGAGGAACAGCACGGTTTCGCGCTCGTGCAATGCCAGCGCGACCGCTATGTCGGCTGGGTGCCGCTGGCCGGGCTGTCCGAGCGCTTGCTGATGCCAACCCACCGGATTATCGCGCCGCACACCCATGCCTATGCCGCGCCGGACCTGAAATCGCCGCCCCGGCTGACGCTGAGCCTCGGTGCAAGCGTCAGCGTCTTTGCCGAAGAAGGGGACTGGCGGCACTGCCAGGATGCCGGCTGGGTGCACCATCGCCACATCGCAGAACTGGGTATGCCTGACGCGGATCCTGCGGGCATCGCGCAACGCTACCTCGGCACACCCTATTTGTGGGGCGGACGGTCAGGGCTTGGCATAGATTGCACGGGCCTCACCCAGCAGGCCTTCGAGTCGGCTGGCGTGCTCCTGCCGCGCGACAGCGACATGCAGTTCGCCTGGGTGGGCGAGGCGATTGCCGACTGGCAGGCGCCCGGCGCTTTGCAGCGCGGCGATCTGGTTTTCTGGAAAGGCCATGTCGGCATCATGACCGATGCCGGTCACTTGTTGCATGCCAATGCCTGGCATATGGCCGTTGCCCACGAGCCGCTCGAAGAGGCAATTACCCGGATCGCAAAGTATTACGCCGAGCCCAGAGGGGCCCGGCGTATACAAGTATCTGCTTTGAAGGGACGGGAGCCGGCCTGGAAGACCGGCGCCTGAGCCTTACTCGCCTTCTTCTTCCGTCGGCGTCGGGGCGTCTTCGTCAAAAGCCTCTTCAGCCGTTTCCGTTGCAGCGTCAGCTTCTTCGACGACCACTTCGCTGACGTCAGTCACGGTTTCAGCGGCTGCGTCGGCAGCGTCTTCCATGGCGCCGTCGGCCGGCATTGCAGCCTCTTCGCCTTCTGCCGGGGCTTCAGCGCCCTCAGCTGCCGCATCTGCGCCATCGTCTTCACCGGCCGCCGGCAGCGGATCCGGGAAGGGCGGTGCATCCGGCGATTGGGACGCGAGGTAGGCGATCACGTTGATCCGGTCCGGATCCTTGCGCAGGCCTGCGAACGACATGGACGTGCCACGGGCAAACGAGCTGGGATTCTCCAGCCAGTGGTTCAGGTCTTCATAGGTCCACGTGCCGCCGAGGCTGGTCATCGCAGCAGAATAGTTGAAATCAGCGTGGTGGTGCTTGGCGGCGCCGACCACACCATGCAGGTTCGGGCCGGTACCGTTGGCCCCGCCTTCGTCAATCGTGTGGCAGGTCGTGCACTGGCCCTTGAAGGTACGTTCACCGCGCGAAACGTCCGCAGCAGCGAGCAGGGCACCGAGGTCAAACACCTCTTCTTCTTCAGCTGCCGCGGCACCGCCGCCAGCAACTTCGACGCAGTAGGCGAATTGCTCGCACATCTGCTCCGACAGGGAGGTCGCCTCAGCGTGCTCTTCCCCATGGCCTTCGCCACCATGGGCAAACACCACGTCAGAAAGCGTCTTGAGCCCGAAAAGGCCCAGTGCAGTCGCCAGCAGCGCTCCCAGGATCTTGTTGAGACCGAGTTCCCCCATGAGGATCTTCCTTCGAATCTGTCTGGTCATAAGTCTTGGCGCGCGCCTTTTGGCACGCTAACGGATGGCCCGCAATATAAAGGCTGCGCGACAGGGAAGCTTCCCCTGTCCGTCGCGGCGATCCGACGCAGTATAAAATGGGGTAAGGGCCGGAAAAATGACGGGAAAAATCGCATATCAGGGCGAACCGGGGGCCAATTCCCATATTGCCTGCAATCAGGCCTATCCTGAGCTTGAACCGCTGCCGTGTCGGACATTCGAGGACTGTTTTGCCGCGGTAGAGAAGGGTGAGGCCGATCTGGCCATGATTCCGGTCGAAAACACGATTGCCGGCCGGGTGAGCGATATTCACTCACTTTTGCCGGGCACCAGCCTGCAGATCGTCGCCGAGTATTATCTGCCGATCCGCTTCCAGCTGATGGCCCTGCCGGGCGTGAAGCTGGAAGAGGTCAAAAAGGCCCGCTCCCACATCATGGGACTGGGACAATGCCGCAATTTCCTGCGGGCGCATGGAATTGATTCGGTCACGGCCTCGGATACGGCGGGCGCGGCTCATGAAGTGGCTGAGGGCGGCGACCGGACTGTCGCGGCGATTGCCCCGCGTCTGGCCGCTGAGGTTTATGGACTCGAAATTCTCGCTGAGGACATCGAAGACGCTGCGCACAACATGACCCGCTTCGTGATCATGTCGCGTGAGCCGTCGGAAATCGAAGTTGGCGATGGCCCGGCGAAAACCGCGTTCCTGTTCGAAGTCCGCAACATTCCGGCGGCCCTGTTCAAGGTGCTGGGCGGTTTCGCGACCAACGGCATCAACATGACCAAGCTGGAAAGCTACATGGTGGGCGGCAACTTCACGGCGACGCAATTCTATGCCGAAATCGAAGGCCACCCGGACGAGCGGTCGGTGCAACTGGCGCTCGAAGAAACCGGCTTCTTCACGCAGATGCTGAAACTGGTCGGCGTGTTCCCCGCGACGCCCTATCGCGAAGGCTAGCAGATCTGCGTCTTGGCCTTCAGCGCTTCGGCGAGGTGGTCAGCAAACAGTTTCGCTTTGCCGCGCAGCTTGCCTGCGGCCCAGACGGCGTGGATCGACAGGCTTTGTGCATTCCAGTCCGGCAGGACGCGAACCAGCTTGTTCGTGCCAAGGCAGTCTGACACCAGCCAGCCCGGCGCCAGCAGGATGCCGAGCCCGTCTTCTGCAGCCTGTTGCAGGATCTCCCCTCCGGAGGCCCGGAACGGCCCGTCGACGGTGACGTCTTCCTTCTGGCTGCCATTGGTCAGTGTCCAGATGGTCGACCGGGTGTGGCGGAAAATGAGCGCATCGTGCTTTTCGAGATCGGATGGCACCTGCGGCGTGCCCTTGCGTTCCAGATAGGCAGGCGAGGCCCACAAGGCGCGCGGCGCGTCTACCATCTTCTTGGCCATCAGGCTGGAATCCGTGAGCTCGCCAAGCCGGAAAGCAAGATCGACGCCTTCGCCGACAATGTCGGTGAGGAAGTCATCGCCGATGACGTCGAACTTCACATGCGGATAGATGCGCATGAAGCTGGCAATCTCCGGTGCGATAACGCGGCGCGCGAAGGAGTGCGAACACGAAATGCGCAGCAGGCCAACCGGCTCATGCTCCAGGCCTCGGGCCTCTGCCTCGGCTTCATCATATTCGGCGAGGATGTCGACCGCGCGGCGATAGAAACGCTCGCCCGCTTCGGTCAGGCTCAGTGCGCGCGTTGTTCTGAGGAACAGCATCGCATCCAGCTGGGACTCCAGATCCTGGATCCGCCGCGAAACGGTCGGTTGTCCGATGCCGAGATCGGCGGCGGCGCGGGAAAAGCTGCCGGCATCCGCCACACGGACGAACAGGCGCATTGCATCGATCCGGTCCATTTCAAAGCCCCCATGCAGAATCTGCATGAATGTAGGGAAGGGGGCGGCCTTGCGCGAGGGGGCGCACGCATTTCTCCGCTCTCGCACCGCCCACGAATCCGTGAGCGATCCTCACACGCGTTTGCTTTGCCCGTGTGCGGGGCGTTGTGAGACACACCGCGCAAAGGGAGACGCCACCATGATTACGCGAATGAAGAGATATGCCCCCATCGCCTACAGCCTTGTTGCCTCGGCGGTGTTCCTCGACAGCCTTCGGTTCAAGTATACGAACGCCATTGAGACACAGGTGATTTTCGGCCGGCTCGATGCCTGGGCCACCAGTCTCGGCGCGCCGGGCCTGTTCGCGCAGACCGGCCTTTTCAGCCAGTATGTAATCGGCACGGCGGAATTGCTGGCCGCAACACTGCTTCTGCTTGGCCTGTTCCCGGCGTTTCGCCGCCTGCAGACGCTCGGCGCGCTGATCGCGGTGGCTGTCATGACCGGCGCGGTGAACTTCCATCTCTGGACGCCGCTCGGCATCGATCCGAACAATGATGGTGGCGGCCTGTTCGTCATGGCGGTGACGGTCTGGCTCAGCTCGATTGCCATGCTCATCGCCCGCCGCAAAACCCTTTTCGCCATATTGTCCGGTATCCGGGACGTGCTGGTGCCGCCTGCTGAAACCGCCCTCCGTTCCGAAGCCCGGCACGCTGTTGCCTGAGGCTTTATGCCGGCCGCCATGCCTCACCCCTCGCTGGCGGCCGGCGTCTTTTTCTGAAAGGATCTCTACCGATGAAACTCCGTCCTCTTTTCCTGGCAGCCTTTCTGGCCGCTGCACCTGTGACTGTCCTTGTGCCAACGGCCCAGGCCGAGCCGGCCGTCTATACCGGCCGGTTCTCGAACACCGCGCTTCAGGGCTATGATCCTGTGGCCTATTTTACGGATGGGCAGCCGGTGAAGGGCTCCAAGGAGTTCTCCACCGAATACAATGGCGCCACCTTCCAGTTTGCATCAGCCGCAAACCGCGACGCCTTCCTTGCAGATCCCGCCGCCTATGCGCCGCAATATGGCGGCTATTGCGCCTGGGCCATGGCCGACGGCAAATATGCCAAGGGCGATGCGAAATACTGGAAGATCGTCGATGGGAAGCTCTACCTGAACTACAATGCCGGCATCCAGAAGAAGTGGAATGCAGATATTCCGGGCTTCATCGAAAAGGCCGACACGCAATGGCAGGACCTGCAGGAATAAGTGCCGTTACGGCAGGTTCGCGTGAATTCTGCGTCATGACTCTCGTTTAACTTGAGGTTGATACGAAATAAATCTGAAGGAACAGGTATCCAACACTTTGAAAGGATACCTGGATGCGAACTTTCACCTTTCTTCTGGCGGCTGCGGCCGTCATTCCGTGCGCTTATGCCGAAGGCTCGGATGAGTCCGGCTGGTATGCCGGACTGAGCTATGAGCGTTTGCAGGAGACCGATGGTCAAAATGAATATCAGGCGCTGGGCCTGACGGGCGGTTACGACTTCAACCGCTATTTTGGTGCCGAGGTGACCGCAGCCACCGGTATTGACGGGGACGGGACATTCTCACCGGGGGGCACGTATGACGTCAATGGCAATACCGTCACCCTCCCGGCCTTCCGGACGTCGGCAGACCTCACGCATCGCATTGATCTGATGGGCGTTGGCCATTTGCCGGTGACTGATCGTATCCGTCTTGTCGGCAAGGCCGGGGTCTCACATTACAAATACGATGTGACGCAGCAAACCGGTTCCAGTCCGGACTTTGGAGACGGCATCACAATCTCCAGCTCACCGAGTGGGTACGGCTTCGCCGGCAGCCTGGGGGCAGAGGTCTCGCTCACGGAGTCGACCAGCCTGACCGGTGGTTATAATTACTATGCGGAGCAAGGCACGATGGATGATGATGTCGAAGGATTCCAGATCGGCCTGAAGCACCGTTTCTGAGCGCGCCTTCGCTGACCTTCCGGCAATAAAAAAGCGGACGTGGTTTCCCGCGTCCGCTTTTCCTGGAACTTTATTGTCCGGCTTACTTTTTCTTCGCAGCCGGTTTCTTCGCAGCGGGCTTCTTGGCGGCAGCCGGCTTCTTTGCAGCAGGCTTGGCAGCTTTCGGAGCAGCTTTCTTCACGGCCGGCTTTGCAGCAGGCTTTTTCGCAACCGGCTTCTTCGCAGCAGCAGGTTTCTTTGCAGCTGGCTTTTTGGCGGCAGCAGTTTTCGTCGCTGTCGCAGCCTTAGCAGCCGGTTTTTTTGCGACCGGCTTTTTCACGGCTGGCTTTTTTGCCGCCGGTTTTTTTGCAGCCGGTTTCTTCGTTGCAGTTGCCATGTCCGATCTCCTGTCAGTGGCAATATTCTCAGTACTTTGATTCGCGCGAAATCAACTCCAGATTTTTGTCTGCAAGAAGAGCGGAAACACGCCTTCCGTGTGCGGTCAATGACCTTTTTCTGACCAGACTTTCATGATGTGGTGAGCAATTGCCATCGGCGGCGGTCCGAACATCTCGCCGTGACTGTGATTGAGGATCCGGACCATCTCGTCGCGGGTCACCCAGCGGGCCACTTCGATCTCTTTTTCGTCGATGGAAATGTCGAACCCTTCTGCTTCCAGAATAAGGCCGACCATGAGCGAGGACGGGAAGGGCCATGGCTGGCAGGCGACGTATTCTGCACTCGCTGCATCAGCAACGACGCCAGCTTCCTCGAAGATTTCGCGCGCCGCGGCCTGCTCGATGGTTTCTCCAGGTTCGCAGAAACCGGCGAGGCAGGAATAGAATCCCGGCGGCCACATCTTCTGTCGTCCGATCAGCGCCTTGCCGTCTTTCACAGCCAGCATGATCGCGACGGGGTCTGTCCGCGGGAAATGTTCGGCGCCGCAGGACGGGCATTGCCGTTTCCATCCGGCTTCGACCATCGCACTTTCCGAACCGCATTTTGAGCAGAACCTGTGGCTCTGATGCCACATGAAAATTGACCGCGCGGTCGAGGCGCAGTTTCCATCCATCTCCGGAATCGATCCGGCGGCGGCCCGGAAATCGAGAAACTCTCCGGCCCCTTCGATCAGCGAGCCTTCAAGCACAAAACGTTCCGGCAGGTCGATCGCAAACACCGGTGTGCCGGCCTTGTCTTCACCGAGGAAGAGGCGGGGCGAGCCGGGCGAGAGGCGGGCCGCTTCAGGCCCCATCCAGACGAGTCCGCTGTCGCGGCCCGGATGCACGAACGGTTCGCCGTTGCGCATCAGCAGGATCAGCACGTCCTCGCGTTTGAAAGCTTCCTCCAGCCAGGCCTCGTCCAGTCGGCGGTGCGCGGCGCGGTCAATCGGTTTCGCCGCAAGCGGCATGTCGTTTGAGTTCGTCATGCAACGCGCATGCAGCAGCTTTCTGCTCCGATCAAGACGGCACCGCGCGGAACCCTCCGGGTCAGGCGGTCACGGACTCGCGCTGGGCGGCGTGTTTGCCCTCGCAGATCTCTTCAACGATCTTTGCATTGAATTGGCCAAGGTCGTCCGGATTTCGCGAGGTGACGAGACCTTCGTCCACGACAACTGCTTCGTCTGTCACGACAGCGCCGGCATTTTTCAGGTCCTGCTGGATCGCGGAGAAACCCGTCATCTTGCGGCCATTCACCAGGCCTGCCGAGATAAGGACCTGCGGTCCGTGGCAGATGGAGAAGACCGGTTTCTTCTGCTCGAAGAAAGCGGATGCGAATGCCAGGGCTCTGTTGTCCCGGCGCAGCGCGTCCGGATTGAAAAGACCGCCCGGGATAAGCAGCGCATCGAAGTCTTCTGCCTTTGCCTCGTCCAGTTTCACATCCACATCGAACCAGTCACCGTGTTCGCGGTGCTTGTTCCCCTGGATGCGCTGGTCGTTTGGCGAGACGATCTTGCAGGTGCCGCCTGCGTTTTCGATGGCCTCTTTCGGCGAGGTCAGCTCGACCTGTTCAAAGCCGTCGGTTGCGAGAATGGCGAGGGTGCGGTTTTCGGCACGTTTCGTCATGATAAATCCTTTCCTGCTAATGTGACGCGCGGATTGTGTCGCGCGGTCCCGTCCAGCCCTGTAACTTACCAATGGGTGGGGCAGGGCTCTGTTCCATGACGATTGCAACAGGAAGCGGCGCCGTCGCCGGTATGGCAGCTGTTCAGCCCCAGGGGGCTTTCTGACACTTGGGCATAGCCAAACCGTGCGGCATCCTGTACCGGGCGCGGGAATTCCCCTTTCTTCCCTCCCGAAAGCCTGCCGCCCATGTCCACGCCTATCGAAAAAATGCGTAACATCGCCATCATCGCCCACGTCGACCACGGTAAGACGACGCTGGTGGATGAACTCCTCAAACAGTCCGGCACCTTCCGTGAAAACGAGAAGACCGCTGAACGGATGATGGATTCCAACGATCTGGAAAAAGAGCGCGGCATCACCATTCTCGCCAAAACCACCTCGGTTGAGTGGAACGGCTACCGGATCAACATCGTCGACACGCCCGGACACGCCGATTTCGGCGGTGAGGTGGAGCGTATCCTTCACATGGTGGACGGCGCCATTGTTCTGGTGGACGCCGCCGAAGGCCCGATGCCGCAGACCAAGTTTGTCGTCTCGAAGGCGCTGAAGGTCGGTCTGAAGCCGATCGTGGCCGTCAACAAGATCGACAAGCCGGAGCGCCGCCCCGACGAAGTGGTCAATGACGTGTTCGACCTGTTCGCAAACCTCGACGCCACCGACGAGCAGCTCGACTTCCCGATCCTCTACGGTTCGGCCAAGCAGGGCTGGATGTCGAGCCAGTACGAGGAGGCGAAGGCCAACATGGACGAGCTGTTCCAGCTGGTCGTGGATCATGTGCCGACGCCGAAAGTGGAAGAGGGCCCGTTCCGCTTCCTCGCCACCACCATTTCCGCCGACAACTTCCTTGGCCGCATCCTGACCGGCCGCGTCGCGTCCGGCAGCATCAAGCCGAACCAGACCATCAAGGTGCTGGACCGCGAAGGTGGGCTCGTCGAACAGGGCCGCGTGTCGAAAGTGCTCGCCTTCCGCGGGCTCGAGCGCGTGCCGGTCGAAGAAGCGCAGGCTGGTGACATCGTCTCGCTGGCCGGCATGACCAAGGCGAACGTCGCCGACACGTTCTGCAATCCGTCCGTTTCCGAGCCGATTGCGGCCCAGCCGATTGACCCGCCGACCATCTCCATGACCTTCCGCGTCAATGACAGCCCGCTGGCGGGCACGGAAGGCACCAAGGTCACCAGCCGCATGATCTGGGACCGTCTGCTGAAAGAAGCCGAAGGCAACGTCGCCCTGAAGGTCGACCGGGCCACGGACGCCGAAGCATTCACCGTCTCCGGCCGCGGCGAGCTTCAGCTGGCCGTTCTCATCGAGACGATGCGCCGCGAAGGCTTCGAGCTTGGCGTGTCGCGTCCGCAGGTCGTGATGCAGGAAGACGAGAGCGGCAACAAGCTGGAGCCGATTGAAGAGGTCGTCATCGACGTCGACGATGAGCATTCCGGTATCGTCGTGCAGAAACTGTCAGAGCGCAAAGCCGACATGCTGGACATGCGCCCCTCCGGCGCGGGCCGCACACGCATGGTGTTCCACGCGCCGACGCGCGGCCTGATCGGCTATCAGGGCGAGCTGCTGTCGGATACGCGCGGCACGGCCATCATGAACCGCGTCTTCCATGAATACGCCCCGCACAAGGGCAAGATCCAGGGCCGTCACACCGGCGTGCTGATCGCCATGGAGCAGGGGGAGGCCGTGGCCTTCGCGCTGTGGAACCTCGAAGACCGTGGCCCGATGATGATCCATCCGGGCGACAAGGTTTATGGCGGCATGATCGTCGGCGAGCACACGCGCGACAATGATCTCGAAGTGAACGTGCTCAAAGGCAAGAAGCTGACAAACATGCGCGCCTCCGGTTCGGACGAGGCCGTCCGCCTGACCCCGCCGCTTCAGATGACGCTGGAAAAGTCGCTGGCCTACATCGCCGACGACGAACTCGTGGAAGTCACGCCGGAGAATATCCGCCTGCGCAAGATCTTCCTCGACCCGCACGAGCGCAAGCGCAACGCGAAGAAGGCCGAGGCGTAACCGCCGCCGGATAAAGCGCGCCACAATTTCACTTGCCGGATGGCAGGCCCGGGCGTCCGCCGGGGCCTGCGCCTCGCCTTATGGTCAGGGAACCGGACCGTGTGTGAGGCGTTTGTTCCTGGAATTCTAAAAAACCGGGAGCTTCGCCGATGTCCTCATTTTCGCTTTATCTGACCGGCTTCGTGATCTTCATCGCCGGGCTCGCCTATGGCGCCTTTCTGCTCGGCATAGAGGCATCATGGATCGCGGTTGGCGCGTTTACGCTGTTCGGCCTCGGCATGGTGATCGGCGTCAGCAAGACCCGAACGCGCGACGAGTCCCCCGCCAGCGACTAGAATTTTCCGGTTGGAGCGCCGCGGTCAAAGGCAGGACCGCAGCGCTTCAGGCGGGCAGGGGCTGGGAGAGGCGCGATGCATCGGCCAGAACTGATGCCCACGCTGCCTCCATCAACGGCGACCAGTCACTGCCCGCCACTTCCTTTGTCACATCGCGGATGATGTCGAAGAACACCTCGAACATGCCGGCCGGTACATCATACGTATCGTGATTGACCCGCTCTGACCGGATCACCGTCTCCGCCATCGTACCCGGCCCTTCGGCGAGGTCCATCAGGCATTCGAACGCCTGAGACAACATAGATCCCCGCACCCCACCATCCGTATCCATCAGGAACAGGTCTTCCAGCTCCGGATACGCCGCGAAGAGGCGCGTGTAGACCAGCCCCGTCACATCCCCGGCCCGCTCAGAGAGCAGGCCGAGGCTGTCGACAAGGGCCGGGTGGCCAGACATCAGTCTTCTCCGCCGTCTTCTGCCGCATCCTTTTTCTTCGTCGGGTCGTATTTCGCGAACCAGCCCATGATGTTGTCCGTCTTGGCGATCAGGCGGGAGGGGCGGGAGGCGATATAGTGCGGGGAGCCCGGCACGCGGACATAGACCGTGTCCACACCATTCATCTTGAGGGCGGTGTAGAACTGTTCGGCTTCCCAGGCCGGTGTGCGGTAGTCTTCCTCGCCCACCATGATCATGGTTGGCGTCGTCACCTTGTCGACATAGCGTATCGGCGAGAATTTCAGGAAGGCTTCCGGATCGGCCCATGGGTCGGCACGGATCCAGTGGCGGCGCACGAATTGCGAGATGTCACCGGCGAGCGCCATCGTCATCCAGTTGATCACCGGCTTGATCGAAGCGGCTGCGGCGAAGCGGTCGGTCTTCGTGACGGTCCATGCCGTCAGGATGCCGCCGCCGGAGCCGCCGGTGATGAACAGGCGGTCCTCATCGACATAATCCTTCGCGACCAGGTCATCGACGACGCTCATCAGGTCGTCATAGTCATTGCCCGGATAGGCGAGGTCGATCAGCTGGGCGAACTCTTCGCCATAGCCGGTCGAGCCGCGCGGATTGCTCCACACGGTGACATAGCCCTCGGCGGCATAGCGCTGGATCTCGCTGCCGAAGAAGGGCGAGTACATCGCATACGGACCGCCATGGATTTCCAGGATCATCGGGAAGCTGCCATCGGCCTTGAAATCCGGCGGCAGGGCGACCCAGGCCTCGATCTCGCGGCCATCGGCGCTGGAGGCGACATGGATCTCCTCCACTTTCGCCATGTCGAGGAAGGGCAGGACGTCGGCGTTGAGCTCGGTCAGCACCTTGTTGTCTTTGCCATTGGCGCCGATCGTGGCGACCTCGGCCGGGCGGTCGGAGAAGCCGGCCGTGTAGGCGATCACCGGCTTGCGGCCTTCGCTGATCGAGAAGCTGCCTTCGGCATAGGGCCGGCCGATGGAGGCGCCGCCGACATTGGTGACGACCTCGCTGACCTTGCCGCTCAGCTCGACATTGTAGACGCTGAGCACGCCATGGTCTTCGCAGAGGGCGTACAGGCTCTTGCCGTTCGGAGCCCAGGCGATGCTGCCGAATTCCAGCGGGAAGTCTGCGGCGAGTTCGCGGACGTTTCCGCCATCGGCATCCATCAGATAGAGATTGGCCTGCTCATAGGCCTTCAGGTGATCGTCATAGCCGCGGAAGGCGATGGTCTTGCCGTCCGGCGAGACGACCGGGCCGAGGTCCGGTCCGTCGCGGCTGGTCAGGGCGCTGATCGAATTGTCGGTGAGGTCGATCTTGTAGACCTCGCTCTCGACCGGATCCAGGTCGCGGTCTTCGGCGAGATTGCCGCTGACGAGCAGCGTGTCATTGTCCAGCCATTGCGGCCCGCCGAGATCGGCCTCCTCGAAGGTCACCTGGCGCGGCGTGCCGCCATCGACGGTCAGCACGAAAATCTGCTCAGCGCCGTCCTGAAGATAGCCTGCGCCGTCGAACCGGAAGGTCAGGTCGTCGATGACCTTCACGCCGTCATTCCATTTGGCGCCCTTGGGCGGGGTGAGGGGTTTGGCGAAGCTCGGCGTTTCGCCCTTCACGAACATGGAGAAGGCGACCTCTTTGCCGTCCGGCGACCAGGCCGCGGCGCTCGGGCCTTCCTCGGTGAACTGGGCGAGCGAGAAGCTGCGGCCGCTGTCCAGATAGAGGAGGCGCATTTCCGGGCCTTTGCCGTTCGACGACATATAAAGAATGCGCGACCCGTCCGGCGACCAGCGCGGCCGGCCGGCGGAGACGTCTGTCACCAGCGGGCGGTGCGCCCCGGTGGCAAGATCGATGGACCAGAGGTGCCCGGTGTCGCGGTCGGTCATCTTGTCCATGGAATGGCGGACATAGACCACGGTCTTCCCGTCCGGGGAAACCTGCGGGTCGGTCGCATATTCCATGTCGAAGACACGTTCGGCGGTGAAGCGCTTCGAGGGCGCCTCGTCTTCCTTCGCCAGTGCCGGTGCGGCGCTCAGCAGCGCGGCCACCGCGGCCATCGCAAGCAGTCTCTGTTTCATTGAGAAACCCTCCCATCTTTAAACAAGTGAAGTCATGGCTAGCATGGGGAACGGCAGCAGGACAGCATTTGATGGTCCGTTATAGTCCGGCATGATCATGGCCTGATCTGGCGATGGACTCACTCTGGCCCTTGCGTCCGGGGCGGCCTCTGCGCATATAGCCCGCGGGAGGCAGGTGGCGGACGGGCCGCTCGCCAACCGGGTCAGGCCGGGAACGGAGCAGCCCCAACGAGTTTTCCGCCCGGGTCGCTCGCCTGTCTCCTTCTTCTCCTACATTCTCGACCAGACTGAATGTCATGCCCGCATCGGGGCAGGGGACGACTCATTTGCTCGCCTGAGCCGGGAATCGGCCCCGTCAGGAATCGTTTTCTGCGTGTGTTCGGGGGCGGGCACCTACTAGGGATAGTGGGGCGGCCGGAATCCGCGCCTTTTCCTCGCCGGACGGTGGCCGGTTTTTTCGGCGGCAATCCGGCGCAGGGTGTGAAGAACACACCTGTTTTCCACAGGCCAGAACGCCCATGGCTCTTGCGTTTTCAGGGTTTCGGAAGGATTTTGTTAACCAGTTTTCCACGGCGAATGTGAACCTTTCCCGACAAACCACGTTGACCGTGTGTTAACCTTCGGACACTATATGTAGTGTCAGGAACGACGGAGGGCGCCACATGTTGGCGCTTGGGGCTGAAGTTCCTATATTTTCAATCGATCCGGAGGGCTGCCGCATGTCTGCATCCAACGCCAACGCTGTGACTGAAAACGCGACCCGCAAGGGGAAGCCGAAGTCGGGTGCTGATACGCAGTTGCGCGTGGTTTCGAACATGGAAGTCGTGACCGACTCCAGCCGTGACGCAAACCTCACCGAATTCGGCAAGAAAACGCTGGAAGACCGCTACCTGCTGCCGGGCGAGTCCTATCAGGACATGTTCGCTCGCGTCTCCAAGGCCTTCGCCGACGATCAGGCCCACGCCCAGCGCCTCTATGACTATATGTCGAAGCTCTGGTTCATGCCGGCGACGCCCGTTCTCTCGAATGGCGGCGCGGACCGCGGCCTGCCGATCTCCTGCTTCCTGAACCAGGTCGGCGACTCGCTCGACGACATCGTCGGCACCTGGACCGAGAATGTCTGGCTCGCTTCCAATGGCGGCGGCATCGGCACCTATTGGGGCAATGTCCGCTCCATCGGTGAGAAAGTCGGCCAGAACGGACAGACGTCCGGCATCATCCCCTTCATCCGCGTGATGGACTCGCTGACACTTGCGATCTCGCAGGGCTCCCTGCGCCGCGGCTCTGCGGCCTGCTATCTCGACATTCACCACCCGGAAATCGAAGAGTTCCTGGAAATCCGCAAGGCGTCCGGCGACTTCAATCGCAAGTCCCTGAACCTGCACCACGGCCTCAACATCACCGACGCCTTCATGGAAGCCGTCCGCAATGATGAAGAGTTCGGCCTGATCTCGCCGAAGACCAATGAAGTGCTGAAGACGGTCAACGCCCGCAAGCTGTGGCAGAAAATTCTCGAGCTGCGCATGCAGACCGGCGAGCCCTATCTGCTGTTCACCGACACGGTGAACAACGCCATGCCAGCGCACCAGCGCAAGCTCGGCCTGAAGGTGACGCAGTCGAACCTCTGCTCGGAAATCACCCTGCCGACCGGTGTCGACCACCGCGGCGAGGACCGCACGGCCGTTTGCTGCCTCTCCTCGGTCAATGCCGAGAAGTATCTGGAATGGTCGAAGGACGAGAACTTCCTGGAAGACATCTTCCGTTTCCTCGACAATGTGCTGGAAGACTTCATCGAGCGCGCGCCGTCCGAAATGGAGCGTGCCGTCTACTCCGCCAAGCGCGAGCGCTCGGTCGGTCTCGGCGTGATGGGCTTCCACTCCTTCCTGCAGAAGATGAACGTCTCCATGGAAAGTGCCATGGCGAAGGTCTGGAACGAGAAGATCTTCAAGGACGTGCGCAAGGGCGCCGATGCGGCTTCTGTGAAACTCGCCAAGGAGCGCGGCCCCTGCGAAGACGCCCGCGACGCCGGCATGATGGCCCGCTTCAGCCACAAGATGGCCGTTGCGCCGACCGCGTCGATCTCGATCATCTGCGGCGGCACCTCCGCCGGCATCGAGCCGATTCCGGCCAACGTCTACACCCACAAGACCCTGTCGGGCTCTTTCACCGTGAAGAACCCGCAGCTGGAAGCGCTGCTGGAAAGCAAGGGTCTCAACACGCCGGAAACCTGGGCGTCCATCCTGGAGCATGAGGGCTCGGTCCAGCATCTCGAGGAACTCGACGAGCATGAGCGCGCCGTGTTCAAGACCGCCTTCGAACTCGACCAGCGCTGGATCGTGGAACTTGCGGCTGACCGCACACCCTATATCTGCCAGTCTCAGTCGCTGAACCTGTTCCTGCCGGGCGACATCGCCAAGTGGGACCTGCACATGCTGCACTGGACGGCGTGGGAGAAGGGGCTCAAGTCGCTCTACTACTGCCGTTCCAAGTCGGTCCAGCGGGCTGCGTTCGCAGGCTCCGAAAAGGCCGAGGCCGGCCAGATGGAAACCCCGAACACCGACTATGACGAGTGCCTCGCCTGCCAGTAGGCTATGCTCTAAAGTAGAATTCAGATCCCGTGCGGCGAGAACTTTGATCAGGTTCTCGCCGTTTGCGTGTTTCAAATCCGGGCAAACATGCACAGTTCCGCGCCAGAGTGGTTCTGCCAGACCGCATTTTCTATCGGGCGTTCCGATTGGAAATCTAAAATTTTCAATAGGTTAATAAGGAAATCGGGCCATATGGCGCGAGTTTTGCTCAAAATTTCCCTAAAAAAACCGGAGTCTGGAACAGACTCTACAGAAGTGCGTTAGAGGTAGCGGAATTAATCTTTTTTGAGTGGAAAGTGGTTTGAAGGGTCCGAAGCCTTCATGCTACATTAAATGAACGATGGCCTAATTCCCGTTAACGGTTCTCCTAGGGAAGGCAGCCATGAGAGGTGTGGGTCGAATGGTCGTTGCAATTGCCAGTGCAGTATTGACGATGGCGTGCCAGGGATGCGTAGCCGTCTCTCCGCATGATCAGATGCGGATTGAACCTGCTGTGCCGCCGACTGTCGGCATGATGATGGCGGCACCCGGCACCGGCCCCGTCGTGACGCCCATCACGCAGGACCCCAACAAGATTTCCGTCCATGTGGCCGATGGCCTGCCAACCCGTTTTTCGGGCACGCCCTTGGGGCTCGGCAGCGAGATGGCCACGATGGCATTTGCCGGAACGCCGGCTGACTTCTCTTCCGGTTCGCTCGTCGCCACGCCGGCCGACAAGCCTGAACTCGGCTGGTCCGGGGCAGGCGCGCTGACGGCCGTCACGGCCGAGCGCTCGGCGGCTGCGGCCCTCAATCCGGCTCTCGCCAAGGTGGAGAAAGACATCGCCGCCGAAATCGCCTTCTCGGCGCCCAGCGAAGTTACCGGCCTGAAGTTCGATGTCGGCGTCGCGCCGCGCATTGCCGTGCGTGAAGATGGCGAAGTGCTGACCCAGCGTTTGGGCGGTGAAGTCCGCATCGGTCAGGACTTTGACCTGCTCGATTCCAATGGCCAGCCACAGGGCTGGTACCTGTTTGCCGGCGCAGATGGTGAAGCGCTCATCTGGGATGCAGACCGTAACGGATTTACCCCGCAGCTGAACGATATGGCCCTGACCGATCAGGTCACCGTGGGCGACATGCAGGCCGGTATTTCCATCCAGCGCGGCGGTGGCCAGCTCTCCCTGTCCTATATCCGGCGCGAAGTGAAATACCGTGACCGGAATGGCGGCTTCAGCGAGAACGAAGATTTCGCCGGGGTCAGTTTCACCATGCGCCGTTAGGTGCTATCCCGCGGAGCATGAAACTGCCCCGATTTGATACATTGACTGAGACAAGGGCCGCGCCGATTGCAGCGGCCCTTTTCATTGCGGCCCTATTGGGGGCGCCGCCAGCTCTGGCGGAAGGGCAGGAGGCGTCTGGTCCGGTCGCCCCGCGCAAGCCGGGCGTCTGGTCCATCACATCGGAGAACGACATGTTCGGCTCCGGAACGGACCGGAATTATTCGAACGGCGTGCGGATCGAGCATGTATCCGGCGCAGATAATGTGCACCCGGGGCTGAAATGGGTCGCGGCGCGGCTGCCCTGGATCGATGTCGAGCGGACAGATCTGCGTCAGGGCTTCGGCCTCTCGCACGCGATTTTCACACCGGAGGACATCACGCTCACGGATCCGAATCCGCTGGACCGGCCCTATGCCGGCTGGCTCTCCTTTTCCTCCACCGTTGCGGCGACAGATCTGGAGAAGGGCGTGCAGGACACGCTGCAGGTCAATCTCGGCATTGTCGGGCCGTCCGCGGGCGGCGAGTTCGTCCAGAACAACTGGCACAATATGCTCGGTATTCCCGGCGCGCAGGGCTGGGACCACCAGTTGAAGGATGAGCCAGGCGTGGAGATCATCGCCCAGCGCCTGCAGCGGCTCGACAAGATCGACCTGCCTTTCGGGCTGGAGACGGATTTTGCCGGTCATGCCGGTTTCGCCCTCGGCAATGTGCGCACCTATGTGAACACGGGACTGACGGCGCGGATCGGCTGGGATCTCGACTCCGGTTTCGGTCCGCCGCGCATCCGTCCGGCCCTCGCCGGGGCAGGGGAGTTCATTCCGGGCACCGATAAAGCCCCCTGGGGTGGATATGCCTTTATCGGCGTCGACGGCCGCGCCATTGCGAGGGACATGTTCCTGGATGGCAATCTGTGGCGCGACTCGGCACGTGTAGAAGATCGCCGCGCGCTTTCCGGGGATTTGCAGGCGGGCCTTGTGGTTCACCATCGCGACGTGCAGGTTGCATTCACCTGGGTGACACGGACAGAGCAGTTTGCCTATCAGGACGGGCCCCAGCAATTCGGCGCCGTCTCGATTTCGATCGCCCACTAGGCTTCAGGTATCTTTACGCCGGGCGAGTAACCAGGTGCGCGTGGCCTCGTCCGGGGTCAGTGCGGCGGCCTGTTGCAAGGCCATGTGCGCCGCTTCCACTTCACCCAGGGCATAGAGGACATGCGCCCGCACGGCCCAGTAGGGCGCATGCTGCGCGGTGTCCTTTCCCGCAATCGCATCCAGCAGGGAGAGCGCAGTCTCCGGCTCGCCGGCCTGCAAGCGGGCGGCGGCTTCGCCGATCTGCGCCCCGGCGGACGGCGCGGTGCTCCTCAGGGCCTGGTAGAGCTGGCAGATCAGCGCCCAGTCCGTGCGGCCGGTCTGGCGCCGGGCGGCATGTACCGCCTGGATGGCGGCTTCCAGCTGAAAGCGTCCGGGAGATTTCGCGCGCGATGCGTCGGTCAGCAGGGTGGTGGCTTCGCGGATGCGGGCTTCATCCCAAAGGGCCGTGTCCTGATCGTTGAGCGGAACGTAACATCCCGCATCGTCCCGCCGGGCTGTGCGACGGCTTTCGCAATAGAGGATCAGTGCCAGCAGGCCCTTCGCCTCGGCATCGTCCGGCACCTGCCGGATCAGACAGCGCGCCAGCCATTCGGCTTCCGACGCAAGCCCGGTCACAGGATCCGTCCCGCCGGCGATATTCTCCCATCCGCTTGTATAGGCGGCATAGATCGCGCGAAGGACCGCCGCCATACGTTCCCGGCGGATATGGTCGGGCGGTATGGCGAACGGGATGTTGCCCTTCGCCAGGAGGCGTTTCGCCCGGGCGAGCCGCTGGCCGATCGCCGCCGGGCTTTCCAGCGTGGCGCCCGCGATGTCTTCCGCGGTGAAGCCGAGCACGGTCTGCAGCATCAGGGCGGTGTGCGCAGGGGCCGGAATGGCCGGGTGGGCGCAGAGGAACATCAGCTCCAGCCGCCGGTCGCGATCAATTGATCCATCACTTTCGGAGGGGGGCATGTCGGCCTTCATCAGAGGCCGGGTGGTACGGGCATGGCGCGCGGCAGTACCGGCCTTCCGGGCGGCATCGATCGCTTTGCGCGCGGCTGCCTTCATCAGCCAGGCCTCGGGACTGTCCGGCACGCCGCGTACCGGCCAGGTGGCGAGCGCGCTGGCGAAAGCGTCCGCCAGCACGTCTTCGGCAAGGGTGACATCGCCATATTGCGCCGTCAGCTGTGCCACGAGTTTGCCGTAGCAGGTTCGCGCGGCCCATTCTGCCGCCGCGCGTGCATCAGTAACTGACGAGTCAGGCGCTGCCATAATCAGGGACAGGGCGGATCTCGATCGTGCCGCCGCTTTTATGCACCGGGCATTTCCGGGCCCAGGCTTCCGCCTCGGCCATGGACCCGGCATTGATGACATAGACGCCGCCCATCTGTTCCTTGGTGTCGGCATACGGACCATCCTGAATGTCGCCCGCGGCTTTCAGGCACCGTCCGGTTCCGGCCGGCTCAAGCGCGACGCCGGTGACATAGGCCCCGGCTGCCTGCAATTCTTCCGAAAAGGCCATGTGCTCTTCCACGATGGCCATTTGCTGGTCTTCGGGCAGGGCTTGAAAAGTGGCTTCGTCTTCAAACAGGAATAGTGCAAATTGCATCAGGAGGTCTCCTCAGGTGGAAGTCTGGCACAAGCTTATCCTGCACCATAGTCCCCAGACGGGCTGACCATGTTGATTTTGACACCGAGGCCGGAAATTTCTGGCGCGCGGTATGAAGTTATACGTACCGGCAGTATGGAGGGGTGCCTTTTTTGGCATTCCAAGCGCCAATAAATGCTGGGATTATTCCGTACTTTGGTATACATACCGGACCAGTTGTAATTCGCGGGATCGCGAGGGATTTCTTGTGCCCCAATCCGGTCCGGCGCAGACTGCAAAAAAATCCGGGAGGACCCAAATGAGACATGCCGCCCTCGCGCTTGCCGCGTTGATCAGCCTTGCTGCCTGTTCCGAACAGGCCGCGCCGCCTCCGAAAGCCGATGCGGCGCCAGAGGCAGGCATTGCAACCGAAGCGACCAAGGCGGCGAACGCTGCGCTGGCCGAACGCCTGCCGCTGGACCAGCCGGGTGACTTCGAAGATGCCGACCATGGCCTGCTGGCCCAGATCCAGGAAGACATTGTGGATGACACCGGCAAGGTCGTCTGGTCCGTCAATGCGCAGAACTTCATCACCGGTCCGGCGCCTGCTACAGTGAACCCGTCGCTGTGGCGCCAGCAGCAGCTGCTCGCAAAGCATGGCCTGTTCGAAGTCAAGGACGGGCTCTACCAGGTGCGCGGCTATGACCTGGCCGTCATGTCCATCATCCGGGGCGAAACCGGCTGGATCATCGTCGACCCGCTGACGGCCAAGGAAACCGCGGCGGCAGCGCTCAAACTGGTCAATGACACACTGGGCGAGCGCCCAGTCAGCGGCGTGATCTACACCCATTCCCATGCCGACCATTTTGCCGGGGCCCGTGGGGTCATTTCAGAGGCTGACATCGCCAATGGAGTGCCTGTGCTCGCTCCGATCGGATTCACCGAAAACGCCATCGCGGAAAACCTGCTGGCCGGCAACTACATGTCGCGCCGGGCGATCCTGATGTTTGGCGGCACGCTCCCGAACGACGCAACCGGGCAGGTTGGCACCGGTCTGGGGCCGGCCCTGTCGCGGGGGACCGCCGGTTTCATTCCGCCGACGGAAGAGATTTCCGGCCGGGGCACGCAGCGCACGATCGATGGCGTCAAATTTGAGTTCATTGATGCGGCCGGCACTGAGGCACCTGCCGAATTCATGTTCTATCTGCCGGACTTCCGCGCCCTCTGCACCGCCGAAGTCGCCACGGCGACCTTCCATAACGGGCTGACCCTGCGCGGCGCGAAGGTGCGCGACTTCCTCGAATGGAGCCGTGTGCTGGATTATGTGCTGGTCAATTATGCCGACAAGTCCGACCTGTCCTTCGCCTCGCACCACTGGCCGACCTTCGGCACGGAAAATGTGCAGGATTATCTGCGCGGCCAGCGTGACGTCTACCGCTATACCCATGACCAGACGGTGCGCCGGGCAAACCAGGGGCAGACCCAGTTTGAAATCGCAGAAGACATTCCGGAACCGGACGTTCAGGAAACGCATTTCGATACGCGCGGCTATTACGGCACGCTGAACCACAACGCCAAGGCAGTCTACCAGTACTATTTCGGCTGGTGGGATGGCGTGCCTGCCACCTACAATGCCTGGCCGATGGAAGAGCGTTCCAAGCGCATGGTCGCATTGGCCGGCGGGGAAGATGCCGCGCTGGTGGCTGGCGAGAAAGCCTTCAAGGAAGGGGACTATCGCTGGGCCGCGGAAGTGTTCAACGCGGTTGTCTTTGCCAATCCGGAAAACAAGCTGGGCCGTGACTGGCTGGCGTCCACCTATGAGCAGATGGGCTTCCAGGCCGAATCCGGCGCCTGGCGTGACTATTACCTGACCGGCGCGGCAGAGCTGCGCCGCGGCCTGCCTCTCGATCAGGCGATCCGCCTCGGCAATCTCGACTTCCTGAAAGGTGTGCCGACGGTGGAACTGTTCAACGCGCTGGCTGTCCGCTACGCACCGGAGAAGCTGACGCGCGATCCGTTCACGCTGAACTTTGTCTTCCCCGACACGGAAGAGACGCTGATGCTGGACGTTGGCACCCGCACGGCCTTCCCGCGGCCGGGCTCTGCGTCCGGGTCGCCAGCTGCAACGCTGACGATTTCCCGAGCAGCCTTCAACGATCTGATTCTCCAGACACGGAGCTTCCAGGACATTGCAAAGGCGGGCGAGGCGAAAGTGGAGGGCGACCCATCGGCCCTGCTTGCCTGGTTCAGCGCGCTGGAAACCCCGCCCTTCTGGTTCAACGTCGTCGAACCGTAAGACATGCCACCGGTCTGTAATGGGGCTGAGTCTGCCTCATTGCAGGCCCGGCCGGCGCACTCCACATTGAAAGGCCTGAGCCCCGGCACCTGGCCGGGCGCGCAATAGGGGCCCCTGGGCCATGGTCGCTGACCTTTCTTTTCTGTCTCCGGAACTCCTGCAGGCTTTCTTCGCCGTTGTGGCGATCGATCTTGTGCTGGCGGGCGACAATGCCGTCGTCATCGGCCTCGCTGCGGCGGGGCTGGAGAAGAAGCAACGCGCCAAGGCGATCCTGATCGGGATTGTCTTTGCCACTGTCCTGCGTATCGCCTTCGCGCTCGTTGCGGCGGAACTGTTGCTGATCATCGGTCTCCTGTTTGCCGGCGGCGTGCTGCTGCTCTGGGTCGCGTGGAAGATGTGGCGGGAACTGAGGGAAGAGGCCCAGCTCAATGCCGAAGAGGCGCTGGCGGGCGCAGACCTCAACGCGGACGGTACCGTGGCCGGGCAGACGTCACGCAAGACGCTGCGCCAGGCCGTGACGCAGATCATCATCGCCGACGTGTCCATGTCGATCGACAATGTGCTGGGCGTCGCCGGCGCGGCGCGGGAGCATCCGGTCGTGCTGGTCTTCGGCCTGGCCCTTTCGATCCTCCTGATGGGCGTCGCCTCGACCTTTATCGCCAAAATCCTGACCCGGCACCGGTGGATCGCCTTTGCCGGGCTCGCCATCATTCTCTATGTCGCGCTGCACATGATCTGGCAGGGCGGCCACGAGCTCTGTGCCGAGGGGCTGCCGCTCCTCGGGCTCGACGCGCCTGCCGCCTGCAGCGCCCACTAGAACGTCCTGTCCACCCGGAGTCGAATTGACTCTCAGGCCCACCCGGTGAAAATCGTTTCGGAGAGAGAACGAGGGGGCGGCCATGGCCGATGGGGAAGCCAGGGCGGACGACGTACTGGACGCAGGCAATGTGGAAGAGGCGGGGCCCGAAGCCCGCGCGCCGGGCCGCTGGCAGAGTTTCCGGGCCTGGCGGCAGACACCCTTTGTCCTCTGGGCGCTGGCCGCTTTTGCCGGCCTGACCGCGCTTGTTTTCTGGCATACTTTCTCCGGCCAGCCGGTGCTGCAGTCGTCAGATGCGAAGCTCTGGTTCCTCAGCGGGACGGTTCTGTTCTGGCTGCCGATCTTGCTGCTGTTGCGGGATTCTCCGGACAATTTTGCGCATGGCCCATCGCTGCGCCTGCCGGCGGTCTGCGTCGGCCTGCTGGTTTGCCTGTCCGGCGGGCTTGCCGCCGTGACGGAATGGGGCGGGGACCTGTCCGGCGTATTGCAGGACCAGCTGCAGGGCGCGCCTTTTATTGCCTGTGTCTTTGCCGCTCTGGCGCTCGCTTTCCTGCCGCTCGCCTGGAACGCGGTGAACCTGTCCCGTTTCCAGGCCGCTGAGCGCCGCAAGACGGACGTGCCGCGCGCCAATATCGACGGCATGAACGATTCCAAGGATGCCGAAGCGATGGGCGCGCTGGTTGCCACGCTGGTGGTTGGCGGCATCATTGTCTTTGCGATCTGCGCCGGGATTTTCAACGAGTCCGTCTCCTTCGACAATCTGATCGGGATTGCCATCGGCTTCCTGGTGGTCGGGGCGTTCGCCGTCGTTGTGTTCATGGACCCGCTGTCTCAGCTGATGCCGGTGCGCTGGCTGAGCCGGGTGTTCAGCTTTGCCGCGCGCGGCGCCCGTCCGCTGGCGGCCTTCTATGACGCGGTCGACACATTCCTTGTCCGGATCGTCGCCGTGATGGCCGGGATGGAGCACCGCTCCGTTGCCGCGCGTTACGGTATTCTGGGACTGATCCTGATCAGCCTCTGCCTGCTCGGCTGGTACCTGCCGCCGGAATGGGGGCTCATTCCCTGTGCGCTCGGCATCGTTGCGGCGGTCTCTGTCTCCCGGCTCTGGAGCTGGGTGGAAGACGACCGCGCGCTGGCCGCCCTGACGGATTTCAAGCCAACCACGCCTTACCGCACATCCATGCGCGAGGATTACCGTGACGAGACGCTGCTGGGCTTCCTGTTCGTCTTCTTCCTGATCCCGATCATGATGAGCAATGCGCATTGGAGCGGCTTGTTCGGGCCAGACATGTTCCATCTGCCGAAAGGGCAGGAGACCGGTTTCCTCGACTGGTTCGGTTATTTCGGTGTGACCCTGATCAGGCGGTGCCGATTGTCGACTGGGCCGAGATCTACAATTTCGGCCAGCCGCGGCCGGGGGCGGATTCGGACCTGATCTCGATGCACACAGTCGCCTCCCAGCATGCGGTTTTCATGGCGCGTTCGACGGTCGACCTCGTCCTGATCGCCTCGCTGCTGCAGGCGATTTCGATCACGGGCCGCAACCGCCAGCAGAAGCGGCTCTACAAGGCGGGCACCGATCCGGCGAACAAGTTCCGTCCGGGCCTGATCGACCGGCTCGACACGTTTGTGGAGAAAGCGGAGCTGCGCCGCACGATGATGGCCTGCCTGCGTCCGGGCGCGCCCTGGCCGGAGAAGCACACGACGCCGGCGCAGGCCCATAAAATCCATTTCAATCTGAATGTTCAGTCGACCCGGCCGGGCCTTGTCGACTTCCGCCGCTACAATGCGGACCGGCTGGGCCAGATGCATGGCGAATACAAGGACCCGGTTGCCCGCGCCTTCATTGCGGCCATCTCGGTAGAGCGGCCGGACTTCGACCTGACGCCGCGCCTTGTCCTGCTCGATAATATGGCTGAGAAGGGCGCGCCGGAATCGGATCTCTACACAATGCTGGACAGGATCTCGACAGACCTGTCGGAAACCCCGGCGAATGTGAACCTGACCATCGAAGTGTTGCGCTCGATCCTGTTCCACACTTCGCGCCGGGCGGGCCTGAAGGAGTTCAAGCAGCACGTCATCCGGCTGCTGGCGACGTGCCAGCCCGGCGAGGAAGTGATCGAAGCGCTGGCCGATATTGCAGGCCGTTCGAACCCGGATGCCTATCAGTATACGAAAGTGGCCGCCATTGAGGCGATCGACCAGGTGGCAAGGCGCCAGCCGACGAAGCAGGGCGTGCGGGCGGCGATGGCGATCCTCAAACAGGTCCAGCGCTGCGAGCCAGGGGCCATGACGGAGTCGGCCATCCGCCGGATCCTTGCCGGGCTTCAGGACCTCCTGAAAAGCCTGAAGGCCTAATTCATCTGGCTGCGGAAGAAGTCTGCGATCATCGGGCCGTATTTGTCGCCGTCCATGCCGAGCCTGTTGTTGAGGCTCTTGTGGGAGCGGTTCTTCGCCAGCACGGCTTCGGCGTCATAGCCATGCTCGCGCAGCGTTTCGGCCAGTTCCTTGGCCCGGTCCGGGGAGACCGGCCGGTCGACATAGAGAATCCGGAACGGCGGGATGCGCCGGCCATCCATCACATGAAGCGTGGGGGAGGCTTCGCGCCAGACGGTTTCCTTGCTGCCGAAGGCCGGCCGGTAGAAACGCGGCAGCTCGCCTTTCCGCTCGCCGGTGCGCACCAGATTGTAGGAGGCGCCGTCCAGCGGCACGGTGCCTTTGATCACGCCTAGGCTCAGGCCTTCATTGCGCAGATATTGCGGGTCGATGGAAACCAGCGCGACAGAGTGGGCGCCGGATGAGTGCCCCATCAGGAAAATGGAATCCGGGTCGCCGCCATAATCCTCGGCATTGCGGTAGACGAAGGCGATGGCGGAGGCGAGGTCTTCCACCGCGGCCGGGAAGGGGTGGTCCGGCGCCAGGCGGTAATTGATCGAGATATAGATGAAGCCTTCATCGGTGAAAAAGTCCGCCTGTTTCTCGCCGATGGCATTCTGCTTGTTGCCATAGGTCCACGCGCCGCCATGCACCATGATGATGATGGGCAGGTCTTCGGCCTCGTCCGGGGCGTAGATGTCCATGGTGAAATTGCCATCGCTCACCGCGGGCATGTGGTTGTAGACCACATCGCGATACACGTCGGCGGCTGAGGCCAGCGCGGGCATGGCCATCCAGGCAATCAAACTCATAAGTGCGGCGGATATGAAACGCATGGCAGCTACATTCCATACAGCAGGCCGGCATGGAACGCCATGTGCCGGCATTTCCGCAGAATCTTGATGCAACGTAATGTCTTCCCTTGGAGAGTATTGGCCGCGTCCGATAGAAGATAAATGTGACGGCACCGGGGCCGGCGAATCGCAATATGAGGAAATCCGCATGCACGAAGGAAGCCACGAAATCCTGATCAAGGACGCGCTGGTCTTCCTGATCGCAGCAGGCCTGCTCGTGCCTGCGCTGCGCATGCTGAAGCTGCCGGCGGTGGTCGGCTTCATCCTGGCGGGTGTGGCGCTCGGGCCGTGGGGGCTCGGCTCGTTCTCGGATACCTGGGCGCCGCTTGGCATGTTTACCATTGCCGAGCCCGGAGCGGCAGCGCCTTTCGCCGAACTGGGCGTGCTGTTCCTTCTCTTCCTGCTGGGGCTGGAACTCTCTGTCGAACAGCTCTGGTCCCTGCGCCGGATCGTGTTCGGCGCAGGCATCGTTCAGGCTGCGGCCAGCGCCATTCTGCTGGCGCTGCTGGCCACGGTGTTCGATTTCGACCTGACGGCGGCCATCGTGGTGGGGCTGGCGCTCGCCCTGTCCTCCACCGCCGTGGTGATGCAGCTGATGACGGCAAACCACCAGGCCTCGGCGCCGGTCGGGCGGACGGCACTGGGCGTGCTGTTGTTCCAGGACATTCTGGTCGCCCCGATCCTGATCTTTGTCGGCTTCGCCTCGTCCGACGCCGGGGCAAACCTTGGCACGGTCCTGCTGGAGGCCGCGGTACAGGGCGTTCTGGCGGTCGGCATCCTGCTGGTGATCGGCCGATTCCTGCTGCGCCGCCTGTTCCAGATGGCGGCGGATGCCGGCGGGCGGGACTTCCTGATGGCGATCACGTTGCTCACCGTGGTGGGCGCCGCCGTGCTGACGGCCAGTGCGGGCCTGTCCATCGCGCTCGGCGCCTTCCTCGCCGGCCTGATGCTGGGCGAGACGGAATTCAAGCACCAGACCGAAGTCGACCTCGACCCGTTCAAGGGCCTTCTGCTGGGCGTCTTCTTCATGACGGTGGGCCTCGGGCTCGATCTTGGCGTGATCGCCCGGGAATGGCCGCTGGTGCTGGCCGGGCTGATCGCGCTTCTGACGGTGAAATACGCCATTGCCTGGGTGGCTGTGCGGATCTTCGGGCGCAGCCCGGAACTCGCCACGGAGACGGCCGGCCTGCTGGCGCCTGCGGGGGAGTTCGCCTTCGTTGTGCTGGCGGCAGGCGCTGCGGGCGGTGTGATCACAGGCGAACAGGCAACGCTCGTCTCCGCCGTGGCGGGCCTGTCCATGCTGCTGATCCCGGTCACCTGGCGCGGCTCGCAATCCCTTGTGCGCCGTATGCAGAGCAAGGGGCAGGGCCAGGCCACGACGCTGCCAGCCGAGAAGGCGGAGCTGGAAAACCACGTCATCATCGCCGGGTTTGGCCGGGTGGGGCAGGCCGTGGCCCGCATCCTCGATGAGGAGAATACACGCGTCGTTGCGCTGGACAGCCGGCCGGATACGGTCGCCCGCCTGCGCAAACAGGGCTGGAGCGTCTATTTCGGCGATGGCGCCCGCAAGGAAATCCTCGACAAGGCCGGCCTGTCCGGCGCGGCGATGGTTGTGGTCACCATCGACGACCCGCAGGCCGCCGAACATATCGTCCGGGCCGTGCGCCGGGGCCGTCCGGAAATTCCGATTCTGGCCCGCGCGCAGGATGCCGACCATTCGCGCAGCCTGTTCCAGGCAGGCGCCACGCACGTCGTGCCGGACGCTATCGAGGCCGGTCTGCAGATGTCTGCCCGGGCGCTGGAACAGTTCGGCTACACGCCCGATACCGTCCGCTCGCTCATCGGGGCCGAGCGCGACGCCGAGTATCGCAAGGCCATGCTTGAGCAGAGCTGAAGCGGTACGCCTCTTTCGCCTGCACGTTCTGGTGGTGTATGAGGCATGCATACGCGGATAGCGGGGCGGGCCAGCCATGACTTCATTTACCCAGAAAGCGGCGCCGCCGGCGCCCGGTTTTGCCGATCTCTACACACCGAAACTGGTGACCGTGCTGCGCGAGGGCTACGGGCTGGGCCAGCTCAGGGCCGACGCGATCGCGGGCCTGACGGTGGCCATCGTCGCCCTGCCATTATCCATCGCCATAGCTGTCGCCTCAGGGGCGAGCCCGGCGCAGGGCCTGATCACGGCGATCATTGGCGGCTTCCTCGTCTCGGCCCTCGGCGGCAGCCGGTTCCAGATCGGCGGACCGGCAGGCGCCTTCATCGTTCTGGTCAACACGACGGCTGCGACCCATGGCATGGACGGGCTGATCCTGGCGGTGCTCCTGTCCGGCATGATGCTGGCGCTCGCGGGCTGGTTGCGTCTCGGCACGTTCGTAAAATTCGTGCCGTACCCCGTCACCGTTGGCTTCACGGCCGGCATCGCCATCATCATCGGCTCCAGCCAGCTGAAAGACCTGTTCGGCCTGACACTCTCCGGGGCGGAACCCGGGCCTTTCCTGGAAAAGCTGCCAGCGCTCGCCGCAGCCGCGCCCACGGCTGACTGGCACGCCTTCGCCATTGCGGCGGGCACAATGGCCGTGATCTTCACGCTGAAGCGCCACCGCCCCGGCTGGCCGGGCATTCTGCTGGCCGTGGTGCTGGCGGCGATTGTGACGGCCGCGGCGAATTTCGACATCGCGACCGTCGGGTCCCGCTTCGGGGCCATGCCGGCCGGCCTGCCGATGCCGCATGTGCCAGCCATTTCCATGGCCAAGGTGATGGACGTGCTGCCGGCGGCGATTTCGTTCACCCTGCTGGGTGCCATCGAATCGCTGCTCTCCGCCGTTGTGGCAGACGGGATGACCGGGCGGCGCCACCGCTCCAATTGCGAACTCGTGGCGCAGGGCGCGGCCAATATCGGCTCGGCCCTGTTCGGCGGCATCTGTGTGACCGGCACGATTGCGCGCACAGCCACGAATGTGCGGGCAGGGGCGCACGGGCCGGTCTCCGGCATGCTGCATTCGGTCTTCCTGCTGGGCATGATGATCCTCGCCGCGCCGCTGATTGCCTTCATCCCGATGGCGGCGCTGGCAGGCGTGCTGGCGGTGGTCGCGTGGAACATGTTCGAGAAGCACGCCTTCTGGCGGCTGCTGAAGGCCTCGAAAGGGGACGCGGCGGTTCTGCTCGCCACCTTTGGCCTGACCGTGTTCCGCGACCTCACCGAAGCCATCATTGTTGGCTTTGCCCTCGGCGCGGCCCTGTTCATCCAGCGCATGTCACAGGCGGCAACTGTGGAACTGGGCGCGCCTCTGGTGCGGGCGGACGAGGCGGACGACCTGCATGAGCGCGTCCCCTATGACGAGGCGACCAGCACCCGCCGCGACGTGATCGTCTACCGCATCTCGGGTGCTTTCTTCTTCGGCGCGGCCGCCACCATCGGCTCCGTGCTGGACCGGATCGGCGACCAGCACCGCGCCCTGATCGTGGACTTCTCACAGGTGCCTTTCATCGATTCGACCGCCGCCCACACGATCGAAGGCCTGGTCGAAGCCGCCCACCGCCGGAAGATCGCCGTCTGGCTCACCGGCCTCAGCCCCGCCAACGAGGCCGCCCTCGCAGCCCATGGCGTTGAATCGCCGCTCGTAAATGTGGAGCCGGAGATCAGCACAGCGCAGGCACAGGCCCTGTCGATGCTGGATGGAGGGTGAGCCCCGCGCGCTTGCAAGGATGACGGTTCAGACCATGCGCCCGCCGAGTGGAGCACTGGCCACCTCATCAATGCGTCCATCCGCCTGCATGGCGACCACCGTCAAGGCGGTGATCCTGCCCGACACGTCTATCCCGGAGGCATTCAGCGTGTCGCAAACCGGTCGGGCCGCATCAACGCGGTCAAACCTGCCGGCCGTGATGTGCGGCCTGTACGGGATATCCGGCCGCAGGAGGGGGGCAAAGATGCCGGTGTGCAAGGCAGTCCTGAGACCCAGGATCTCACTATGGCCCACGTCCGGCACCAGAAAGGCATAGCCGGTGTCGTTTTGATGGTCCGTCCCGACCTCGGCCTTGCGGCAGGAAAACGGGAAGGGGGCTGACGCGCCTGCGACTTCGCGCACATGGGCGAGGTAGGCGTCCTGATCCAGGGACGTGTTTCCAAACACGAGGGTGAAGTGCGGATCCACCCTGCCGGCGAACTCCCGGTCGTGGGCGGCACGTACATGGTTCACCCATTCTCGGGCACCCGGTGCAAATTCCGGAAGGGCCAGCGTGAATAAGGCGCGGCTCACTTTTCGCCTCTGTGTCGGATCGGCATGGCCGCTCCCTCCTTTATGCTGCGCGCTCATCCTAATCTCACAGCCTGATGGTGCGCCAGCCCGCGCCCGTGCTTCGACTTCGCTCAGCATGAGCGTTTCAGAGGCGCGGCAGGAGAGGGACTCATCCTGAGCGAAGTCGAAGGATGCTGGCACGAACTCAGCGCTCCGCTTGTTCTGATTGCCGTCTTGCCGTGCTATGTATCCGCTCGTCGCACGCCTTTTCTGTGCGCAACCCTGTGGATGAATGTCGCGTGCGACACGCTGTATCTTGCGTGATTAACGCTTCTTAAGCACTATATGTGGTGTTGATTACCCTTATAACCGACTCGCTTGCCAAGGAGGCCCGTCATGGCTGCCACCGATTCTTCTCTTCCCGGACTGCTCACCCCAAGCGTGGCTTACAAGCCGTTCCGTTACCCGTGGGCGTATGATTTCTGGAAGAAGCAGCAGCAGGTCCACTGGATGCCGGAAGAGGTGCCGCTGGGCGAGGACTGCAAGGACTGGGCGGTGAAGCTCTCCGATGAGGAGCGCAACCTGCTGACGCAGATCTTCCGCTTCTTCACCCAGTCGGATGTCGAGGTCGGCGCCAACTACATGGAACACTACATGCCGCTGTTTAAGCCGGTGGAAGTGTCCATGATGCTGTCTTCCTTCTCCAATATGGAGACGATCCACATCGCGGCCTATGCCCTGCTGCTGGAAACCATCGGCATGCCGGACAGCGAATTCTCCGCCTTCATGGAATACAAGGAGATGGCCGCCAAGCACGACTATCTCGGCCAGTTCGACACCAAGACGAATGAAGACATCGCCGTCTCCATGGCCGTGTTTGGTGCGTTCACGGAAGGTCTGCAGCTGTTTGCGTCCTTCGCGATGCTGATGAACTTCCCGCGTTTCAACAAGATGAAAGGCATGGGCCAGATCGTCAGCTGGTCGGTGCGCGACGAGTCGCTGCACTGCGAAGGCATGATCAAGCTGTTCCACACCTTCTGCGCCGAAACCGGCGTGATGACGGACGAACTGCGCGAGCGCATCCGCGAATGCTGCCGCACCGTGGTCAGCCTCGAAGACAAGTTCATCGAGCTGGCCTTCGAAATGGGCCCGGTCGAAGGCATGACGGCAGACGACATCAAGAACTATATCCGCTACATCGCCGACTGGCGCCTCGGCCAGCTGAAGCTGGAGCCGATCTATGGTGTCACCAAGCACCCGATCCCGTGGCTGACGGAGATCCTGAACGGTGTCGAGCACGCGAACTTCTTCGAACAGCGCGCCACGGAATATTCCAAGGGCGCCACGAAGGGCGACTGGCACGGCGATGACGGCGTCTGGACCAAGTTCGACAAGCGCCCCGCCGGCAAGCCGGACAATGTCCCCGCCGAATAAGGCCGGGGCAGGGAATTCAGTATAAGGAAAGCCGCCGGCAGAAATTTGCCGGCGGCTTTTTTGTGTCTGTTGACCGCTTCCGGTCAGGCGCGCAGGCGCAGGTCCGTTTCGGGCCGGTCGGGCAGTGTCGTCGACGGGCGCCCGAGCAGGTAACCCTGTCCCTTGTGCACGCCGAGTTCGCGCAGGATGGCGAGCTCCGAATCTTTCTCGATCCCTTCTGCAACCACATGGCCGCGGGTTTCCAGCGTGAACGACACCAGCGCGCGGACGAGCGCCCGGTGGGCGGCGCAGGAATCCAGGTCCCGCGTGATGCTCATGTCCAGCTTGATGATGTCAGGATGCAGCTGGAGGATATGGCGCATGGAGGCATAGCCGGCACCCGCATCGTCCACGGCAAGGCGCGTACCCTGGCGGCGCAGCGGGGCGAGCGCGCTTTTCAGCTGGTCGTAGGAGGCGACCTGCGCATGCTCTGTCACTTCGACGACGATCCGCTGCAGCGGGTATTGCGACACCAGCTGGATGAAGTCTTCGCTGATAATCGTTGAGGGCGAGGCGTTGACCGACAGGAACTGGCGCGGTTCCAGCAGCGGCATGGCGCTGAGGGCCTTTTCGATCGCGTGCAGTTCCAGTTCGGCGAGGCAGCCGACATCGCCGGCTTCTGCAAACAGGATGTCCGGCGGGCAGGCGCCCGGGCCGGAAAAGCGGCTGAGGGCCTCATAGCCCACAGTCTGCATGCTCGTGATGTTGACGATTGGCTGGAAGGCAACGTCCAGCGACCCGGAGTCGAGCACGTCGCGCACGCGGCGGCGCTTGGTTTCGGTGATTGCTTCGGTACGGATTTTCTCGTCCAGATGCTCGCCCACCAGATTGGCGAAGATCCGCATGGTCGCCAGGTCGCGTTCGTTCAGCGTTTTGTTCGGCGTGTGGCTGAAGCCGCACATCATGCCGTAAATCCGCCCGTCTTTCAGCTGGATCGGGACACCGATATGCGAGGCGATGTTCAGGTTTTTCGTGACCGAGAGGTCGCGCGAAAACGGGACCTCCTGCGTGTCGCAGATCAGCTCGGGCAGATTGCCGACGGAGACATTGTGGCAATAGGTATTCTTGTGCGCCAGCACGTCGCCGGCCTGCAGCCGGTTATCGTCCGGGGCGTCCAGGCCTGCCGGGTCGCAGACATGGTGGTAGACCATGTGCCGCTCGGTGATTTCAGAAATATAGGTAACATCCAGGCCGAGATGTTCGCGAACGACCGCAAGCGCGGACGCAAAGAGATCTGACTTGCCTGTGTCCAGGGTATCGGAATCCTTCGATACCAGTGAACTCGTCAGATGCGAGAGACAATTTTCCATACTCCGCGGATAACCCGGCCTTGTTGAGATATGGGAAACAAAGGCGGTGAAGCTTCCACACCGCGTTAACCCTGCAGCAAGGATCCGCCCCCGGGGACAATCAGCCTCTCCGTATGCGCATTTTGTACCCGTCAGGCAGATGTCAGCCAGTTCTGTCAGACAGGTCCTGACGGGGAGGGGCCGGCCGCAGGGCTTTGTCTGCGGCGAGTTCAGCATCAGGAGGTAGACATGCTGAAACTGAAATTCCTGGGCGCAGCCGCAATACTGGCCGGCGCGATTGCCGTTGCAGGCCTTGCCGATGCGCAGGGCGGAAACCGTCAGGGTGGCGGACAAGGTTCTGGCCAGGGTACCGGCATGGGTACCCCGGCCGGCGACATGGACCGCGACCGGCTCCGCGTCATGGATCCGGCGTCCGGCCGCGACAAGCTGCAGGACCGCGATCGCGACCGTGACATGATCCGCGATCCGGACCGTGACCGGCGTTACATCGGCACGCAGGACCGTCTGCAGAAATTCGACCGGGACGGCGACGCCCGGGTCAACCGCGCCGAATTCGAAGACTGGCACAAGGACATGTTCGGCCAGATGGATGCGGACGGGAATGGCCTGACGCTGGAAGAATACCACGCCGCGCGCTTCGGCCCCGGCCCGTACAGCGATGCCAATCCGGAACGCCAGGCGCTGATGCGCCAGCAGGCGAACCTGCGCAAGACGGAGCGCTACCGGGTCATGGACGGCAATGGCGATGGCGTCGTCAGCCGCGAGGAATACATGCGCTTTGGCGAGCATGCCTGGCTGGAGGCCGACACGAATGATGACGGCCAGCTGAGCTGGGGCGAGCTGCAATCCTACAATCGCGGCATGTGAGGGGAGGGTGAGCCATGTCCAGCAGACCCGCGCTTCGCGTTGCCGCCGCCGTCGCCGCCCTGTCCGCGCTGACGGCCTGTGCCGGCTATGGCGGTCCGTACCGGCATTATGGTCCGCCCCCGGCGGGCACCGTTTACATTACGACCGCGCCGCCCCCGCCGCGCAGTGTGATCATTCCGCCGCGTCCGACCTCCCTGTCGGTCTGGATCAGCGGTTACTGGAACTGGACGGGAACTGACTTTGTCTGGGTCGACGGTCATTGGGACCGCTCACCCCCGCGTGCCGGGGCCCTCTGGGTGCCGGACCAGTGGGTGAAGACCAATCGGGGTTGGTACCGTAAGCCTGGCCGCTGGAAATAGACCCCCTTCGGCTGCCAGCCCAGTCGGAAAGACCCGGTTTTCCCGGCCGGGTCTTTCTTGCATTCGGATTCCGGGCCCTGTTGCCGGAATCAGTGAGGGGCGCCCGTGGCCGCGGGCGCCCCTCCAACGCTATTCCGGGAGGAAATGGTCTAGCGTTGTTCGTAAGAGGCAGTTTCGACCGATGCGAGGCGGGCGAACTTCGGCGCTGTTGCCAGGCCCATTTCTTCACGCTCCTGGAGGATCTTGACGGCAGCCTGGGCCATCACGTCGTCGGCGCAGTCACGGTCGACAACCGGGCCGCGGCCGAACTTGCTGCCGGAAGAGGTGCAGGCGCTGCGGGCCTGGGAGCGAATGTCAGAGAGCACGAGCTCGGCGCCCGAATCGGATGCCAGCAGGTCGTGGTCATAGGAGATGTCGACGGTGATCGGTGTCGAAATTTCAGCGGAGGCGGCGAACGGCACGACGGCAACGAGGGCGGCGGCCGCAATCATTTGTTTCATCATGAGAATTTGGTCCTTCAGAGTTTGGTGCCGTCTTCCCAACGGCTTTGAAACTCCTCCCTCAGCGCGCATTACGCAACTCAATCGCCCCGAAACACGCCGGCCCGGACACACACTCCCGGACAGACGCTGGCCAGCCCCGAAGCGGTCGCGTGCTGCACCGCAACAATCGTCTCGCAGGCGCAGCATTACAAGAGGGTTTTATCAGCCAGCCACTGCCAGAAGCATGTAGGAATCCTGACCGCCTGCCGTTCGTGCACATTTGCCCAAAGCTTTGCCGCATCCGTTGAAAGGCAGTGGATACTGCGGTCACCCGCTGTCAGGCGAACTGTCAGAAATAATTCAAGATTTACGCCCGATCGACCCTTGCAGCAAAGCAACCCTGCTTTGCAAAATGTAGGTGGATATAATCTGTGGACGGATGCCGAAACAGCGTTTCGATACATGCCGCCACGTCAACACCCTCGGCGATGTCTGCATTAACCATCATGCCGCTGGAATCGAAGGCGCGCAGGGATATCATGCGCCTGCGGATCATCTCCGGAACCACGCCTTGCGGAAGGTCGGCAGGCGCCACGCCGTCACGCACATAGATGGCGTGACTGGCCCGGAACGGCGTCGCAGCGTCCTGATGCGTGAAGTGCAGCAGGTGCACCGTTTCGCCCGGCCGGGCATCTTCAAGGCTGACGCGGCAGGGATAGCCGGGGCAACTATCCACCACCAGGCGTTTGATAAGCCGGGCGGACAGCGCCGCCTCGCTGAGGCCTGACAGGTCCGCAAACGGGGCGGCGGGCAGGGCGCGGATCCGGAATGGCATGGGCAGGTCTCCTTCTTTCGTGCCGCTGGCGTATCGCCTTTGCCGGCACCTGGCCCACCCGCTGCTTGCTGTCGGACAGGGGCGAAGCGAATCCGTCTGACCCGGGAAGGGGGCAGGCTGGGCGCCATGATGATTTCACCTGTCCGTCTCTCTGCCTCTCTTGGCCTTGCCTGGGCCTATGCCGGCCAGCAGGCCGCTGCGCTCGCCACCAGGCTGGGCCTCGGCCCGCTGGGCATGCGCGCCTTCCTGCCGCGGGCTGTCTGCCAGGCCGTGGACGCGGAACTGAAGCGGCTGGAGACGATGGTGCGCCGCATCCTCTTCCTGATCGCCATGGAGACGCCGTTGCCGGAGGCAGGCACCGTGCCTTTAAGCAGGAAGTCCCGTCAGGGTGCGCCACCGCCCGCCGGTGCTGCGGACGCCCGTGTCTTCGGGCTGCCTGCCTTCCGCCTCACAGAAACATCGCGGTCGCCCGCACAGAAAGCGTCCCGCCTCGCTGCGCGGCTTGCGGCACGCGCCCGTTACGAGCCTGGCCGGTCAGACCCTGAAGCGCGGCCGGGTCCGCAGGATCTTGTGCCGGCCAAGCGGCTGATGAATCGCTTCGCCGCGCTGGAACAGGCGCTCAGCGATCCGGAGGCGCAACTTGTCCGGTTCCGCCGCAAGCTTGCCCGCATCCGGGCGGACAAATCCCTTCCGCTGCCCATCGCAGACGAACCGCCCGCCGCCTGTACAGGCCTGCAGAATACACCCGTCCTGCGTGATCTGTTCTGGACACTGCACGATGCGGCGCTCAGCTGGTTGCCGGTACTCGATTCCGGCTGATGCCACCTGAAACGAAATGTCTTTTTGCCGGCCGGGGTTGCCCCGGGCCGGGCAGACGTGCTGGCCGCTGTCATATCAAGGTGAATTGACAGGCCCCTTCCTCTGGGGCAGATGGCGCCATGTCAAAACTCACTACACCTGAAGCCGTCATTGACGCCCTCGAAAAGCTCTACGCTGAGGCCGTTGAGGCGCAAGCCGCCGCCCTCGATAAATTCCTGCATGAAGGCACGCCGCCAGATCCGGCGCTGCGGGCCTCCGGCGCCTTTTGCTATCCGCAGATCCGGATCGTCTACAATCCGGACGGGCCAGCCCCGCGGATCTCCCGCTCCTTCGGACGCATCTCGGAACCCGGCACCTATATCTCCACCTTCACCCGGCCGGACTTTTTCCGCCCCTACCTGATGGAACAGCTGACCCCGCTGCTGAAGTATTACGAGATCGAGGTCTTCGTCGAACCCTCGCAATCGGAAATGCCTTACGGCTATGTATGGGAGCAGGGGCAGGCCTCCGGTCTTGAGGAAATTTCCCCGGCAGAACTCGCCCGCCACTTCCCGAGCCCGGACCTCGCGGAGATCGGCGATGAAGTGGCCGATGGCGAACTCTACGAGCCTTTCACAGAACGCCCGCTGGCCCTGTTCGATGCCCTGCGGACCGATTTCTCCCTGAAGCGGCTGCAGCATTATACCGGCACGCCGGTGGAGCATTTCCAGCACTATATTCTGTTCACGAACTATCACCGCTATGTCGATGCATTCTGCGACTGGGGACTGGAGCAGCTGGCCAATGACTCGCGCTACACGTCGCTGTCTGTGCCGGGCGGTCTGGAGATTACCGAGCCGACGGACACCTCCCGCGCCGAGATCGATGCCTCCCCCTGGCGCCGGTCGCAGATGCCGGCCTATCACCTGCGCGCGCCGAATAATACCGGCATCACTCTGGTCAATATCGGCGTGGGCCCGTCCAATGCGAAAACGATCACGGACCATCTGGCCGTCATCCGTCCGCAATGCTGGCTGATGGTCGGCCATTGCGGCGGCCTTCGCCATTCGCAGGCCATCGGGGACTATGTTCTGGCCCATGCCTATCTGCGTGAAGACCATGTGCTGGACTCCGTCCTGCCGCCGGAGATCCCGATCCCGGCGCTGGCAGAGGTTCAGATCGCGCTGCAGGAATCGGCGGCCCATGTCACCGGCGAGTCCGGCGACGAGCTGAAGAAGCGCCTGCGCACCGGCACTGTGGTGACCACGGACGACCGCAACTGGGAACTGCGCTTCTCGGCCTC
The DNA here is from genome assembly GCF_963675305.1 of uncultured Hyphomonas sp. NCBI lineage: Bacteria > Pseudomonadati > Pseudomonadota > Alphaproteobacteria > Hyphomonadales > Hyphomonadaceae > Hyphomonas > uncultured Hyphomonas sp. Next base: position 2,598,889 of record NZ_OY776147.1, on the reverse strand, counting down.
GGCCCCGCGGTTCAACAAGTCCCGCGCCATTGCCATCGAGATGGAAAGCGCGACCATCGCCGCGAATGGCTATCGCCTCCGCGTGCCCTATGGCGTGCTGCTCTGCGTATCGGACAAGCCGCTGCATGGCGAGATCAAGCTGCCCGGCGCCGCCAACCGTTTCTACGAACGGGCCATCGGCGAACATATCCGTATCGGGATCGAGACACTGGAACGTCTCGCCGCCGACAAGGGCGCCAAACTCCACAGCCGAAAACTCCGCAGCTTCGACGAGCCGCCGTTCCGGTAGAATAGGACAGAGCACAACAAAAAGCCGGCGTTACCGATTGGCAGCGCCGGCTTTTCTTTTTGGAGGACTGGATCAGTTCAGCTTGTTGATCTTGGTGCCTTCGATCGAGATGCCAGCCATCAGGCCCTTCTGGTCGAAGATGAAGGCATAGGCGTCGTCCTGCAGGGAGGTGGTCGACAGGTTCTGCGCGACACCGGCATTCACCAGCACCACGGTCGGGCCGACGCCGATTTCCCAGCCCTCGGACTCGCGCACGTATTTCACGGCGTCGTCATTCATCAGGAAGACGGCATAGCCATATTGCTGCGCGCCTGCCTGCAGGCCCCAGGAGCCCGTGAAGGTGGAGTAGTAGCCGGTGACCGCGCCGCCCTGGCGCATCTCGCCTTCGCCATACGCGCCGCCAATGCCTAGCCCGGCTTTCACGATGGACGGGAACACCAGCACGGCGCGGGCCTGCTGGCCGATGGCGCGGGCGGCATCGTTCTTGGCGTAGAGCTGGTTCAATGCCTGACGGCTGTCAGCGTCGATTTCGGCGCGGTCCACCTCATCGGGCAGGGTGGAGCAGGCGGTGACGGAAACCGTCCCCACTGCAAGGCAGGCTGCAGCAATCATTGAACGAAGACGGGTCATTATGAACTCCTGGTTCTGTTATCGTTGGGGTTTGAACGCCCGGCGAAAGCATTCGGTTCCCAGCCCCCACCATGACGGGCTTGTCATAGGGTCAGGGTAGACGAGCGCGCGGGCCCGCGCTAGCTGCCTTCATTATGAAAGATCGTATCCTGCCGCTCGAAGGTGTTCGCAATTTCCGGGATTTCGGAGGCTATGCCTCCCGCCATGGAGGCCACGTAAAGCAGGGGCGGCTGTTCCGCTCCGGCCATTATGCCGAGGCCACGCATGGCGATCTGCAACAGATACGGCAGAAGCGGATCGCCGTGCAGGCAGATCTGCGCCGCCCCGACGAGCGCGAGCGCCAGCCGGGCAAATGGTCCGCCCCGATGACCATCACCCATGATGGCGGCCGCGAACATGAGGCGCCGCACCATCAGTTCCTGACAAAAGTCGAGGCCGACGCCGAAAAGGCCGAGGCCTGGATGACCGATTACTACCGGGTCGCCCCCTTCAAGGCGCACCACAAGGAATTGTTCGCCACCTGGTTCAGCCATCTGGCGGAGCTGAAAGACGACGAGGCGGGCCTCGTGAACTGCGCCGCGGGGAAGGACCGCACCGGCATTCTCTGCGCGCTGACCCACCATGTGCTGGGCGTCGCGCAGGACGACATCCACGCAGACTACATCCTCACCAATGAGGCCGTGGATGTGGACGGGCGTCTTGGCGAGATCGCCACCATGTTCAACGCCCATATCGGCAAGAATTACGAGCCGGAAGTCTTCCGCCCCTTCATCGGCGTGCGGCTGCCCTATCTCGAAACCGCCATGGGCACGATCATCGGCGAAGTCGGCTCCATCGACACCTACCTCACCGAAACCCTCGGCGTGACCGAGGCCCAGCAGGACACGATCCGCGAGAAGCTGCTGGAGGGCTGACCCGGCGCCGGATGCTCATTCCTGCCCGTGGGCGCGGGCGATGTCGGCGGCCCAGTCAGGCGTGCCGCCGCGCAGGATACGCTCCTGCTGCATCGTCGCTTCGTCTTTGCGGTCCATGAAAATGGAATTGTCGATACTGCCCAGTACGTCGCCGGGCATGTGGCGCGGGATCGGCGCATCATGCTCCAGATACCATTCGAGGAAATTCCCATAGCCTGCTGCACGGGCGAGCTGCTGCGTGCGGATGGCCTGGATGCGGCGTTCCTCCGGGGTCAGGAGGGCGATGGCGGGCGGACGCTCGAACGGGTCGATGGTGGGCTGTTCGGCGCAACCGGCGGCATAGCGTTCGTCTTCATCCATGCGGCGGCAGATGAGGGCGGCGATCGCCTGTCCAACCGCCGGGTCGACGCCAGCCGCGCCCGGGCCCGGTGGAGCTGCCATGGCGCCGCCGCCATCCGGCGGCGCTTGAGGCGCGGGCGCCTCCAGTGGTTCGAGGACGATCTCACTCGCCGGTGGGCTCTCAGTGGCGGGCTTGCGGGAAGGCCGCGGGGCAGGCGCTGGCCGTACCGGTTCGGGGGGCAGTGTCCGGGCCGGGGCGGACGGAGACCCCGGTGCGGGGGCATCGCTGGCTTTCTTTTCCTTTTCCTCCGCCACGGTGAAGGTGACGAGGTCCACGATCAGCGGCGGTTCAGGCGTGACCGGGGCCGGTCTCCACGGATTGGCGAGCAGCAGCCCGCCCAGCACGAGCACGTGCCCGCTGACAGACAACGCGGCCTGCGCCGCCCGTGTCCGCAGTATTTTCAGGCCAAGTGCCTGCAGGTTCTGCCATCCGCCCATCTGCAACCTGTAGCGGCAGGCGGCTGCGCGCGGGAGTTACGGTTTTGTGAGCTGGCAGTGCGGTTTCCATCTCTACCGCAGCAGCCCATTGGCCCGGCCCCTCGCAACGGCTAAGGTCCCGGCCAATGAGCGAGACCGATTCCGATACCGAGCGCGATGACGCGACCTTCTCCATGTTCGGGGAAGACGAGGCCCCGGCAAAGCCCGGCGCCTATGAAGTGCTTGCCCGGAAATACCGGCCCCGCCGCTTCGAGGACCTGATCGGCCAGGAGGCCATGGTCCGCACGCTTTCCAATGCGTTCGAAACCGGCCGCATCGCCCATGCCTTCATGCTGACCGGCGTGCGCGGCATCGGCAAGACGACCACGGCCCGCCTGCTGGCCCGGGCGCTGAACTATACCTCCGCCGATCATGACGGCCCGTCTGTGAAGCTGGAGCCGCTGGGCGAGCATTGCGAGGCGATCATGGCGTCCCGCCATCCGGACGTACTGGAGCTGGACGCTGCCAGCCGCACCGGGGTGGCCGACATGCGCGACCTGCTGGACGGGGCGCGCTACGCGCCGGTCTCGGCCCGGCACAAGGTCTACATCATCGACGAAGTGCACATGCTGTCGAATGCCAGCTTCAACGCGCTCTTGAAGACGCTGGAAGAACCGCCGCCGCATGTGAAGTTCATCTTCGCCACGACCGAGATCCGCAAGGTGCCGGTCACGGTGCTCTCGCGTTGCCAGCGGTTTGACCTGAAACGGCTGGAGCCGGCGGCGCTGGCAATGCATCTGGGGCGGATCGCGAAGAACGAAGGCGCAACCGTCTCCGAAGAGGGCCTCGCCCTGATCGCGCGGGCCGCCGAAGGCTCTGTCCGCGACGGGCTGTCCATTCTCGATCAGGCCATCGTGCAGACGATGGAAGGGGAGGCCGTCACCGGCGCCGCCGTCCGCGACATGCTGGGCCTGGGCGACCGGGGCCGCCTGATGGACGCCTTCGAGAAAGCCATTGCGGGCGAGGCGAAAGCCGCGCTGGAAGAAGTACAGGACCAGGTGCGCGGCGGGGCAGACCCGGCGGTGATCCTGAAAGACCTGCTGGAAATCGCCGCCGACATTTCCATCGCGCAGGCGACAGGCGACGACTATCAGCCCGGCGGCCCGGCCGACTGGGTGGAGCGCACGCGCGCCATGGCGCAGCGCCTGACGCCGGCTGAAGCCGCCCGCACCTGGCAGATCCTGCTCTCCGGATACAATGTGCTGCAGGTCGCGCCGGATCCGGCCACCGCGCTCAACATGGTCATCCTGCGCCTCGTTGCCTCTGCCAGTCTTCCGTCCCCGGAAGAAGCGGCCCGCATGATCGCGGAGGGCAAAGCCTCGCCGGGAAAGTCTGAGGCACAGGCTGAGACCCCGCCCGATGCCGGCGGGCTGGACAGCTTTGACAGCATCCTTGCGCATTTGACCGAGCTTCGGGAGATCAATCTCCAGGTCGAGATGGAGCGCTATGTGAAGCCCGGCCCGATCCGCTACGGCCACTTCACCTGCGAGCTGGAGGCCGCCGCGCCGGCGGACGTGCTGGCCCGGCTCAAAATCTTCCTCGAACGCCAGACGGGCGACGACTGGGTGGTGGAACAGATTCGCGGCGGGGCTGAGACGGTGCGCGCCGCCGAAATCCGCACCAAGGAAGAGCGCTTTGCCTCAGCCGCGGCGCATCCGCTTATTGCTGCGGCCTTGAACAGCCTGCCGGGCGCCACCATTGTGGATGTGATCGACGAGGACCGGGACAATTCCGGCAATCCCGCCGATGCAGACAATGTCATAGACCTGAGCGCCCGACGCCAAGCCTGAAGGACCCGATCATGAAAGACCTCGCCAAGATCATGCAGCAGGCCCAGCAGATGCAGGGCAAGATGCAGGAAGCGCAGGAGAAGATCGAGTCGACCGAGGCCGATGGTGTCTCCGGCGCGGGCCTTGTGAAAGTGCGTCTGCGCGGCAAGGGCGAGCTTGTCTCCCTCAGCATCGATCCGAGCCTGATGGGCGATGAGCCGGAAATTCTCGAAGACCTGATCAAGGCCGCCCATGCCGACGCTCGCCGCCGCCTGGATGAGGCGATGGAAGCCGCCATGAAGGCAGCCACCGCCGGCTTCGGCGGCATGATGCCGGGCTTCAAGCTGCCGTTTTAGTCGACAGCTACATTCGTTCCGTATATGTTCCTCCGGAATCATGCCAGAGAGGCGGAATGGAACCGATTGTCACCATTGCGGGCCAGGACTTTGACCTTGCCCACCTGATCCTCTTCTTCCTCGCCCTCGGCGCAGGCGTCATCGCGTGGATGCAGATCTCCACGGCCAGGCTGAAGACCGAGCGCCTCAGCGAGCAGCTGGACCTTGCCACCGACGAACGCGAAGCCGCCCGCCAGCGTGCGCTCACCCTCGAAGCGAACCTGCGAGAGGCCGAGATCGCCCTTGCCGAAACCCGCGCCCGCAGCGCTGAGGACGAGAGGAAATTCGCCGATATGGCGCAGGGCGTGCTGCGGCAGGCCAACGCCCAGTTCCTGCAGCTGGCGAATGAGACGTTCGAGAAACACAAGGAAGGCGCCCAAGGACATCTGAAAGAGCTGATCAAGCCGATCGGCGAGAATTTCGACGCCTTCAAGAAACGTGTCGACGAGATCGAGAAAGTCCGCACCGAAGACAAGTCCGCCATTCAGGAACAGGTGAAGGCGATCCATGAGAGCCTGAAATTGAACACGAGCGAGACCGGCAAGCTCGTCAGCGCCCTGACGGCCCCGAAAGGCGGCGGCCGCTGGGGGGAGATGACGCTCCGCAATGTGATGGAGCAGGCGGGCCTGTCGGCGCATTGCGACTTTTCCGAACAGGTTCATGACGACACCGAAGCGGGCCGCCAGCGCCCGGATGCGGTCATCCACCTGCCGGGGGACCGGCAGATCGTGGTCGACTCCAAGGTCTCGCTCGCGTCCTACATGGAGGCGGTCAATGCCGAGGACCCGGCCGAGCGTGCCGCGCACCTTAAGGCCCACGCCGCCAGCGTGCAGCGCCACGTGAACACGCTCGCCTCGAAGGATTACCAGTCAAATCTCGGCGGCCGGTTCGACTACATCGCCATGTTCATTCCGGGGGAGAATTTCTTCGCGGCCGCGCTGGAACACTCGCCGGACCTGATCGAGAAGGCGATGAGCCGGTCGGTGATCGTGACGACGCCGACAACGCTGATCGCGCTCGCCCGGACGGTGGCGCATCTCTGGCGCCAGCACCAGATGAACGAAAACGCCATGGAGGCCGCCCAGCTGGGCGCAGACCTCTACACGAGGATGGGCGTGATGCTGGGCCATGTCGAAAAGCTCGGCAAATCGCTGAACGGCTCGGTGGATCACTTCAATTCGATGATGGGGTCCTTCGACAAGCGCGTCCTGCCGACGCTGCGCAAGTTCGAGGACATGAAAATCGCCCCGCCGAACAAGGCCCCGGCCGAGCCTAAGCAGATCGAATCCCGCGCAAACACGCCGGAAAACGGCCAGCTGGACCTTGGCGACCCGAAACGCCTGCCCGCCGCGGAATAAACTGCCTGAGCAGCCTCAGCCGTTGACCGGACAGGGGTGCGCGCCTATCTGAAAAACATGGCTATTCGCGAAATTCTCACTGTCCCTGATCCGCGCCTGAAAGAGGTGTCGAAGCCCGTTGAGGGCGGCGTCACCGATGAAATCCGCGCGCTCATGGATGACATGCTGGAAACCATGTACGACGCGCCGGGCATCGGCCTGGCCGCGATCCAGATCGGCGTGCCGCTGCGCGTCATCGTGATGGACCTCGCCAAGGAAGGTGAGGAGCCGGCGCCGCGCTATTTCGTGAACCCGGAAATCGTCGAAACCGTTGAAGAGACTACGCCTTATGAAGAGGGCTGCCTCTCCGTTCCGGACATTTTCGACGAGGTCGAACGGCCGGTGAAATGCCTGATCCGTTATCTCGATTATGATGGCTTCAAGGTCGAGGAATGGGCCGAGGATCTCTATGCGGTCTGCATCCAGCACGAGATGGATCACCTCGAAGGCACGCTGTTCATTGACTACCTGTCCCGTCTCAAGCGCCAGCGCGCGGTCGACAAGGTGAAGAAAGCCAAACTGCGCGCGATGCGCGAAAACGTCGCCTGACCTCCGGATGCGGGGGCTGTTCACGAAAACCTGGTTCCGCTGGTCGCTGGCGATTGCGCTTGCCTTGATCATAGCGCTTTGCCTGGGCCCGTCTGCGCTTGTTGCGCGTCCGCTTCACTAGAGCTCTGCGAATGACCCAGTCCCTCCGCATCGCCTTCATGGGCAGCCCGGACATTGCCGTCGGCGTGCTGAAAGCGCTGATCGCCGCCGGGCATGAAATCGCCTGCGTCTATTCCCAGCCGCCGCGCCCGGCCGGCCGGGGCAGGAAGCTGACGCCAACCCCCGTCCATGCCTATGCCGAAGCCCAGGGGCTGGAGGTCCGTACCCCGAAAAGCCTGAAGAAGGCGCCCGAGCAGGAGGCCTTTGCCGCGCTTGGCCTCGATGCGGCCGTGGTTGTCGCCTATGGCCTGATCCTGCCGCAGGCGGTGCTGGATGCGCCGCGCCTTGGCTGTCTCAACATGCATGCCTCGATCCTGCCGCGCTGGCGGGGCGCCGCGCCGATCCAGCGCGCCATCATGGCGGGCGATACCGAAACAGGCGTCGACGCAATGCTGATGGATGCCGGGCTCGATACCGGCCCGGTCCTCGCGTCCCGCCGCACACCGATCAGCACCGAAGACACCGCTGGCAGCGTGCATGACCGGCTGGCAGAGCTCGCCGCCGAGCTGGCTCCGGCCGCGCTTGCCGGCCTCGCCGATGGCAGCCTGACACCGCAGCCACAACCGGAAGAGGGCGTGACCTATGCCCACAAGCTCGGCCCGGATGACCAGAAAGTCGACTGGAACCGGCCGGCCCGTGAGGTGGATTGCCATATCCGCGGCCTGTCGCCATTTCCAGGTGCCTGGTGCAACTGGCTACAGCCCGGCGATGAATCTCCCACACGCCTGAAACTGCTCGGCGCGCGCCGGTCAGGCCAGGAAACATCAGCCCCGGCCGGCATGGTGCTGGACGACAATCTGCTGGTTGCCTGCGGGGATGGCGGGACCGTTCGGATCACCCGTTTGCAGAAGCCGGGCGGAAAACCGCTGGATGCCGGCCGCTTCCTGAATGGCCAGCCCATTCCTCCGGACACGATGCTGTTCTAGGGCCGCGATGCCGTCGAAAACCTGCAATTGTGTTGTATTTGCAGCGGTTCGCGTTTAGGGTGAATGAACTGCTGGGGGCGGTTGCCGAGTGCCGATCAATTTGCTGACGTTTGGCGTGCGCCGGGGTGGACGCGCGCTTCACACCATGCGACCAAAATGGCTCAGACATGAACAAGACGTGGATCCGCCGCCTGCAAGCTGCAGACCTTGATGCAGTTTCAGAGCTGAACAGACTGGCTTTCAATGGTTCAGAAGAGGCGGCAATTGTCCGCCGGCTTCATGCAGACCAGGATTCGCTCCTGTCTCTCGTCGCGCACCGTGACCATGACCTGGTGGCGCATATCGAGTTCTTCCGTATTCTCATAGATGGAAAGCCGGCCGGAGTAGGTCTCGGGCCCATGAGTGTGAAACCGGAAGTGCAGGGACGGGGGATCGGCAGTTCGCTGGTCAGCATGGGCCTGACCGTCATGGCTGGACGGGGCGAGAGCATTGTCTTTGTTCTCGGCCATCCGGAATTCTATACAAAGCTCGGATTTTCAGCCGCTCTGGCTGAGGGGTTCAGCGCGCCCTGGTCGGGGCCGGCCTTCATGGCGCTCGAAGTCAACAAGGGCGCGCCGCGATCCGGTGAATTGACGTATCCGGCTGCCTTCGGCTAGGGGCGGGGCCCATGCCTCGCTACAGACTTCTCATCGAATATCACGGCGGCCCGTTCCAGGGCTGGCAGAAGCTGCCCGGTGTGCCCACGGTTCAGGGCACGCTGGAGGCGGCAGCTGCAAAGCTGGATGGCGCCCCGGTCGACATCTTTGGCGCCGGCCGCACCGACAGCGGTGTTCATGCCACCGGCCAGGTGGCGCATATGGACCTGCAGACAGATCGCGGCCGCAAGGTGGCTGACGCGATGAACTTCCATTTGCGCCCGCACCCGATTGCCGTGCTGAAGGCCGAGGAAGTGGGCGACGACTTCCACGCCCGCTTCAATGCCACCCAGCGCCACTATCGCTATGTGATCGTCAACCGCCGCGCCGATCTGGCGCTGAACCGCGGTCTCGCCTGGCGGGTGCCGTCGAAGCTCAGTGCAGAGAAGATGCACGAGGCGGCGCAGGCGCTGACCGGCACGCATGATTTCACGACCTTCCGCGATTCAGACTGCCAGGCGCTGACGCCGGTGAAGACGCTGAACGAAATCAGAGTCTGGCAGGAAGGCGAGCGGATCATCGTGACCTGCCGGGCGCAGAGCTTCATCCACCGGCAGGTGCGCTCCATGGTCGGCAGCCTCGTCGAGGTCGGGCGGGGCAAGCAGCCGGTGGGCTGGATCGCGGACATCCTCGCCGCCGCCGACCGCACCCAATGCGGCCCCATCGCCCCGGCGGATGGGCTCTATCTCACGCAGGTGGATTACGACTGAACGGGTTAGAGCTTCAACGCACGAAGCCGCAATGCGTTGCTTATGACGGAAACCGAAGACAGGCTCATCGCTGCTGCGGCGATCATCGGGCTCAGTAACAGGCCGAAGACCGGGTAGAGGATGCCCGCCGCCACCGGCACGCCGAGCGAGTTGTAGACGAAGGCGAAGAACAGGTTCTGGCGGATGTTGCGCATCGCCGCATGGCTGAGCATGCGCGCTTTCGCGACGCCCAGCAGGTCGCCTTTCACCAGTGTGACTCCGGCGCTTTCCATGGCGACATCCGTACCGGTGCCCATGGCGATGCCGACATTGGCGAGGGCGAGGGCCGGGGCGTCGTTGATGCCGTCGCCCGCCATTGCGACAATGGCGCCATCTGCCTGCAGCTTTGCGATCACGTCTTTCTTGTCTTCCGGCGAGACATCAGCATGCACCTCGTCGATGCCGAGTGTTTCAGCCACGGCGCGGGCGGTGGTTTCGTTGTCGCCGGTCAGCATGACAACGCGCAGGCCCTCTGCATGCAGACGGTCTATGGCGTCCTGCGTCGTGTCCTTGATCGGGTCCGCCACGCCGATCAGGCCGGCAGGCTTGCCGTCCACGGCGACGAACATGACGGTCTGGCCCTTGGCGCGGTAATTGTCCGCCTTGTCGGCGAGTGCCTCGTCGAAGGCGCTCAACCGCCGCATCAGCTTCGCATTGCCGACGGCCACCTTCCGGTCGTCCACCTCTGCCTCGGCGCCTTCGCCCGTGGTGGACTGGAATCCGGAGGCCTTGCCGGGTGTCAGGTTGCGCTTCTCCGTCTCCCGCACGATGGCGGCGGCGAGCGGATGTTCGGACGAGGTCTCGACCCCTGCGGCCAGCGTCAGCAGATCGTCTTCCGAAATTCCTTCCGCGGGTTCCACGGTCACCAGTTCCGGGTGGCCTTCGGTCAGCGTGCCGGTCTTGTCGACCACGATCGTGTCGACTTTTTCCATCGTCTCCAGCGCGTCGGCATTGCGGATCAGCACACCCGCCTGCGCGCCCTTGCCGGTAGCGACCATGATTGACATGGGCGTGGCCAGGCCAAGGGCGCAGGGGCAGGCGATGATCAGCACGGCAATGGCGTTGACGAGGGCATGAGCAAAGCGCGGGTCCGGACCAACGGCCAGCCAGATGATGAAGGTCACCACAGCGATCAGCACGACCGCCGGCACGAAATATCCGGACACGGTGTCGGCAAGACCCTGAATCGGCGCGCGGGAGCGCTGGGCCTCGGCCACCATCTTCACGATGCGCGACAGCAGCGTCTCGTCGCCGACATGGGTCGCATCCATGACGAAGGCGCCGGTCTGGTTCACTGTGCCGCCGGTCACCTTGTCGCCTTCGGCCTTTTCCACGGGGACGGGTTCACCCGTCACCATGGATTCGTCCACGCTGGAAGTGCCCTCCAGGATGTTGCCATCCACTGGCACGCTCTCGCCGGGACGCACGCGCAGGCGGTCTCCTGTTTTCACCTCTTCCAGCTGGATGTCTTCCTCGCTGCCATCCTCGCGGACGATGCGCGCCGTGGGCGGGGTCAGCTGCAGCAGGGCCCGGATCGCGCCGGACGTCGCCCGGCGGGCGCGCAGCTCCAGAACCTGGCCCAGCAGGACCAGCGTGGTGATCACGGCGGCGGACTCGAAATAGACCGGTACGCGCCCATCGGCGCCGCGCAGCGTCTCCGGAAAGAGGCCGGGCACGGCCGTGGCCGCCAGCGAATAGAGATAGGCGACCCCGGTGCCGAGGGCGATCAGGGTGAACATGTTCGGGCTGCGGTTCACGATGGAGCGCCATCCGCGCACGAAGAAGGGCCAGCCGCACCAGAGGGCGACCGGCGTTGCCAGCGCAGCCTGCACCCAGTTGAAGGCGGGCGTTTTCGTAAAGCCGGGCAGGGAGACGCCCGGAATCATCTCCCCCATGGTGAGCACCAGCAGCGGCACGGAGAGAACGACGCCGACCCAGAAACGCCTTGTCATGTCGTCCAGTTCGGATGTGTCCTCCTCCGCCGTGGCGGTTTCCGCTTCCAGCGCCATGCCGCAGATCGGGCAGCCCGTATTGGAGGTTTCGCGCACCTGCGGGTGCATCGGGCAGGTCCACACCGTACCCGTATAGCCGGGCGGAATATGGTCATAGGCGCTGTCTGGCTTGTCCGGCTTTGCTGCGTGATCGTGGTGGCAGTGGCTGCCGGATTCGGCGTGGTCGTGATGGCCGGAATGATCCTGTGTCATGCCGCAAAGGTAAGAACGATCCGGCCAGAATGAAGGGCACGGCCCGATCCGGTCTGACGCGAAGTCAGGCTTGCGGGCACGGCGTTCGGCACTAGCCTCCCTGTCATAAAGACAAGGGAGCGAAACATGGCGATTGATTTCACGATACCGGAAGAGGCGAAAGAAGTGCGCGAGCGCGTGCGCAAATGGGTGCAGGAGGAGTGCATCCCCGCCGAGAAGGCGATGGCCGACGGCAAGCCTTACAGGGAAGTGCTGGCGGAGCTGCGCGCCAAGGCCCGCGCCAAGGGCCTTTGGCTGCCTTTCTTCCCGGTTGAGCATGGCGGCATGGGCCTCGGCCCGCTGGCCAATGCGCTGGTACAGATGGAACTCGGGCAGAGCCACCTCGGCGCGCTCTCGATGAACTCGCAGGGCCCGGACGATGCCACCATGCTGACGCTGCTGGCCCACGGTACGGATTTCCAGAAAGAGAAATACCTGAAGCCGCTGATCAATGGCGAAAAGCGGATCTGCTATTCCATGACGGAAAAGGCCGCGGGCGCCGACGCGACCGGCATGCAGACCACCGCCGTGAAGGACGGCAAGGGCAACTACGTCCTCAATGGCGAGAAATGGTTCTCGTCCGCCGCGACAGCCGCCGACATCGCAGTCGTCATGGCCAAGACCAATCCGGACGCCCCGCGCCACCAGCAATATTCCACCTTCATCGTGGAGCTGCCGAACCCCGGCTACAACATCATTCGTGACATCCCCACCATGGCGGTACACGGGCCGCACTATGCCGAGATGGGCGGCGGCCATGCCGAGGTGAAGATCGAGAACCTGATCGTGCCGGAAGAGAATTTGCTTGGCGGGGAAGGGCAGGGCTTTGCCATGGGCCAGCACCGGCTTGCCTATGGCCGCCTGCGCCACGGCATGCACAATGTCGCCATGGCCCAGCGCGCACTTGATCTGGCGACGGAACATGTCACCAGCCGCGAAACCTTCGGCAAGAAGCTGGAAGACCGTCAGGGTGTCCAGTTCATGCTGGCCGAATGTGCCAGCCAGCTCTACATCGCGCGCCTGATGCTGATGCATATCGCCTACAAGGCCGAGAACGGCCTGGACATCCGCCAGGAGAACGGCATCGCCAAAGTCTTCCTGGCCAACATGGTTCACAAGGTGGTCGACACAGCGATCCAGCTGCACGGCGCGCTCGGCTATTCGCTCGATACGCCGCTGGCCGCCTGGTACACGCACATCCGGTCCCAGCGCCTCGTCGACGGGCCGGACGAAGTGCACAAATGGATCACCGGCAAGAACGTCATCCGCGCCTTCAAGAAGGACGGCACCAGCGCCGCCGCCGCGGGCGGAGACCTGTTGTGATCAAGCTGACGTTTTGTTTGCGCCGCCTGCCGCATCTCACGCGGGAGGAGTTTCAGACCTACTGGCGGGAGCAGCACGCCCCGCTGGTGGCAAAGCATGCGGAGGTTCTGGGCATTCTCCGATATGTTCAGAACCATACCGCGCATGACCCGCTGAACGCCGCCATGCAGGCCAGCCGCGGCGGGCCGCCTTCCTATGACGGCGTCGCCGAACTCTGGTTCGAAAGCGAGGAGGCCATGGCCGCCAATACCAGCGAGGCGGCGGCGAAAGCCGGCGCCGAACTGCTGGAGGACGAGAAGAAGTTCATCGACCTTGCGAATTCGCCGCTCTGGTTCGGGGACGAGACGGAGGTGGTGGGCTAGTCCGCAATGCTCCGGATGGAACCTTCCTGCGTCTCGTGTATTCTGGAAGGGTGAACCCGCACACAAACCTTACCGGTATACCCGCCGCGCTGACGGGCTGGCTCCGCGCCGGCCTGCTGTTTCTGTGCCTTGCCCTGACAGTCCCGGCCGCGCTGGCGCAGGCACCTGAGCCGCCGGTTGACCCGACGCCTGCCATCCAGACCCCGCCGCCACAGGCGAGCGACGCCGAGATCAAAACACGCATCACGGACATATTCGCAGAAATCGACTCCCTTCGCCGGGTGACCGTCGAGGTGAACCATGGCGTGGTGACCCTTGGCGGGGATGTGTCCAGCAGCGCTGCCGATGCGCGGGCCGAAGAGCTGGCGCTGCGCGTCAATGGCGTCGTCACGGTCGAGAACCAGATCGAGCGCCGTCTGGCCGTGGAAGACAGCACGGGCGGCCTGTTCGGGGACTCCTCCAGCCGGCTGCAGAAGCTCTACCGCGCCCTGCCGCTTTATGGCGTGTCGCTGGCCGTGTTCCTGGTCATTGCCCTGCTGGGGCATCTGATCGCTTCGTGGCGCGCCTTCTGGCGCCTGATCCTGCCCAATCCGTTCCTGGTCGAACTGGTCTCCGGCGCATTCCGCATCGTGGCGCTTCTCGTGGCGCTGGTGATGGCGATGAACGTCCTCGGCGCCACCACGCTGATGGGTACCATTCTGGGCGGTGCAGGCGTGATCGGCCTCGCCATCGGCTTCTCGGTGCGTGATACGCTGGAGAACTATATCTCCTCCATCATGCTGAGCGTGCGCCAGCCTTTCCGCGCGAACGAGCATGTCGTGATTGACGATCACGAGGGCAAGGTCATCCGCCTCACCTCGCGCTCCACGATCCTGATGACGCTGGATGGCAACCATTTGCGCATTCCCAACACGATCGTCTTCAAGGCGGTGATCCTGAATTATACACGCAATCCCGAGCGCCGCTTTGAGTTCGACCTCGGTGTCGATGCGGCGGACGACTCTGTGGCGGCGATGCAGCTGGGGCTCGACCGGCTGAAGGCGATGCCTTTCGTTCTGAAAGATCCGGAGCCGGAAGCTTTCATCCAGACGGTCGGCGACTCCAATATTGTGCTGCGCTTCATGGGCTGGGTGAACCAGACCGAGACCAATTTCTCCAAGGGCCGGGGGCTCGCCATCGCAGCCACCAAGGATGCGCTGGAAGAAGGCGGCTTCACCCTGCCGGAGCCGATCTATCGCGTCCGCTTCGACAGCGGCGTGGAAGACGCGCTGAAAAGCACAAAGCCGGACGGGCGCGCCGCAAACCCGCCGGAACAGACGCGCCCGAAACCGGCCGTCGACACGCGCGAGGCGGCCGACGTCGCCGCCGACAACACGATCGACGAAAAAGTCGCCGCCGAACGCGCCAGCAGCAAAGAGCCCGACCTGCTGGATGAACAAAGCCCGGTGGAGTAGGGCCTACGCCAGCGCCGCTTCCAGGTCTGCCAGGATGTCGTCAACGTCCTCCAATCCGACGGAGAGGCGGATCAGGCCATTACTGATGCCATGCTCGAGGCGTTCTTCTTCGGTATAGGTCGAGTGGGTCATGCTGGCCGGGTGCTGGATCAGCGTTTCGGCATCGCCGAGGCTGACAGCGCGGCGGATCAGCTGCAGCCGGTTCATCATCTCGATACCCGCCTCGTAACCACCGGCGAGTTCGAACGCGATCATGCCGCCGAAGCCATCCATCTGGCGCTTCGCCAGCTCATGCTGCGGATGGCTGGGCAGGCCCGGATAGTGGACAGTGTCCACGCCCGGCTGGGCTTCCAGCCATTCCGCCACTTTCTGCCCGCTCTCGCAATGGCGCGCCATGCGCAGCTGAAGGGTCTTCAGTCCACGCATCACCAGCATGGCATTGAACGGCGCCATAACAGAGCCGGTCATGTCCTTCACGCCGATCATGCGGACGTCCTTGATCGCCTCCGCCCGGCCGAGCACCATGCCCGCCACAAGGTCGCCGTGCCCGCCGAGATATTTGGTGGCCGAGTGGACGACGAAGTCCGCGCCGAGCGAAATCGGCCGCGTCAGCAGGGGAGAGGCGTAGGTGTTGTCCACCACCACAAGCGCGTCATGGGCGTGGGCGATGCGGGAGGTTTCGCGGATGTCGACCAGCCGCATGTTCGGATTGGCCGGGGTCTCGAAATAGACGATGCGCGTCTTGTCGCTGATCGCGGCGGAGAGGTTCTCCGGGTCGCGCAGGTCGACATGGGTGATCTTCACGCCGAAGCGCGAGAGGCCATCGCGCATGAAGGCGAAGGTGCAGCCATAGAGCGTCTGGTCGGTGATGATCTCGTCGCCGGGGGCCAGCAGGGTCCACATGAGGGAGCTGATCGCGCCCATGCCGCTGGCGGTGGCGAGGCCGGCTTCGGCGCCTTCGAGGCTGGCGATGCGATCCTCCAGCAGGGCGACGGTCGGGTTCGAGATGCGGGAGTAGATGTGGCCTTCCGCTTCGCCGGCAAACAGTGCGCCGCCGGTCTGCGCATCCGGGAAAGCAAACGTAGACGTCAGATGCACCGGCGGAGTCAGCGCATAGTCGTTTTTAGCCGGGTCATAGCCATGGTGAATGGCGCGGGTGGCAGGGCCAAGCGGGCGGGATGCATCGAATGCCATGGGACTCTCCATCTTTGAGGGTGATTTTACCATGGGAATGTGGGCGAAAGGTGCCGAACTGCGTCGTATAATGCTTGTAAATTGGCATAATATGCCAATAGTGGCGCTTATGGATGCCATAGATGCCAGAATTATCCGCGCCCTGCAGCGCGATGGACGCCTCACCAACCTCGAACTGGCCGAGGAAGTGGGCCTCTCGCCGTCGCCCTGCCTGCGCCGCGTGCGCAATCTGGAGGCCGCCGGCGTGATCCAGGGCTATACCGCCCTCGTCGACCAGAAGGCCTGCGGCTATCCCATCACCTGCCTGGTGCGCATCCGCCTCGCCAATCATTCGCAGGAAAACGTACAGGCCTTCGAGAAGAAAATCGCGGAAACCGACGCGATTCTCGACTGTTACCTGATGACCGGCGGGGCCGATTATGAGCTGCGAATCGTTGCCCGCAGTCTCGATGATTATGAGCAGCTGGTGCGCCACACGATCCAGAAACTGCCCGGAATCGCCTCGATCGAGACCAGTTTCGCCTATGGCGTGGTGAAGAAGTCCCGCATCCTGCCGGTTCGTGTGGAAAAGGGTACATAGAACCCGCCCCGGAACCTGCTATAGACAGCCCCCATGACCCTACCGCCCAGCAAGGCCCCGACGCTCCTCGAAACCCGCAGCCCGCTTCTGCGCCGGCCGGGGAAATGGCGTATCTCCAACATCATCGATGGCCGCGCCCTGCGCGTGAAGCTGACGGCCGCGGCGCAGGACAATTTCGGAGACCCGCAATCTGCGCGTAAAGCCGCGCTGGATCTCCTGCACGGGGCGATGTTTCGCGGCCGCATGATCGCGCAGGAACGCCTGCAACAGGGCGCCGACGGGCTGGACACCGCGCGGCTGCTCTCCGCCGTGCAGGACGAGGTGATCAGCGCCCTCTACGACTTCACTACGACGCACGTGCACCGCGCCCGCAACCCGACAGAGGCCGAGCGGATCACCATCATGGCGACCGGCGGCTATGGCCGCGGCGTGATGGGGCCGTCCTCGGATACGGACCTTTTGTTCCTGCGTGCCTACAAGGTGAGCCCGCACACCGAGAGCGTGGTGGAATACATGCTCTACGCCCTGTGGGACATGGGGCTGAAAGTCGGCAATGCATTCCGTACACCGAGCGACTGCGTGAAGATGGCGCTGGAAGATGTCACCATCAAGACCAGCCTGCTGGATGCGCGCTATATCTGCGGCGACGAGGCGCTGGCCGACGAAATGGTGGAGGCCTTCCATGAGGGCGCCGTGAAGGGCCGCGACGCGCAGTTCATCGCCGACAAGCTGGCCGAGCGGGATGCCCGCCACGCCCGGCAGGGCGATGCACGCTATGTGGTCGAACCGAACCTGAAGGAAGGCAAGGGCGGCCTGCGCGACCTGCAGACCCTCTACTGGATTTCCAAACAGATCTATGGCGGCGTGACGCTGGAAGAGGTGATGAAGGCCGGGCCGTTCACCGAGCATGAATACACCGTCTTCATCCGCGCCGCGCGGTTCCTGTGGACGGTACGCTGCCACCTGCACTTTGTGACCGGCCGGGCGGAGGAGCGTCTCAGCTTCGACCTGCAGCCGGAGATCGCGGCCCGTATGGGCTATCGCGACCGGCGCGGCCAGCAGGGTGTGGAGCGCTTCATGAAGCGCTATTTCCTCGTCACCAAGGATGTCGGCGGCCTGACGCGGATCCTCGCGGCGAAGCTGGAAGCCGACCAGAAGAAAAAGCCGGAAGGCCTGCGCCGCTTCCTGCCGGTGCGCGGGCCGGTCGAACTGGATACGCCGGGCTTCATCCTGGACAATGGCCGCGTCAGTGTCGATGACGACAAGGCGATGCGGGCCGATCCGCTGAACATGCTGCGCCTCTTCATCGTGGCGCGGAATGAAGGCAAGGACATTCACCCCTATGCGCTGAGCCTGCTGACGCGGGCCCTCCGTGCCCTGAACGAACGGGTGCGGGAGAAGCCGGAGGCGCAGGCGCTGATCCTGGATGCCATTCTTGGCGGCGACGATCCGGGCCTGATCCTGCGCCGGATGAACGAGGCGGGCATTCTGGGCCGCGCCATTCCGGAATTCGGCGGCATCGTCGCGCAGACGCAGTTCAACATGTACCACCACTATACGGTGGATGAGCACACGATCCGCGCCGTTGAAGCGATTGCAGAGATGGAGCATGGCCGCGACAAACAGCCGATCAAGCTGGTCGGCGAACTGTTCGACCTGATCGAAAACCGCCGCGCGCTCTACCTCGCCATGCTGCTGCACGACACCGGCAAGGGGAAGGGCGACCAGCAGATCGCCGGCATGAAGACCGCCCGCAGGGCGTGTGAGCGTTTGGGCCTCTCGGAAGACGAGACCGAACTCGTCGCCTGGCTCGTCGGTCACCATCTGGAAATGAGCGAGACGGCGCAGAAACGGGACATTTCCGATCCGCGTACCGTGACCAAATTCACCGAAATGGTCGGCTCTCTGGAGCGGCTGCGGCTGCTCTACATTCTGACGATTGCCGACATCAAGGCTGTCGGCCCCGGCGTATGGAACGCCTGGAAGGGCCAGCTGCTGACCGACCTTTACCACAATACCGCGGCCGCACTGCGCGGTGGCCGGACGGACGAGGCTGGCGTGCAGGCCGAACTCGAAGCCCGCGCCGAACGCCGCCAGCAGGAACTGGTCGACCGGCTCGGTACGGTTCCGGCGCTGATGCTCGAAATGGAAACGGCCTACTGGACCGGCTTTGACGTCGAAGACCTCGCCTGGCATGCGCAGGCCCTGAACGGCGGCGGCGATCAGGTCCATCACCGCCTGTCGCTGGAGGGCGGCGCGATGGCGCTGTTCGTCTCCGGTGCAGACCGGCCGGGCCTGTTCGCAGACCTCGCCGGGACCATCGCGCACAATGGTGCCAACATCATCGCTGCGCAGGTCTATACCAGCCGCGAGGGCGGCATCATCGACGTGTTCATGCTGCACGACATTCAGGACAAGCCGTTCGGCAAGGACGACCCGGCCCGCCTGCAGCGGCTGGAAGTGGCCCTGCGCAAGGTGCTGGTCGGTGAGCCGGGCGACATCACCGTGCGCGAGCGGATGGGCCGGCGCCAGGCCGCCTTCCTGGTGCATCCGTCGGTGCAGATCCGCGACGACCTCTCGGCCGATCATACGGTGATCGACATTGCTGGACGCGACCGTCCGGCGCTGCTCTATGATGTGGCGAACTGTCTGGCCGATGCCGGTGTCTCGATCCATTCGGCGCATGTCGGCTCGTTCGGTGAGCGCATGTTCGATGCCTTCTATGTGCAGACAGAAGACGGCCAGAAACTGGAACAGGATGCTGCCCTGAAAGAATCCCTGCGGGAACAGCTTCTTGACGTATTGGGCCGCCATGAACCGGATGCCCCGCACACGCCGGCCCGGAAGCTGCGCCGGTCGCGGGCCGTAGACAGTTTCTGAGAACCCCGGCACGACAGGCCCCATGAGCATCGCCCGCAACACCCTGGTGCAATCCTCGCTGACACTGGGCAGCCGTATCCTCGGCTTTGCGCGGGATATTCTGCTGGTGGCCAAGCTCGGTGCCGGGCCCATCAACGATGCCTGGGTGACGGCGCAGCAATTCCCGAACCTGTTCCGCCGCATCTTCGCGGAAGGGGCCTTCGCGTCCGCCTTCGTGCCGACCTATGCCCGCACGCTGGAGGCTGAAGGGCCGGAGGCCGCGCAGGCCGTGGCGCAGGAGGCGATGCGCGTCCTCTTCGCCTTTACCGCCGCGCTGACCATTCTCGCGCAGATCTTCATGCCCTGGGTGCTGCTGGTCATCCATGGCGGGCAGGCCGACGACCATGTCCACTACAATCTGGCCGTGCTCCTGACACGGATCACCATGCCATACCTCACCTGTATGGCGCTGGCGGCGCTGCTCTCAGGCGTGCTGAATTCCGGCCAGCGGTTTATCCTCTCATCCGGCGTGCCGACGCTGCTGAACCTCTGCCTCATCCCGGCAGCGCTGGTTTCGAACGTGCCGGAGGTCGTCTCCAAGGCCGCGGCGGTCGCCGTGCTGATCGCCGGCGTGCTGCAGGTGGCGCTGCTCTGGTGGGGCGTCCGCCGCCAGAAAGTGCGCCTCAGCCTGATTGGCTGGCCGCGCATCACGCCGGCCGTAAGGAAAGTCATGGCGCTGGCGGTGCCGGGCACGATCGCGGCGTCGGGTACGCAGATCAACATCATCGTCAGCCAGTCGCTCGCCAGTTTCGAACAGGCCGCCAAGTCGTGGCTCTACACCGCCGACCGGCTTTATCAGCTGCCGCTCGGTCTTGTGGGTGTGGCCGTAGGTGTCGCCATCCTGCCGCGCCTCAGCCGCGCCGCGCGCAGCGAAGACCATGCGGGCGGGCAGGCGACGATGGACGAGGGAATTGGCCTCGCCATGGCGCTGACGCTTCCGGCGGCGGCCGCATTGCTGGTCGCGCCGGTCTTCCTGATTGAGGCCTTCTTCGTGCGCGGGGCATTCCTTCAGTCGGATGCCGAAGCCTCCGGCGGGGCGCTGTTCCACTATGCCTGGGGTGTGCCGGCCTTCGTGCTGATCAAGGTGCTGGCACCGGCCTATTTCGCGCGGGAAGACACGAAGACGCCGATGCGTTTTGCGCTGACGTCTGTGGTTATCAATATCGTGTTGGGGGCGGGCCTTTTCTTCTGGCTCAGCCGTCAGGGACAGCTTGGCTTTATCGGCCTTGCCATCGCGACCTCCGTGGCGGCCTGGGTGAACGCGCTGTTGCTGGCGACTACGCTGGCGGCCCGCGGCTGGTACAGGCCGGGGCCAGTCCTCGTGTCGCGCACGGTGCGCGCCCTGATCGCCAGCGGCCTGATGGCCGGGTCTGTCTGGTTCATGGTCCACAATTTCCAGTGGCTGCGGGACAATATCATCGACTCGCGGGCGCTGGCTGCTGCAATTGTGATCCTCGCAGGCGGCCTGATTTACGCGGTTGCGGCCTTCCTGACCGGCGCGATCCGGCCCCGCGACATCACGGGGGCCTTGCGCCGCTAGGTAAATCGGCTACAGCGCTTGCGCATGACTGACACGAACACATCCGAATACACCGGCCCCCAGCGGGTCTTCTCTGGAATCCAGCCGACCGGTAACCTCCACCTCGGCAATTATCTCGGCGCGCTGAAGAAGTTCGTCGACCTCCAGAATGACGGCTGGGACTGTGTCTATTCGGTCGTCGACATGCACGCCATCACCATGCCGGTCGAGAAAGGTGTGCTGGCCGACCAGACCCGCCAGATCGCGGCGGCCTTCATCGCGTGCGGCATCGACCCGAAGACATCGATCGTCTACGCCCAGTCGTCGGTACCGGCCCATGCCGAGCTGGCTTGGGTGTTCAACTGCGTTGCCCGCATGGGCTGGGTCGAGCGGATGACCCAGTTCAAGGACAAGGCCGGCAAGGATGCCGAGCGCGCTTCCGTGGGCCTCTTTACCTATCCGGTCCTGCAGGCCGCTGACATCCTGGCTTACAAGGCGACGCACGTGCCCGTGGGCGAGGACCAGAAGCAGCACCTCGAACTCAGTCGCGACATCGCTGACCGCTTCAACCGCGAATACGATGTACCGGGCTTCTTCCCGCTGCCCGAACCGCTGATCAAAGGCCCCGGCGCGCGGATCATGAGCCTGAAGGACGGCACCAAGAAGATGTCCAAGTCTGACCCGTCAGATCTGTCGCGCATCAACCTGGTCGACGATGCCGACCTGATCGCGAAGAAGATCAAGAAGGCCAAGACCGATCTGGAAGGCGACATGCCGTCCGAAGTGGAAGGCCTGAAAGGGCGTCCGGAAGTCGAGAACCTCGTCGGCATCTATTCCGCCGTGAGCGGGCTGACGACCGAGCAGGTGCTGGCCGAATATGGCGGCAAGGGCTTCGGCGTGTTCAAGCCGGCGCTGGCCGATGTGATGGTCGACCATCTGGCGCCGATCACCCAGCGCTATCGCGACATCCTCGCAGACCAATCCGGTATCGACGCGATCCTGAAGGATGGGGCAGAGCGGGCCGACGCCATCGCCGCGCCGATCATGGAAGAGGTGCGCCGCGCCGTTGGTTACTGGCGGCCCTGAGGCCTCGACCTGAATACCTGGCTGACAGGCGGGCGTGCCATTCCGGCACATTGACCCGTCCGGCGGCCGGGTTACGACTTGCTCATCAGTTCTGAAAGGATGTGCTCCATGCTGTTCCGCGCTCTCATTCCCGCTGCTGCCGTGCTGCTCGCTGCTTGTTCCGGCCCGGCCGAAACCCCCACTGGCGAGTCCGTGATTGAAGTGAAGGATGCCTTCGTCATCAAGCCGGCCGCGGGCCGTGATGTCGCGGGTGGTGGCCTGATGGCCTATGTCACCGGCGCGCCGGTAGAGCTGGTCGGAGCCTCGACCGATATTGCCGACCGGGTCGAGCTGCACACGATGACGATGGAAGACGGCGTCATGCAGATGCGCCAGGTCGACAGCTTCACCGCATCCGAGGGCGATCCCATCGTGCTTCAGCGCGGTGGCAATCACCTCATGCTGTTCGGCGTCGACCCGGACATCGCCGAGGGCGACACGGTCGATCTGTCCCTCGAATTCCGTGATTCGGATGGCACTTCGCAGACCGTGGTAACCAGCGCAGAGGTTAAGGGACTCGGCGACTGAGTCGCTTGATCCGACTGCGGACAGCCCCGGTCTGCCTTTAAAATCAACATCTCCGGCGTTTCTGGCGCGGCTTTTGCGTGCAAACCCTGCAGGTTGCGGACATTTAACAGTTAATGACCTGTTAAAATGCCACAATTGGAAGCATAGTGATCTGGAAGCAACACCGCGCCAGAGCCGGGGATTTGTAGAGTATGGCCTTCGACAGCCGCTTGCACGCTGCCTATCTTGAAGAGGGACCAGATCCCAACGAGGTGTCCGAAGAGCACCTGCGTGAACTGGACGAGGCTGAGCCTCACCCGATCATGGATTTCTTCCGCGGCTTCTGGCGCCGCACGATTTTCCTTTTCAAGCTGAGCCTGCTCTTCGCGCTTGTCGGCGCCTATCCGTTCTCTGTGGTGATGTCCCACAAGATCGATGATTCCGACATCGTCTTCGCCGACGGCCAGACATGGGCCTTTCCGGAAGCTGGCATCGCCATCACCAAGATTGCGCGCGAGCTGGAAGGGAAGGGCTGGGCCGACGACAAGCCGAACTGGCATCCCCAGGCCCGCCTGACCGCCATGCCGGCCTGGCAGGAAGCGACCGCCGACGGCCTTTCCGAATTTACCCGCATGGCGGCTGCCGCCGTGCCGGACGAGAATGGCGAGCCGGATGCAGACCTCATCGCTGCCTCTCGCCTTCTGGATGGTATCCCGGGCGAAGACATGCGCCCCCGCATGACCGCCGCCGCCGAAGCGCTGAACCGGTTCGATTCGCGCGCCAGCCGCGGCCTGGTCAAAGTGGCCGACCGCCGGGTTCTGGCCGCTGAGGAAGCCCGCATGTTTGCCGGCTGGGCCATTGCCGACCAGGATGACCTCTCCACCCAGATCTATCAGGAACCGACCGGCTGGCCCGCGTCGAAACAGGACATCCGCGTCTTCTATGCCGCAAAGGCCCGTGCTCACATCGCCCTGCAGATGCTGAAGGCCGCCCGCCGGGCAGATCGCGACAGCCTGACCGATACCGCCACCATGGCTGCCTATGACAAGGCCGAAGCCGCCTGGACCCGCGCGGCGAAGATCCGCCCGCTGGTCGTCTCCAACCAGAAGGGCGACGGCGCCATCATGGCCAACCACCTCGCCAGCCTCGGCTTCTTCCTGCGCGATGCCCAGCGTACCTCGGAAGAGCTGGCCGAACGTCTGGAACAGCCGCTGCCGCCGTCCGAGGAAGAAGTGGCCCAGCTCGATCCGGCCGTTGCCGGCGCGGCCCAGTAAGTCCAGCCGCTTAACCGTTCAGCCCTTGATACGTCCGCCCGCCCGCGCCATCTGTGGCACAGGTGAAGCTTTAGACAGAAAGGGCAGGCGGCGATGTTCATCCAGACCGAACCGACTCCCAACCCCGACACGATCAAATTCCTGCCGGGACATGAAGTGGCAGGTGACCGCGGCCCGTTCGATTTCCCGGACGTGGCGAGCGCCCGCATCAGCCTTCTGGCCCGCGCCCTGTTCCAGGTCGACGGGGTTGAGCGTGTCTTCCTCGGCAATGACTTCGTGTCCATCAACAAGGCCGAAGACAAGGACTGGCGGCATGTGAAGCCGATGGTTCTGGCCGCGATCATGGACCATTACATGGCCGGCCTTCCGGTCGTGGAGGAGGGCGCCGAACCGTCCGCCTCTGCCGAAGCCGATGTGACCTATGAAGGCGAAGCGGCCGAAATCGTCGAGGAAATCCGTGAGCTGATCGAGACGCGCGTCCGCCCGGCTGTTGCGCAGGACGGCGGCGACATCATCTTCCACCGCTTCGAACCGGACACCGGCATCGTTCACCTCTCCATGCGCGGCGCCTGTGCCGGCTGTCCGTCATCGACCATGACGCTGAAGCAGGGCATCGAGAACATGCTGAAGACCTATGTGCCGGAAGTGACGGCCGTTGAGGCCGTGCTCTGAGCGCGATCTGACCTCTTGACGGCCCGCGTGAAGACCGGCCGCATCTCCCCAAAAGCAAAAGGACTACCCCGATGGCCCACCCCGTGAACGACCATGCGCTGGATGTGATCTTCCGCGACGCGCGCTCCTATAATGGCTGGCGCGAGGAAGATGTGCCGGAAGTGCTGATCCGCGCGGTGTATGACCTGGCAAAGCTCGGTCCGACCAGCGCCAACAACTCCCCGGCGCGGTTTGTTTTCGTCAGTTCCGAAGAAGGCAAGGCGCGCCTTGTGCCGCTGATGTCGGAAGGCAATCGTGAGAAGACGCAAAAAGCTCCGTGGACGGTGATCATCGCCTATGACATGGAGTTCCACGAGAAGATCCCGAAACTCTTCCCGCATGCGCCGGAAGCGAAGGACTGGTTCCATCATATCAAGGAAGAGACCGCCTTCCGGAACGGGACGCTGCAGGGCGCTTACCTGATGCTGGCCGCCCGGTCCCTCGGCCTTGATTGCGGTCCGATGTCCGGCTTCGACATGGACGCGGTGAACAAGGAGTTCTTCGAAAGCCAGGATGGCGAGATGAAGAACTGGAAAGCCAACTTCATCTGCAATATCGGCCATGGCGACCGCACGACCATCTTCGACCGTTCGCCGCGCCTGTCCTTCGACGAGGCCTGCCGCGTTCTCTAGGCGGGCAAGACGATGCTGGTTCTGGGGCTGAACACCGCTTTTACCGCCATGGACGTGGCGCTCGTGCGCGATGGCGAGATCCTTGCCGATGCGCGTGAGGTGATGGCGCGTGGCCAGGACAAGCATCTGCCCGCTCTTGTCCAGCGCCTGCTGGACGAACAAGGCGTGACGCTAGAGCAGGTGGACCGGATCGCCGTCGTCACCGGCCCCGGCAGCTTCACGGGCATACGCATCGGCGTTGCCTATGCACGCGGCCTGTCGCTGGTGACGGGCGCGCCCTGTATCGGCGTGACCAGCCTTGAGGCCGCGATCCCCGCCGGCATGGAAGGCACGGTCATGGGCTGCCTTGCCGGGCAGAAACGCCCGCCGGACCAGACCTGGTGGATCCAGGGCATCAGCGAGGGGCAGGGGATTGCCGACGTGCTGGAACTGCGCCTCGAACAGCTGCTGCCCATGCTGGAAGGCTTCCATGCGCCGATCTTCATGGACAATGCCGATGCGCTGGGCGACCTGAAAGACAAGCTCGACCTGCGCCCGCTGCGGCCCTCCGCCATCACTGCCGCCATCAAGGGCGGGCAGTTCGATCCGGCGGCGCATCCTCCGTCCCCGGTCTATGCCCGTGATCCGGATGCCACCCTGCCGGAGCCGCGCAAGTGACCCATCCGGTGCTCGTCCTGCGCGCAGACGATGCGGGGCGTATGAGCCAGCTGCACATGCGCTGCTTCGACGACCCGTGGAGCGCGATGTCGTTCCGAGGCTTGCTGCTGGATACATCCGTCCTGACACTGGGAGTGGAACTGGGCGGAGACCTCGTGGCCTTCGTCATGGCGCAGACCATTGCCGGGGAAAGCGACATTCTCACCGTCGCGACGGACCCGGACCAGCGCCGCCAAGGGCTCGCCGCGACTCTGATCGGCGCGCTCATCAACCGGCTGGGCGAGCGGGGCGTCTCCCGTATCACGCTGGACGTGGCCGAGGACAATGCGCCCGCCCGCGCGCTCTATCGCAACTTTGGTTTTACAGAGGACGGCCGCCGCCCGCGCTACTACACAACCGGGCGGGATGTCCCGGTCGATGCTGTACTGATGTCGCGGAATATGGGGCTCTGACCCCACACAGAAGTGATCCCTTCGCTCTATCCAAATTCCCCAGCTGCGCTACGATCGCCTGAGCAGCAGGAGGATACGCAATGGCAGAAGACATCAAACCGGCAGATATCCCTCAGGGCGTTTTCGACCTGTACGATGAGTATTGCCATGGCCATCTGTCCCGGCGGGGCTTTTTCGAGGGGCTCGGAAAGTATGCCGTTGGCGGACTAAGCGTTGCCTCGCTCGCGGCCTGCGTCATGCCCGATTATTCGAAACAGCAGACGTCCGAGAGCGACGGCGAGCTGGATGCCGAAATGGTCACCTACACCTCCCCCGATGGGGCAGGCGAGATGGCCGGCTATCTCGTACGCCCGGCGAGCGGCGCTGTCCGTCCCGGCGTGCTGGTCGTGCATGAGAACCGGGGGCTCAACCCGTATATCAAGGATGTCGCCCGCCGCGCCGCGAAGGCCGGTTATGTCGTCTTTGCCCCGGATGCGCTCTATCCGCTGGGCGGTTATCCCGGCAATGACGATGACGGCCGCGCCCTGCAGGCCCAGCGCGACAGCGCGAAAATGCTGGCTGATTTCATGGCCGGGGCGGAATTCCTGCGCGACCATGAAGCAACGAATGGCAAGGTCGGCATAACGGGCTTCTGTTTCGGCGGGGCGATCACCAATCTGATGGCGGTCAGACAGCCCTGGCTCTCCTGTTCGGTGCCGTATTATGGCGGCTGGCCGAGTGCGGAGGATGCCGCGAAGCTGGAAGTGCCGCTGCAGATCCACCTCGCCGGACTGGACGACAGGGTCAATGCGGGCTGGCCAAACTATCAGGACGCGCTCAATGCCGCGGGCAAGCCATACGAGGTCTACCTCTATGAGGGCGTGAACCATGGCTTCCACAATGATACGACGTCCCGCTACGACGAAGCGGCGGCGACGCTCGCCTGGAGCCGGACGCTCGATTTCTTTGCAAAACACCTCACCTGATTGCGATTTGGTCCGGGCAGGGATGGACTCGCGCCTCAAACTGGCGATCGTCCTCTATATGCTGGAGGAGTGGGCATTCGAGTTCAGGACCGCGATCGGCCGCTGCGGCCTCGCCTGGACCGAGGCGGGGGTGACCGGCGTGCAATTGCCCGGGGACCCTGAAGGCAGCCTCGCCCGCCTGACCCGTCAGGGTGCGAAGAAAGTGAAGCTGGCGGACGTGCCGCCGGAAATCGCTGAGGTCATTGCAGATCTGAAGACTTTCCTGTCCGGCCGGCCCACCGGCTTTGACGGTTTGCGGCTGGACATGAAACGGCATTCGGCGTTCGAGCGCGCCGCCTATGAGGCGCTGCGCGAGGTCGGCTGGGGACAGACCGTCACCTATGGCGAACTTGCCGCCCGGATCGGCCGGCCGAACGGGGCGCAGGCCATCGGCATGGCCATGGGGCGCAACTCCTGGCCGGTGATCGTGCCGTGCCACCGGGTGTTGGGCGCCAATGGCTGGCTGGGTGGATTTTCCGCGCCGGGTGGTATGCTCACCAAGAAAGCCTTGCTGGCGCGGGAAGGTGTTTACCCCGATGGTGGCCAGCTGAAACTGTTTGAGTGAGACAAATATGAGCCGGGCACCGCTCGAAATCCGCAACCGGGATGCACGGCGTCTCTGGCTGGACGCGCAGGGCCTGTCGGCAACCCCGACCGGGCAGCTGGACCTGGCCGCCATGATCCGCGGCCTCGGTTTCGTCCAGCTCGATTCAATCCGTGTCGTCTCCCGCGCGCACCATCACATCCTCTGGTCGCGCAACCAGAATTATCGCGAACCCATGCTCGACCGGCTGATGCGCAAGGATCGCGGCGTCTTCGAGCATTTCACCCATGATGCCTCGGTCATTCCGATGGAGTTCTATCCCAATTGGCGCCGCCAGTTCCGCCGGCTGGAGGCGAAAGTTCGCGGCTGGGAATGGCATCGCGGCATGCTGGACGAGGGTGGCCGGGCGCACCTGGTGGAGCGCATCCGCGAAGAAGGCCCGCTCAGCACCAAGGCGTTCGACACAAAAGTCAAAGGCCCGCGCGAGATGTGGCGCCGCCCGCCGCACAAGCTGGCGCTCGATTACATGTGGTACGCTGGCGAGCTCTCGACCTCGCACCGGGAGAATTTCACCAAATTCTACGACCTCACTGAACGGGTCATTCCCGGTCATCACCGGGAAGATGAGCCGCCGGACCATGAACAGGTGGACTGGCTCTGCCGCGAGGCACTCGCCCGGCTGGCCTTCGGCACGGAAGGGGACATCCAGCGCTTCTGGGATGCGGCCGATCTCGCCGAGGTGAAAGACTGGGCGCGCCGCCAGAAGCATCTGGTGCCGGTGCGAATCGAAGGCGCGGACGGCAAATGGACGGCTGCCCTTGCCCCGGAAGACATCGAGGCCCGGCTGGATGCCGCCCCGGCGCCGACCTCGCGCCTGCGGATCCTGAACCCGTTCGATCCGGTCATCCGCGACCGTACCCGCCTGCAGCGCCTGTTCGGCTTCGATTACCGGATCGAGATCTTCGTCCCGGCGGCCAAACGCCGCTGGGGCTATTATGTCTATCCGCTTCTGGAAGGGGACCGGATGGTCGGCCGGGTGGAGGTGAAAGCCGACCGGGCGGCCGGAACGCTGACGCTGGAACAGGTCTGGCCGGAACCGGGCGTCGTCTGGACCGGAGCCCGGGACGCCCGGCTGGAGGCCGAACTTGCCCGCCTCGCACGGCTGGCCGCAGTTGACACTGTTATCAGGAACGACCAACTGAAACTGGACTTACCGTCGCGCTAAGGGCAAATACGTAACATGGATCGACTCGAAAAACTCTGCGTTGAGAAGGGTCTCCGCATGACGGAGCCCCGTCGCGTGATTGCCCGCGTTCTCTCGACCGCGACGGACCACCCCGACGCCGAAGAACTGCACCGCCGGGCCAATGCCCAGGACGCCTCCATCTCGCTGGCCACGGTCTACCGGACCGTAAAACTGTTCGAAGATGCCGGCATCATCCAGGCGCACGATTTCCGCGATGGCCGGGCCCGCTATGAGGAAGTGCCGGACGAGCACCATGATCACCTGATCAATGTGCGCACCGGCGAAGTGGTCGAGTTCCACTCCGAGGAAATCGAGGAGCTGCAGGAACTGATCGCGAAACGGCTCGGCTTCCGTCTGGTCGATCACCGGCTGGAACTTTACGGCGTGCCGATCAAGGACGCCGACAAGGACTGACCGGCCCGGTCCGGAGAGCTCCGGCGCAGTCCGGCCGCGGTCCTGTTCAACTCACGTAAATCATTGCTGGCGCATGCTGTGATCCGCCCTGGTCATGGTTTGGTCCGGCTTCGTCCGCCGTAGTGATGCCGTAATCCGGGCCTAACCCTGCCTGGAGGATTGCTTCGCCGTCATGTTTCTCGCCTGGTTGCTCACCTTCACACTGGCCACAGGATCGGGCCCGATGAACGCCGCGCTGGAAGCGACGGAGGCGCCGACCACGCTGCGCGCCGCCTTCACGGTCGAGCTCCAGTCCTCCCACGCCCGCCGGGTCTATCGCTTCGATCCGCGCAAGAAGGGCCGGGACCGCTGGACAGCGCTGGCCTGGGACGGCGAGGATGAGGAACTCGACACAGTTGCTGCAGAATGGGCGAACGAGGCCGCCCCGGACGGGCGCCTCTTCCCGGACGATCTGCGCGCCAGTCTCGGCCCGCAGGTGACTGTGGACGACAAGGGCGCGGCCTGGAAAGTCTCCTTCCATCACCGTCCCTCCAGCAATGACGGGGAGTTTGACGTCTGGGCCGCCCAGCGCCTCGCCGCGACGGCTTGGCTGGACCCTGTGGGCGAGCGCTTCCTGCGCATCGACTACACGCTGCCGCACCCGGTCTCCGGCCCTGAGGGCGGCACGCTGACCCGCTACGACCAGTCCTATTTCATCCGGACAGAGCCGCGCTGGGGCATGAGCTATGTCTCCGGTTTCTCGATCGACCTGCAGGCGCGCGCGGCCTTCCGCACGATCGACCGGCGCTATTCGGCCAATATCGTGAACGCCGAATTCTTCTTCGCCAGCAATGAAGCCCAGCAGGAATTCGAATCCGCCCAGCTGATACAGTAGCGGCTTTGGCCTCCGCGCGGGGGCGCGCTAGACTGGGCCCATGACGATTCACATGGTGAAACTCAGCGTGGGCTCCGAAGATGTCGATGACATCGCCAGATGGCAGGCGCGCTTCCTGAAAACCGCCCCGAATCCAATGCACTTCACGCGCATGTTCCCGAAACGGGCAGAGGAGATCCTGCGCGGCGGGTCGATCTACTGGGTCGTCAAAGGCGCAATCCGTGTGCGCCAGCGGATCGTCGATATCCGGCAGGAACAGGATTCCGAGGGCCGGGACATGTGCGCCCTTGTCTTCGATCCGGAGCTGGTGCGCACCTATGCGCAGGCCAAGCGTCCCTTCCAGGGCTGGCGCTACCTGAAGCCGGAAGACGCCCCGCGCGACCTGAAATCCGGCGAAGCAGCGCTCGACATTCCGCCCGACCTCGACACGGCGCTCAAGAACGCCGGCGTCTGGTAGGCGTCAGGGCGCGATTTCGGCAGCCGCAGCGCGGGCTTCCCGGCGGGCGGTGAAATGGGTTTCGAATGCCACGACCAGGCAGGCGAGGATGATGATCGCCGCGCCGCCATAGAGGCGCAGGCTCGGAATCTCCTGAAAGAAGGCATAGCCGAGCAGGGACGACCAGATCAGCCCCGTATATTCGAACGGCGCCAGCGTCTGCGCCCTCGCGCGGGCATAGGCGAGCGTCATGAACGACCAGATCCCCACGGCAGCGACACCTGCTCCCGCCAGCAGCGGCCACGCATTGGTCTCCGGCAGCGGCCCGGCAAAGGGCAGGAAGGGGATGAGGAAGAGGGCTGGCAGCACGTTCATGAAGGTGACCAGCGTCAGCGCGTCCTCTTCCTTTGTGCGCATCCGCAACAGGACGATATTGAGCGCATAGCCGACGGCAGAGACCAGCATGGCCGCAATGCCATAAAGGCGGGTGCCGCCAACCGGGGCGCTGGCAGGTTCACCGGAAATGGCAATCGCGGCGCCCACAAAGCCGACCAGCGAGGCGCCGACCGTGACCGGGCTCATCCGCTCGCCCAGCAGGACGCGGGCAATCGGCGCGATCATCAGCGCGGCGGTAAAGCCCATTACCACCGCTTCGGCGAGCGTGATCTGGGTCAGCGCGTAGAAGAAGGTCACAGATGACAGGACTTGCGCGATGGAGCGCAAAGTGTGGAAACGGATGGCCTTTCGCCCCGGCATCGGGCGGCGCGCCGCCACGAACAGGCTGACCATGATCAGGGATGCCAGGATGTAGCGCCAGGCCGTCGCCGTGATCACGCCTGTCCCGCCCAGCGTGACACCCTTCATCGTGGCGTCGAGCGTGCAGCCGCACAGGACGGCCAGGCAGACAAGAATGATCGGATGAGGCAGGCGCATGCGCGGGAGCCTTCGCTGCCGCGCCGCATTCCGTCAAGCAGGCAAGTAACCGGTCTTGCGGGGTATTGGCAGGGCCTTGGCGTTTTCTGCCCCGGGTTGGCGTTGGGTCAGCCTGTTTCAGGCGGCCGGGTTCCGGTAAACTGGCCCCAGCCGGGCAAAAGATCCGGACGAGGAAACATCAGGAGGAAGCGGCCATGGCAGATGATGCACGGCCTGAGGCGTTTGATCCGGACGCCTTGCGCGACAAGTATCGCGCCGAACGCGACAAGCGCCTGCGCGCCGAAGGCAACGACCAGTATGTGAACATGGCGGGCGACTTCGCCCACTATATCGATGACCCTTATTGCGACTTCGAGCCCCGCGATCCGGTGACGGACCATGTGGAAGTCTGCGTTATCGGTGGCGGTTTTGGCGGGCTTCTGGCCGCTGGGAAGCTGCGCGAGGCCGGGTTTGAAGATATCCGCATGGTGGAGAAGGGCGGCGATTTCGGCGGCACCTGGTACTGGAACCGTTATCCCGGCGCGGCCTGTGACATCGAGAGCTATATCTACCTGCCGATGCTGGAAGAGACCGGCTACATGCCGGTGGAGAAATACTCCCGTGCGCCGGAGATCCTGGAACATTCGCGCCGGATTGCGCGGCACTACGACCTCTACCGCAATGCCCTTCTGGGGACGGAGATTACGGGCCTCAACTGGGTTGAGGACAAGAACGCCTGGCAGGTGCTGACAAATCGCGGCGATGACTTCACGGCGCAGTATGTGGTCATGTCCAATGGCCCGCTGAACCGGCCGAAACTCCCCGGCATTCCGGGCGTCGAGAGCTTCAAGGGCCATTCCTTCCATACCAGCCGCTGGGACTATGATTATACCGGCGGTGATTGTTCCGGCGGCCTCGACAAGCTCTCCGACAAGGTGGTTGGCATCATCGGAACGGGCGCGACGGCTGTGCAGTGCGTGCCGCATCTCGCCCGCGGGGCAAAGCACCTCTACGTGTTCCAGCGCACGCCATCCTCGGTGGACTATCGCGGCGACCGGCCAACGGATGATGAATGGGTGAAAAGCCTTCAGCCCGGCTGGCAGAAGGCGCGGATGGAGAATTTCAATACGCTCGTCTCCGGCGGGTTTGCACCGGTCGACATGGTGCAGGATGGGTGGACGGACATTATCCGCAACCTGCTGCACATTGCGACGCAGGAAGGCAACAAGGACTTGTCGCCAGAAAAATTGTCAGAGCTGGCAGAGCTCGCCGACTTCAAGAAGATGGAGCAGGTGCGCGGTCGGGTCGACGAGATCGTGAAAGATCCTGCGACGGCCGAGGCCCTGAAGCCCTGGTACCGGCAATTCTGCAAACGGCCCTGTTTCCACGACGACTATCTTGCGGCGTTCAACCGGGAGAATGTCACGCTGGTGGATTCCGAAGGCCAGGGTGTCGATGCCATCACCGAACACGGCGTGGTCGTGAAGGGCAAGGAATACAAGGTCGACTGCCTGATCTATGCGACCGGGTTCGAGGTGGGCACCGATTACACCCGCCGGGCCGGATACAATCCTGTCGGCAAGCAGGGCGTGTCTCTGGCCGAGGCCTGGGGGGAGGGCATGCGCAGCCTGCATGGCATGTTCGTGCACGGATTCCCCAATCTGTTCGTGATGGGGCCGGGACAGGCCGGGTTCACAGCGAACTATCCACACCTGCTGGCCGAACAGGCCGTACAGATCGGCTATACGCTGGCAGAGACCAAGGCGCGTCAGGCCGGGCGGTTCGAGCTGACCGGGGAGGCCGAGCAGGCCTGGGTCGACACGATCATCGAGAAGGCGATGCTGCGTCAGAAGTTTCTCGAAGAGTGCACGCCAGGCTACTACAACAATGAAGGCAAGCCGGGGGACCGGAGCCGTCAGGATGCGTCCTATGGCGCAGGGCCGGATCCGTACTTCGCCATTCTGAAAAGCTGGCGGGAAGAGGGGGAACTGGCGGGGCTGTCGCTCGGTTGAGCGGCCCCGCCAATTGCCGGATCAGTAGGTAATGCGCAGGTCCGAGATCGACTGGGCAATCTTGGTATAGGCGTCGGTCAGTTCGTCGGCGCTTTCCGCCTTGAACGCGAACTCTGTGCCCGATGCGCAGTATTCGAGGATCTGCTTACCCTGGTTCGGTGCCTGGAAGGCCACGGTATACACCCGCACGTCATCTTTCTTGATATTGTCGCACAGCTTCTTGGCCTGGTCGAAGGAACTGCCTTCGCCGTTATTGTGCCAGTTCAGGAAGTCACCATCGGTCATGATGATCATGGCCTTGGCCGAATCCGGCTCGTCATATTCGAGCGGATCGGAGGCCGACGGCCAGACACTATCCCATTCCGGGGAGATCGCATACCAGCCCCAGGCGATGCCGATATGGCCGGCGGTGCCGCCATTGGCATTCAGGTTGCCGATATAATTTTTGAGGTCGCGCCGGTCATCCGTCAGCGGAAGAGGGCCGATCGGGTTGCAGCTGGCGACGTTCCAGCGGTCGCGGTACGAGTCATACTCGGCATCCACAGCTTCAATCCATGCGAACGGCCCTGGTTTTTCATCCGTATAGGTCTCGGACCCGCGGCGTTCTTTCACGCACGTATTGGTGATTTTCTTGGTCGTCGTGCGCTCGACGTCCTGGTATTCGTAGCGTCGGCAACGACCGTTGCGTTTCCACTTAACGCAAACACGTTCGGTTGTCGTATAGGTGGCCGAATAGGTCCGCGTCGGGCTTTTGTTGGTGACCTTCTGGAAATAGGCGCCAGCATCCAGATAGTCCGAATAGGACACCATTGAGATACGCACATCGCCCATATCGGCCGCTTCGCCCGTTGGCAGAAGCACGTCGACAGCATCCTCCGCTGCGTCCTTCAGGGCGTCCATCTTGCCGCTCCAGCCCATCGAGCCCGAGATGTCGAAAACGAAGGACACGTCGACCTTCCCGATCCCGTAGGTGGAGCCGGACGTGACGGTGAAGTCCAGATAGTGATAGCCGATCAGTTCAGTCAGCGTGGTTTCCTGCTGGCACTTGATCGTTGCGTTGATGTCCTGGCTGTCTTCCGAGTAGGCCACTTCGACCGGCTTGCAGGCGATGGCGTAATTCTTGGCCTTCACCACACCGTCGACGAAGTTGTTGATGTAGGTGTTGATTTCGGCCTTGGACTTGCCTGCCTGCATTTCCCGCGAACCGGCAATCACGGCATTGTCCATTGTGTACTGGATGAACTGGCGGCTCGTATTGGTATTCTGCAGGTCGATTGCGATGCCGACCAGAACAAGAATCGGCACGATGGCGATCGCCAGAATGATCGCAACATTGCCGTCGCGATTTTCTTTCCAAGAGGTCAGCTTGTTCAACATGAGCTTGTCCCGATTGCACACACCCGGGATAGGTTATGGGCGATTAACGTTTCTTTCGGGCTAAGAACGCGGAGGAAATTCCTTATGCGGTGCAAGTATCTGGTAAGACTTGTCGCGCGCGCTGGCCTTTTCTGAGCCGGTACTGCGTAGCGTCTGCAACAGAACGCAGCGTTTCAAGCTGGCCTTGGCCTGCCGGGTCGTGCAAACAGCGTGCATGGAAAAATAGCCGTCACCCGGGGCTGCGACACCTCTGGCGGGCCATGCGGGAGGAAAAAACATGATGGAACTGGCCGTTCAGTATGGTCCGTTGCTGGTGGCATTGGCGCTGGCGGGGGCTGCCGCCGGTCTGGCCGCAGGCCTGTTCGGCATCGGCGGCGGGGCGATCATCGTGCCGGTCCTGTACTTCCTGTTCGATGCCATGGGCTATGGCGAGACGGCGATGCATGTGGCCGTATCGACCTCGCTGGCGACGATCATCCTCACCTCGGCGCGCAGCGTCAGCGCCCATAACAGCCATGGCGCCGTCGACTGGTCGATCATCCGGGGCTGGGCGCCCTGGATCATGCTGGGCGCGCTGGCGGGCATGTCGCTGACCGGCTTCCTGTCCAAACGGGCGCTGCTCGGCATTTTCGGTTCGCTGGCCTTTGTCCTGTCGGCGCAGCTGTTCTTCGGCCGCCCGACATGGCGCCTGGCTGACGACATGCCGAAGGGGCCGCTGAGGAGTGTGCTCGGCATGGCTGTCGGCGCGCTGTCTGCCCTGATGGGGATCGGCGGGGGCACGTTCGGGGTCAGCCTCATGACGCTGTATGGCCGGCCGATCCATCAGGCCGTGGCGACCGCAGCCGGCTGGGGCGTGGCCATCGGCCTTCCTTCGGCGATCACCGCCATTGTCATTGGCTGGGGACGGGAGGGGCTGCCGCCATTCTCGCTCGGCCATGTGAACCTTGCGGCCTTTGCGCTGATCTCGCTGTTTACCGTCACCATGGCCCCGGTCGGGGCGTCTCTGGCGCACAAGCTGGATGCCGCGCGCCTGCGCCGGATGTTCGCCATCCTGCTGGCCGTGGTGGCCGCGCGCATGTTGTGGAAGGCGCTGGGCTTCTAGCCGCTCAGATGCCGAAAAAAGCGCCGGCGATCCGTTCGATGGCCCAGTAGCTGCCCATGAAGCCGATGAAATAGGCCAGCACGGCCCGTAGCGCCACCATGCGCTTCGCCGCCAGACGGTGGACGATGAACGCCCCCGCCAGAAGCACGCTGACGAAGAGGATCTGACCGGCCTCAACGCCGACATTGAACAGCAGCAGCGCCATGGCTTCGGCGTCCTTGGGCAGGCCGATCTCCGCCAGCGCGCCGGCAAAGCCGAAGCCGTGGATCAGGCCGAAGCCGAATGCGATGGCCCAGGGGATGCGCTGGCTAAGCGTGTTCCAGCCCTTGATACGGTGCATCGCCTCGGCCCCCAGCAGGGCGATGCTCATCGCGATGGTGATTTCTACCGGCGGCCCAGGCAGGGTGATGCCGCCCAGCGTTGCTGCGGCCAGCGTAATCGAGTGCGCCACTGTGAAGGCTGTCAGCGTCAGCAGCAGCTGGCGCGGGCGCACCAGCAGCACCATGCCCAGCACAAAGAGAAGGTGGTCCCACCCGAAAATGATGTGCTCAACCCCGATCCGGAAATAGGTGGCCACCGGCGCACCGGTCGGTACGGTCAGGTCAAGGACGGGCGTTGCCGGGCGCAAGACCGCGCCGATGTCATCCCCTTCGAGCCGGTCGATCCGTACGAAGGCATCTGTCAGCGTACGTTCCAGTCCGTCGATCCGAATCTCGCCCTGTCTGAGGTCGCAATGCGTGGTCCAGCGCTGTACCAGCGTGCCGCCGGGCGAGGCGACATATTCGCCTTCGCGCGCGCAGGCTTCCGGGAAAACCGGGTCGATCTTCAGGCGGCGGCCGTCCAGCACCGGCTGTTTCCAGGTCACGTCATATGTGCCGGGGGCCGTTTCGATCACTTCCAGATAGGCCGGGCGGACTTCATGCGCCGCCGCAGGCGCAGCCGCCATCAGCCAGATGGAAAGCCCGGTGAAACAAACCGCCAGCCAGCGCAAAATTGCGGCCCTATTCGGCATTGATGCCTTCGACCTCGACCTTGTAGCGGGCGATGATGTCCTGGATCGCCTTCTCGTTCGCTTCGCGGCGGGTCTCGTCCTGCCAGTCCGCCAGCACATCCGGTTTCACGTCTTCGAAAGGGGGGAGCCGGAGCGGGTTATTGGCGCTGACCTGCACCAGATGGATACCCAGCGCGGAGCGTACAGGGCCAGTCCATTGGTCAGAGGCCGGTGTCGCCGCAAGCGCCTGCGCAAACTCACCGCCGAAGAGGCGCACGACTTCGCGCAGTGGCAGATCGCCATAGGCGCGTTGCAGCATGAACGGGTCGCCTGTCTCGCGCCAGTCGCCGCCGGCGTTCAGGCTTTCCAGCGCCGCCTCGGCATCGGCCGTCGCTGCCTTGCCGCGGACATCTTCGCTGAAGAAGACATGCCGGAAGGTGATCGTCTGCGGCTCGGTAAACCTGTCGGCATGGGTCTCGTACCAGTCGCGCAACACAGCATCGTCCGGCGTCTCCGTCCGGGCGAGGTCGGCGACCATGAAGGTCATCTTCTGGGCCAGCCGTCTTGTGACGATTGTGTCGCCCTCATCGAGCCCGAGGCGTCTGGCTTCCCGGGCAAGGGCCTCATCGCGGACATAGTCATTGACCATGGCCACCATGTCCTCGCCCGCAGGCAGGCTGCCCGACTCCGCCGTATAGATGGAAGCCAGGCGTTCGAGGTCTGCGCTGGAGACCCGTATCGTCCGCGCTTCATCCGCCCGTCCGGACGAGACGAAATGCCAGCCGATGAACACGGCCAGAGCCGCAAGAATGAAGTGCACCAATGGCTCACGCAGCAGCACAGGCCAGCGGCGCACCTGTTCGGTATTGTCGGTCAAATTGTCTTCCTGTCGCGTCAGCCGCCCGGAATGTACCAGATCGGCGATGTGTAGGCTCGTTCCTGAATCGTCTCAGGCACATCCGGCCGGGGCGGGGTGCCATTGCGCAGGGCTTCCCAGGTCGACCAGCGGCAGGACGGATTCTCCAGCACACGGACATAATAGGTCGCGCGGCGGGCCGGGTCGAAATCCGGGTCCGTCCACAGGACTTTCAGTTCGCTGGCGCCTTCATTTTCCGGCGTGCAGCTGGCCATGTCCACGGTCGCGCCATTGTCGGTGCAGCGGCGGGT
The DNA here is from genome assembly GCF_963675305.1 of uncultured Hyphomonas sp. Taxonomy (NCBI): domain Bacteria; kingdom Pseudomonadati; phylum Pseudomonadota; class Alphaproteobacteria; order Hyphomonadales; family Hyphomonadaceae; genus Hyphomonas; species uncultured Hyphomonas sp. The sequence continues at coordinate 2,560,510 of NZ_OY776147.1, read as the reverse complement.
CGATGGGTCTGGCGTGCCATTGTCGCAGGCGACATCGATGACTTCCTCGCCGTCGCTGGTGACTTTCACCACCTGCAAACGTTGCAGCGTGCCACCATTCGGGTCGCGCTGGGCCCAGGCGATGAAGGCCGGTGCCTCACCCGTGCCGACCAGGTCGCCGCCCATCGGCACGCCGCCTTCATAGGCTTCGTGAGACAGATTCGCCGAGGACAGCATGGCTTCGTCATAGCCGAAGCCACCGAAGAAGCGGACCTTCATGCGCGGGCCGGTCGTTGCGAAGGTTTCCTTGCGGCGGAAGGCGTCAAAGATGGCTTCGCGCGTGTTCTCTTCCGCCCAGACGCCGGTCAGGCCGCTGGCGCTCCAGCGGGAGAACCAGTTGGTGGCGTTCTTGACGACCGGATTGTCTTCGGGCTGGTCGGCCCAGCCGGTCGTGCCGGGGAAGGGAACCGAGCCGCGCGCCACCGGCGTGCCGTCGACGATGCCGATCTTGGACCAGTAGTCTTCCTCGGAATAGGAGCCGCCGGCCACATGGCTGTCAGACGCGGCGACAAGTCCGAAGTGGAACGGATCGAAGCCCTTTTCTTCCTGCAGCTTCAGCCCGTTACGATAGGCCTCGCGGACATAGGAGCCGTTCGTCGCGCCGACGACATAGGCGCCCAGAAGCTGGTCGTAGATTTCGAAATTGGCCCACTCGTCGTTCGGCGAAAGATCCGGGTGGGTCTCGCTGGTGCCCTTCACCTGCGTCACCTCGACCAGCGGCTCGTTACGCATGCGCTGCTCGGCATAAGCCGTGTCCATCGGCTCGCCATTATATGTTTCCAGGCGGAACATCTGGCCATCGGACACATTGGAGTTGTGCGGGATCGAGATGACTTCCATGCCGGCTTCCCGCTGGGCATCCATCCAGTCCCACAGGTCTTCCGGATTGGTGGAATCGAGCGTGGAGAAAGCGCGCACCGGCGCCTTGCCCTTGAAGAAGACGTTACGGTGCAGGTTGCCGCCGCCAAAGCCGCCATTCTCGTCCGGCGTGGTCACCGAGGTGAATTCATAGGCGGCAAAGGTCGTGAACTTGCCGGGCTGGTTGTACTTGTCCGCTGCCGCGACATTCTGCAGCCAGACCGAATTGATCGTGTCGAGATCATACATGTCCTCGATCGGTTTGCCGGTGCGCACGGACGCGCCGACGCCCTGGAAGGCAGCGACGATCTTGTCCGGATCGGTGGAGAACATATCCTTGGCGCGCGGCAGTTCGGACAGCTTCGTTCCGGGCGTGTCCATGGCCGGCAGGATACCGAGATATTCGGCATGGTCGGTCACGGTGTAGAAGTCGAGCGGGCCGCCGGCGATGGTCATGTCGAAGCCGGACGGGTGCTGGATCGTTTCGCCGAGGGCAAAGCGATAGGCGTCATCAGCCGTGCGGCGCACGTTGAAGATGTAAGCGTCGAAGCTGGAGCGGGTGTGGATGTGAAGGTCGCCGAAATAGGCGTTGCGGTCCGGATTGTAACCAGCCGTACGGCCAGCCGTTTCCGTCGCCTGCGCGTCCGGTGCCGCCGCCGCGGTCTCTTCAGCCGGCTTGCCCGTACCGCTGCATGCAGCCAATGTCATGATAACGGCCAAAGCCGTCGCTTGCTTCAACATGGATTCCTCCCTCACGCGCCAAGTATTGGCACAACGACTGCAGTTTGAGCGCGATTGAGAGGTCTGTCTACCCTGACGCGGGGTCGCTGGTATCAGACGTCAGAAATGTCCGTGATCTTGTAGGTCAGCGGGGTTTCGCCATGGCTCGCCACGGTGATGTATTCGCCTTCCTTGAAGACGTGATCGCCCAGCCGGTAGCCGGCTTCGTCATCGCCTTCATCGTCTTCGTCATAGTGGAATTTCCACTGATTGCCGCGATGGGTCAGCAGGCCCGTGGCATGCTCGTCCGGATCGGGGTGGAAGCGGGTGACCCGGCATTCTTTCTTGTGTTCCCGCCAGGCATCCACATCGAGGTGGCCGTCACCGGTCAGCGGCGCGACGATGAAATAGCCGATGCGGGCGTCGCCCTCGGTGATGCCGGGATTGCGGGCGAGCTGCAGGGTGATGCGTTTCAGAGTCATCTTCTTCTCCGGGTTAGCGTGCCAGGATTAGCTGGCCATAGTCAGCGGGCAAGCGCGAGGGCCGGTGCTTCTTCGGCATCCAGCAGGCGCTGGGTGGTGCCGCCGAACAGCCGCTCGCCGATGCGGGAGTGGCCATAGGCCCCCGCGACGATGATCGAAGCGCCGCTGCCCTTGGCAAGGGACAGGAGGCCGCTGGCCACCTGGCCTTCGATCGGCATGCGCTTGTGTTTCACATTATGGGAGTCGAGCCATGTCTCCAGCGCGGCCGGGCTGGACGCGTCGCGCGGCTGATCCTTGCCGAGGTCGGACTCGTTCTGCGCGATGATCACTTCGCCGAACGCCTTGACGATGGGCAGGTGGAACCGCACGGCCCGGGCCGCACCGTTCGATCCGTCCCAGGCGACAATCACGGGGCCATCGCTCAGCGGCTGCGACCCGGCCATGACCACCGGCAGGCGGGCTTCCATCAGGACATACTCAAACGACAGGCTGAGCGGGTCAGCCGCTTTCTGCACGCTGTGCGGAAATACGACTGCATCGGCCAGCGTGGCGGCATTGGCTCCGGCGCGCTCGGCGACATCGACGATATGGGAGAAGTCGCAAGGCAGGCTCGCACCGTTGGTCACGTCCTCGAACGTCGCCCTGGCGCGGGCAATGACTTCATCCTGCATGGCCGAGATGTCTCGGGTTGCGTTGGCGGCGAGGCCTGTCGCTTCCGGGGTCGACATCACGATCAGGGTGGCAGACGGGTCGGGCAGGGCGCAAACGCCGCGGACCGGCACGTCCAGGCGCCGGGCGATCCCGAGCGCGGTCTGTGTTGAAGCACGGTCGGCGGAGTCCGACCCTTCCAGCATGGCGACGACGGACATGGGTGTCCTCCTGCATCCTTTCGCCCCCGGGAAGGAGGCTGTCAGGACACAACGTCTAACACGCCGGACGTGTAATTGTGCAAGGGATTCTACTTAGCCGCGGTGATCCGTTCGCGCGCGATCCGGTCGGCCACGACATTGGTCGGCGTATCCTTCGAGAGCGCCTCGTCGAGCACTTCACCCAGCGTCTCGACAAGCCGGGCCAGCTTGGCCTCGACCCATTCACGGGAATAATTGCCGGACATTTCGGCTGCGACATTGATGATGCCGCCGCCATTGATGACATAGTCCGGGGCGTAGAGGATGCCCTTGCGCCGCAGCAGCTCGCCCATTTCCGGCACGATCAGCTGGTTGTTGGCCCCGCCGGCGATCGCCTTGAATCTGAACCGGTCCAGCGTCTGCTCATTCACGACAGCGCCGAGGGCGCAGGGCGCGAAGATATCAGCCTCGACATCGTAGATGGCATCCGGGGCCACGATCCGTGCGCCTGTCCGGGTGGCGACCGCTTCCAGCGCCGCCTGGTCAATGTCGGTGATGATGAGGTCCGCGCCAGCCTTTGCCAGATGGTCGCAAAGATAGGCGCCGACATGGCCGACGCCCTGGACCGCGACCGTCTTGCCGGTGAGGTCGCCCGTGCCGAGTGCCCGCTTTGCGGTTTCGACGAGGCCGAGGAAAATGCCCTTGGCGGTGACCGGAGACGGGTCGCCCGAGGCGGCTTCACCCTTGTCGAGCCCGGCGACATAAGGCGTTTCCTCCCGCACGATCTCCATGTCGGCCACGCTGACGCCGACATCTTCTGCCGTGGTGTACTGGCCCTGCAGGCTGTTCACGGCGCGGCCGAAGGCGCGGAACAATTCCGGCGACTTGTCTGTCCGGGCATTGCCCCAGATCACGGACTTGCCGCCGCCCAGCGGAATGTCGGCCATGGCGTTCTTGTAGCTCATGCCCTGGCTGAGGCGCAGGGCGTCCTTCAGCATGGCTTCGCCGCTGTCATAGTCCCACATCCGGCAGCCGCCCGCCGCCGGGCCGCGGGCCGTGGAATGGACGGCGATGATGGCGCGCAGGCCGCTGGCGGCGTCATGGAACATGTGGACGCCTTCATGGGCGTCGAAGGAGGGGTGGTCGAACATGGGGCTTCCGGGCTGCAAACAGGTACAAATGTAACGATTGGGCCCGGCTTTAGAGACCGCTTTCCCTTCGGTCAATCTCAGCTGCCCGTCCGGACGGCAGATGCAGTCTTCACTGGCGCAGTTTATGCAGGCGACGTAGGGTCTGCTTGCTGTCCGGACACTTGGCTGATGACCCGATTATTCCTGACGAATCTGCGCCTTATGGCGGCCCCGGTGCTGGCATCGGCTCTCGCCGGCAGGCCGCGTTGACGTCTTCGCAGCTTTTCCCCGCTATGGTTACCGACTGACATGCAGCTGCGCCCGCTACTTCTTGCCATCGGCATTATGACCGTGCTTCTGGGCGTGGCGATGCTGCCATGCGCGCTGATCGACTGGGCGGACAAGCGCCCGGAAGCCTATGTTTTCTCGGTATCGTCCTTCGGGGCCGTGTTTATCGGCACCTGTCTCTGGGTCCTCTCGCGCGGCGAGGTGCAGCGCACCGGCCAGCGCGAAGGCTTCCTGCTGACCGTGCTGGTCTGGACGGCCCTGCCGGCGGTGGCCGCCATTCCCTTCATCGCCTCGGGGATGAGTTTCACCGACGCCATGTTCGAAAGCGTGTCCGGCCTGACAACGACAGGCGCGACCGTGATGACGGGGCTCGACTCCCTGCCGCGCGGCCTGCTGCTGTGGCGGTCGATCATCCAGTGGTTCGGCGGCATCGGCATTATCGTGACGGCCATCGCCATCCTGCCGCAGCTGCGCGTCGGCGGGATGCAGCTGTTCCAGCTGGAAAACTCCGACCGGTCCGGCAAGTTCCTGCCGCGCGTGACCGACATCGCGACCTATCTGGGCCTGACCTATCTGATCATCTCGCTGACCTGCGCGCTGGTCTATTATCTCTGCGGCATGACCTGGTTCGACGCCATCTGCCACGCCATGACCACCATGTCGGCGGGCGGATACTCCACCCATGATGCGTCCTTCGGCTATTTCAACGACACGCCGGCGGCCTATGCGGCGACCTTCTTCATGTTCGTGGCCGGCCTGCCATTCAGCCTGCTGGCGATGCTGCTGCTGCAGGGGCGGATCCGGCCGATGCTGAGCGACCCGCAGCCGCGCCTCTATGCCTTGATCGCGCTTGGCCTGGCCAGCATCATCGTGATCTATCACGAGGCGGTGGTGGACCCGCCGATCTTCAATCACGTTTTCCACGGCTTCAAGGAAGCCCTGTTCAACATCATCTCGGTGATGACCGGCACGGGCTATGCCTCGGCGCCTTACGACACCTGGGGCACGCCGGTCATGGCCATCGTGCTGGGTGCGACCTTTGTCGGCGGATGTGCCGGGTCTGCGGCATGCGGACTGAAAATGTTCCGGCTGGAGATCGCCTCCAAGGCGATGCTCGCCTATTCGCAGCGCATGGTGCAGCCGCATCGCCGCTCGCCGATCAAATATGGCGGCAAGACCGTCGACGAAGACACGCTCCAGTCGGTGATGGTCTTCATGTTCCTTTACTTTGCGACCTTCCTGATCTCGGCGGCGCTGCTCGGCCTCGACGGGCTGGATGCGATGACCGCCATTTCCGGCGCGGCGACGACCCTGTCGAATGTCGGCCCCGGCCTTGGCCCGATCAACGGCCCGTCCGGCACCTTCCAGGACTTTTCAGACTTCGCCACCTGGGTCTGCACGATCAACATGCTGCTCGGGCGGCTGGAATTCGTCGTGGTCTTCGTGGTGCTGACCCGCCGCTTCTGGCGCGGTTGATCCGAAGGCGGACGGGTTTCTTCAGTTCCAGGGGTTGAAGCGCCGGGACGGGCGGTGCGGCGGAGCCGGTTCCTGGCCGGCCTCGGACGCCTCTGGCTGTGTCTCCTGCGCAGGCGGTTCCGGCGCGGCCTCGCTTGCCGCAGGCAGGGGCGATGCCGGGATACCTGGCTTCAGGTCTTCGGGCGTGAAGCCGAAATCTTCATCCTGCTCCATGCGCCATTCCGCTTCAGCAGCCGTCTCCACTTCCGGTTCCGGCTGGGTGTCCGGCAGGTCCACCGTTCCGTCGATGATCCTGCGCTCGCCTGGCGCGGGGCTGGCCACTTGCGTGTCCTGTTGCGGACGCGCCGGGGAATGGGTCGAGCCGAGCCCGAAACCGGACGTGATGCCCGACAGGCTGAAGCTTCGCTGCGGCGCCGGGTCTTCCGGCGCGAACGCCGGGGCATGGTCAGGCGCAGGTTCCGGTGAGGGCTCGGGGGCGGCTTCGATAACCGTCTCTGCCTCGTCTTCGGCGGCGGGCTCCAGTGCCGGTTCCTGCGGCGGCTCTGCAAAGGGTTCCGGGGCAGGGGCGGCGTCAGCCACGGCTTCGGGTTCAGGCTCCGCTTCGGCCTCCGGGGCGGGCGTCTGGGCGCGGTAGTGGCTGAGATCGCTGAACATGCCGGAGCCGAAGACCGGGCCGGGGCGGGCGGTCGCCGGGGCGGCGTCCTGGGCTGGCGGTTCCGGTTCTGCGGCGCTTACCGGTTCAGGCTCCGGCTGGGGCTCTGGTGCCGGTTCGGACTCGGGCTCAGCCTGCGCGCCTGCATTGCGAATGGACTCCCAGACATGCGCTTCATCACTGAAAGGTTCCAGGGCGGCTGGCGCTTCTTCCGGTGCGGCGGGGCTGGTGAGGGCGTCTGAGACCGGGTCGGTCTCTGCCACGAATGCTGGCGGTTCCGGCTCGGCAGGCGCGGCGAATTCGGCCGCGACGGCATAGGGGCGGGCTGTGTCCCCGGATCCGGCAAACGGGGTGTAAGGCTCGGTTTCCGGCACAGGCGCCTGTTCAGGCTCCGGCTCAGGTTCCGGCGCGGTCATCTCCACCGGGTCTTCAGAGGCCACCGGCATGGCAGGTGGCTCGACAACCGGTTCAGGTTCGGGCTCTGCTGCCGCGGCCGTTTCCGGATGCGCGTCTGCCTCTACAGTGCCACGCATCTGATCGGCCATGGTGGCGATCGCCGCCTGCATTTCGGCCTGACCCTCATATTCGGGTTCAGGCAATTCATGGTCTTCCAGCGGGTAGGACTCGTCGCCTTCATCTTCCGGATGGTCGAAGCTTTCCGCGGTTGCCAGAGGCGTCTCCGGTTCAGGCTCCGCCGCCTCATCGCTATCGTCTGCATCCGCCTCGTCCAGGCTGCTCAGCAGGGCGGAGATGGCCTTCTCGGCGCCCCGGGCGTGGCGGTGGGCTTCGCGGTACAGGTCTTCGATGAAGTCCGCATAGGGCCGCCCGTCCACATCGGTTTCGCCCGTGAAATCTTCCGGCGCGCAGGTCTCTATTTCGCGCCCCTGCGTGTCCGTCAGCAGCAGGGCATGCGGCGCCGCCGTGATGGTGACGCGATAGCCTTCGGTGTCGTGTTTCACCGAGTCATTGTCGCTCTCTTCCCAGCTGACCCGCTGCTTGCGGGTCATCTCGCCGAGCTTGTCGATCAGGCGTTTGGTCGAAGGATGAAGCATTCCGGGGCGTCTCCCGTTTCCCTGTCCGGAGCCTATCAGTTAGCCCGTGCAGGCAGATTGTTCAAATGCTGCATGTAGATTCAGCCCAGGAAACGCCATTCCTGATGCCTGCATCGGCAAGTGGTACCGGATTGGGCCAGGCGCGACGCCGGGTTGTGTCCTTCCAGGCCAACGCGCGCTGCCCCGGAACGGGATTTCCTACTGTCCGGCCTTCACGCGGGCGACGTCTTTCAGGAAGTCCTTCACCGGCTCGCCCTTCGCGGCCGAGAATTCGCTGCGATAGCCCTTCACCACACCGTCCGGCGAGACGAGAAGGTAGGACGGTGTCCAACTGATTTTCAGTGCGCTGCGAAGGCTCGTATCCATGTCGAGGACGACCGGGAACTCAAAACCTTTCTCATCGAAATAAGCCTCGATGGAGCCATACTTCTTGTAGAGTTCTTCCGGCGTGGTACGGGCGGCGCTGGCCGGGACGTGGATCGACAGGAAGTCGAGGTCCGGATCCTGGTCGATGGCGGTCGCGAGGGCTGCGGCGTACGGTCCGTCAGCCAGGCAGTCGCTGCACCACAGGCCCCAGACATCGATCACGGTCCATTGGTTCAGGTCGGCGGAATCGAACTCCGTGCCATCCAGCATCGTGCCGGTGAAGTGTGGCAGCTGTTTCCCCAGCAGGGCATATTCATACGGGCGGCCATAATCATCACTGCGGATGCTGCCATCGTCTGCCAGCGGCAGCGGGTTGGCGGTGATGAAACCGGTCGCGTCTTCAGGCAGGGCGGCGAGGTCACCGTTCGTGGCGGCCGCGTCCGCCGGCTCGGCTGGTTCTCCGCCGGACGGGCTACACGCGCTGGCAAGGGTCAGCAGGGCCGTGGTGGCAAGCAGAGTGCGGATCATGAGGGCAGTTCCTTCCGGGCTTTCGCTCCGCCTAACAGCGAATGCCCCGAGCCGAAACTAAGGTGAGCGATAAGAAACTCTATCAAATACAATGTTTTCAGGCCGGTACGTCAGAAGTCGATCTGGAACCGCACGCCCAATCCGGTGACGTCTTCAGACCGGCCGCCATCAAGGATATAGGCGGCAAAGTCCGGCGAGAGCCCTGCAGGAGAGGCTCCGAAATCGGCCTCGATCCGGTAGAGATTGATCCCGGCATGGATGTGGGAGGTGGCGTACCAGTCCGCAGCGAGGGCGATTGTGTCCATCCGCCCGCCATCGGCAGGGCTGTCGGTCATGTCCAGCCAGTCTGCGCGCACGGCCAGGACCAGCGCGCCGGTGCCGCCCTCCGTTACCGGGCGGTACACCTTCGGCCGGTCGAACTTGCTGTGTTCATAGGTGCGGTGGCCGCCAAGTACATAACCGGCTTCGAGATAGCCGCCCGTGAAGACCGCCTCGCCCGCCGGGCCGTGGCCCGCCTCCATCACACCGGCTTCCGCCGCCAGCCAGGCGGGGCCGCGGATGGTCGCGGCCTCGATACCGGCGAACAGGTCTTCGCGGGCAAAGCGCGGCGTGGACAGGATCGGATCGGTATCGCGGGAAAAGGGGCGCTGGCTGTACCGGAATCCTTGATCGTCGGCCTCGCGCCACCGCAGCGATACACCCAGGTGCAGCAGTTCGGTCTCTGTCAGCACCGGCGTGAAGACATAGCGGAAGGCCGCGGCATGCGTGCCGGAGAACGCGGTGTCATTGATGTTGCCCGCAAACAGACCGGCATAAACGGAGTGGCGCTTGCCATTGCTTTCCAGCTGCACACCGGCGCGCCGGTCGAAGGCGAACGCATCGGTAAAAGCCGCGCGTTCGAAGAAGGATGTGAAGCGGCCCGATGTCTGCTCATCAAGCGAGTTCCGGGTCTTGAACTGTCCGGCGCGGACAGACCAGCCCGAGTGCCCGAGCGCCTGCTTCACATAGGCGTCGGTGAGTTCCGCCTCGCCGGACAGGTTACGTGCGACTTCCAGTCGGACCTTTGTGCCGCCGCGTTTGAGGTCCAGTCCGAGACGGGCCGTCCGGATCCTGCCACGGTCATGGGCAAAGCCGGATTGGTCACCCTCTGATCCGGTATAGTCATACTGTGCACGGCCGAAGATCTCCGTTTCCCAGTCTTCCGCCATGGCTGGCAGGGGCAGGAAACCGAGTACGGCGAGGCTCAGGCAGCTGGCGAAAATGGATTTGGGGGAGGGCGGAAACGCCAAGGGGAATCTCTCCACGACCGACATAAGTTCGGGGGAGATATATGTGATTTGCGGCAGGTCACATCACTTTGCATGACAGAAATGTGACATTAAAAAAGGCCCCGGTGTTCGCCGGGGCCTTTCGAAAAAAGTCTTTGAAATCTTAGCTGTAGATTTCGAACAGGCCAGCGCCGCCCATGCCGCCACCGATACACATGGTGACAACGCCCCACTTGGCGCCGCGGCGCTTGCCTTCCATCAGCAGGGAGCCGGTGCAGCGTGCGCCGGTCATGCCGAACGGGTGGCCGATGGAGATCGAGCCGCCATTGACGTTGTACTTCTCCGGGTCGATGCCCAGACGGTCACGGCTGTAAAGGCACTGCGACGCGAACGCTTCGTTCAGTTCCCACAGGTCGATGTCGTCAACCTTCAGACCATGGCGCTCCAGCAGGCGCGGCACGGCGAAAACCGGGCCGATGCCCATTTCGTCCGGATCGCAACCGGCGACGTTGAAGCCGACGAAACGGCCCATCGGGGTCAGGCCGCGCTTTTTGGCTTCCTGCGCTTCCATGACGACCACGGCAGCGGCGCCATCGGACAGCTGCGACGCGTTACCGGCGGTCACATACTTGCCTTCCTTGACGACCATGCCGCCGGAGAAGACCGGCTTCAGGCCAGCGAGGGTCTCATAGGTCGTGCCCGGGCGGTTACACTCGTCACGGTCGCAGACGACGTCCTGATAGGTCTCTTCGCCGGTTTCCTTGTTGACCATTTTCATGCGGGTCTTCAGCGGGACGATCTCTTCGGCCATCTTGCCGGATTCCTGGAAGGCGGCGGTGCGCTTCTGGGATTCAGCGGAGTAACGGTCCTGATCTTCGCGGCTGACGCCATAGCGGTCCGCAACGATTTCGGCCGTTTCGATCATGGTCATCCAGATCGCCGGCCATTTCTTCATGAGTTCCTCTTCCGTGTAGCGGAAGGTGTTCATGTGACCCGAGCGGGAAACCAGCGACAGCGATTCCACACCGCCGCCGATGGCGACCGGGGCGCCTTCGTTGATGACGGTGTGCGCGGCATTCGCGATCGCCTGCAGGCCGGACGAGCAGAAACGGTTGATGGTCGCGCCGGAGGTGGTGGACGGGCAACCTGCCCAGAGCGCGGCGTTGCGGGCAACGTTGTGTCCGGTGGCGCCTTCCGGCTGAGCAGAGCCGAGGAACACGTCTTCGACCGCACCCGGCTCGATGCCGGCGCGCTCGATGGCGCCCTTGATGGCGTGACCCGCCATGGTGATGCCGTGGGTGTCGTTCAGACTCCCGCGGTTGGCTTTTGCCATGCCCGTACGGGCGTAAGATACGATAACGGCTTCACGCATGGATTTCCCTCCAAGGACTGCAGTGATTGTTGCGGCGCACCCTACTGGTCCAGCGGGTGGAACACCAGCCCTGACGTTCGCGTAAACGGCAGGAAATCACGGCAATTTTTACCCCGATAAAGCTGGCGAGAGGTGTAAATGGGGGACAGGAATGCAAAAAAGCGCCGCCTGAGGGCAGGCGGCGCTCAATATCTTATAAAGTTGGTCAGGCTCAGACCGAGACTTTGGCCTTCGGTGCAGCGGCCTTCACGGCATCGTCCACATAGGCTTCGAACTTCGCGAAGTTCTCCACAAACATGTCGGCCAGTTTGGCGGCCTGCTTGTCAAAGGCAGCGCCGTCGGCCCAGGTCGAACGCGGGTCGAGGATTTTCGCATCGACCCCCGGCACGGCGACCGGAACCTGGAAGCCGAAGGTGTCGTCCGTGCGGAACTCGACATCGTTCAGCGAGCCGTCGAGAGCGGCGTTCAGCAGGGCGCGGGTGGCCTTGATCGGCATGCGATGGCCGGTGCCGTACGGGCCGCCGGTCCAGCCGGTGGAGACCAGCCAGCAGTTCACATCGTACTTGCCGATGAGTTCGCGCAACAGGTTTCCGTATTCGGATGGATGGCGCGGCATGAACGGGCCGCCGAAGCAGGTGGAGAAGGTCGCCGTCGGTTCGGTGACGCCTTTCTCTGTGCCGGCAACCTTGGCGGTGTAGCCAGACAGGAAGTGGTACATCGCCTGGGCCGGGGTCAGTTTGGCGATCGGGGGCAAGACGCCGAAGGCATCTGCCGTCAGCATGATGAGGTTTTTCGGCTGGCCGCAGCGGCCCGACAGGGACGCATTCGGAATGGCCGAGATCGGGTAGGCGCCGCGGGAGTTCTCGGCGAGCGTCGCATCGTCGAGGTCCAGTTCGCGGGTTTCGGCATCCATCACGACGTTTTCGAGGACAGTGCCCCACTGCTTTGTCGTTGCGAAGATTTCCGGCTCTGCCTCTTCCGACAGCTTGATCATTTTGGCGTAGCAGCCGCCTTCAAAGTTGAAGAGGCCGTTTTCCGACCAGCCATGCTCATCGTCGCCGATCAGGATGCGGCTCGCATCGGCCGACAGGGTCGTCTTGCCGGTGCCCGACAGGCCGAAGAAGATGGCCGCGTCATCGTCCGGCGAGGTGTTCACCGAGCAGTGCATCGGCATGACATTCTTGGCCGGCAGGTAATAGTTGAGTGCCGTGAAGACCGATTTCTTGGTCTCGCCGGCATAGGAGGTGCCGCCGATCAGGACCATGCGCTTGGCAAAGTTGACCGCGATCACGGTTTCGGAGCGGCAGCCATGGCGCGCCGGATCGGCACGGAAGCTCGGGCAGTTGATGATGGTGAATTGCGACTCGAAGTTCTCGTATTCGCCGGCTTCCGGAATCCGCAGCAGGTGACGGATGAAGAGGGAGTGCCAGGCGTATTCGGTGATTACGGTCACCGGCAGGCGGTGAGACAGGTCAGCGCCGCCGAAAAGTTCCTGAGCGAACACATCCTTGCTGGCCAGGTGGGTTTTGAAGTCTTCCAGCAGGGCGTCGAACTGGGCCGGCGTCATGGCCGCATTGTTATCCCACCACACAGTGTTTTCCGTTGTTTCGTCACGGACGGTGAATTTGTCCTTGGCGGAACGACCGGTGTGTTGTCCTGTTTCTACAACGAGAGGGCCGCCATCAGCGACACGTGCTTCGCCCGTCGCAACAGACGTCTCGTAAAGACGAGCCTCGTTCCAGTTTTTGCGGACGGATTTGGGCTCAATCCCCAGTTCTCCAAGGATCGCTACAGTATCGCTCATTTTAGCCTCTGTTCCTGCCTTTTAGTGCTAATTCCCCAGCGCAATTCGTGCGCTCGTTTGGCTCACCCGTGCAAAATTTGCAACATTTGTGCCTGTTACGAAACCGCTTGTTTGATTTATTTGCATGGTGCGGCGCACCCGGATCGTCCAAAGGCGCGGATGTGCCGATTTTGGACAATATTTATTCTGCGGGTTCGTCGGCGCCCCGCAGCCGGTCCAGCACGGCATCCCGCCAGCCTGCAGGCATCGCATACAGGATCCAGGCACCGGCCTCGTAGTGGGCGCGCCGCCATATGTCGAGCGGGTTGAGATCGCCCGGCGGGCAGGCACCTTTGACCTGTGACTGGTGGTCAGGCTGGGCATTGTAGATGACCTTCGCCCGGATCACCTGCATGCAGTTGGAAACAAAGACGATTTCACCGGGCGCCTTGGTTTTGGCATCGCGTGCAAGGTTCTTCAGGCCCGAGATCGTATCGCGGCTTTCCACATCCGCCGAGATTCGCCCGCCAAGGCCGGAACCGCGCGCGGCGATCAGCGCCATTTCCTGGCTGCCGAGCCAGCCTTCCTGCGGGCGGTGACCGCCCACCATGTAAAGCCGGTCCAGCTTGCCGGCCTTCAGGAGGTTCACCGCCTTGGCGATCCGCGCGGCGGCATCCTTGTTATTGTCTGTGTAGAAGACGACGCCCGTGCCGCCGGTCAGCGAGCGAGACTGATCCATAAACCGGCTTGCGCCCCAGAAGAGGGCGGTTGCGACCAGATCCAGGAAGATCAGCCAGAATACGATTCGGCGAAGCCAGCGCATGCGCAACCTATAAAGACTGCTTCAGGGCAGGCCGCCATGCCCCATTCGCAGTTGTTTCAAGGAAAGTGATCGCTGGCGTGGTCAGGCGTTCCGGCAGGTCGTCCCGGCTGAACCATCCCCAGCCGCCATGCTTCTCGGGTTCCATGATGCGCGGCGCTCCAGAAACGATGCGGGCCTCGTAGATCGGCGACACCCAGTGCTGGCCGTCACCGCCGTCAATGATTTCCGAGATACAGGCAAGGCGCGTCAGTTCGATGACGATGCCCAGTTCCTCCTCGATTTCCCGCCGGGCCGTGTCTTCGGACCGTTCGCCGAAATCGATCTTGCCGCCGGGCAGGCCCCAGGCTCCGGCTTCGGGTTCTTTCAGGCGCTGGATCAGAAGCAGGCGGCCCTGATCGTCGAGGATTGCGGCGCCGCAGCCTGCACCGGGGCGAAGGGGAGAATCGGTCATGTCGGCCATTCTAGGCCAGACCGCCAGCCGGAGCAGCTATTGAATCAACGCGCGCCGAATACCCAGCGGATCACATCCGTATAATCGAACGCGAGCGAGACCGTCAGTATCATGACGGCCAGCACGATCCACTTTCCGGACAGGGTTTCCTTCACACGCCAATGGGCGCGCCGCCGGAGCAGATAGACCAGAACGGGGGTCCAGAAGATAACATGGGCGAGGCCCAGCAGGCGCGAATAACCAATCTGGCTGTAGAGGCCCAGCAGGGTGACGGCACCCAGCAGGAAGCCCGCCAGCACCCAGCGCGCCTCAACCCGGACAAAGCTGAACACGAGGGAAAAGCCGCCCAGGACAATGACCATGATGTCCAGCCAGTGCTGGACCCATTGGGGCTGTCTTGCGACATCGGCCTGCCAGGCACTCATCAGGTCCTGCATGATCAGAGCTCCCCGAAGGCTTTCAGTGCGGCGCGCGCGACGGGCTCTCCCCATTCCTGCACGAAGTGGCCGGCCTCCTCGATCAGCATCGGTTCAGGGCAGCCCCGGATCTGCGCGCGCAGCTTCTCCATTGCCGGCGGGCCGAGTACCGGGTCTGCGCCGCCCACGGCCATGAACGTCTCGCCCTGCCATTCCTGGGCCCACCAGTCGGCCGCGCGCTGCGATGTCTTCACGCCTTCCATGCCGGGCGCGACCATGACCAGTTCCGGGAACCGGCGTACGCCCGCCTTGTAGGTGATGTCGGGGAAGGGGGCGGCATAGGCCGCAGCCTCTGCATCCGAGAGGACGGACGTGCCGCGTTTCATCAGGGCCGCGATGTCCATATCCGGCTGGGACGCATTATAGGCTTTCCATGCATCGAACCCCTTGCCGGGCGACTCGCCCGTCGCGATCGCCGTGTTCATCACGATCAGGCGCTCGAACCGCTCCGGCATGTCAGGCGGCAGGGTGAGGCCCAGCAGGCCACCCCAGTCCTGGCAGACAAGGGTGATGTTCTGGAGGTCCAGCCGTCTGACCAGCTCGACCATCATGTTGCGGTGGAAATGGAATGTGTAGGTCTCGTCCGCCACCGGCTTGTCGGAGCGGCCGAAGCCCAGCCAGTCCGGCGCGATGACCCGGGCGCCCGACTCCAGGAAGACCGGGATCATCTTGCGGTAAAGGTAAGACCAGGTCGGCTGGCCGTGCAGGCAGAGATAGGTGCGCACGGCCTTTTCGGGCCCTTCATCGACATAGTGGACGCGCAGGCCCTCATAACCGGGCAGGTCGTCAACATAGTGCGGGGCGTAGGGCCAGCCGGGCAGGCCGGCAAACCGGTCGTCCGGCGTGCGCAATGCATCGATCGTCATGGAACTTCCTTCCATCTATGATTTTCTTCTTCCTGCCGTTAGCGTGGTGGAAGCGTATCGGGACGGATCATTGCGCGGAATTGGCCGAATGTCCCGACAGGATTTCTGAAAGGCACGGCGAGCATGGCAAAAGTGATCGGTTTGGGGGGCGTATTCTTCCACTGCGCAGACGTGGACGCCACGCGTGACTGGTACAGGCGCGTCCTTGGGATGGAGATCGACGATTATGGCGGCAGCAGTTTTACCCATGCCGACTCGGCGGCCCTTTTCCCGCAGGGTGCCCGGACGATCTGGGCGCCGTTCAAGGCAGGCAGCGACTATTTCAAACCCTCGGATGCCGACTTCATGTTCAACCTGATGGTCGATGATTTCGACGGCATGCTTGAACGTCTGAAGGCGGAAGGGGTGGCGATGGAAGGCGAGCCGATGATCGAATCCTATGGCAAGTTTGCCTGGGTGATGGATCCGGACGGGCGCAAAATCGAACTCTGGCAGCCGGTCGAACCTGCACCGGAAGGGGCCACGCCGGAAACGTAAGACGGCTCAGAACCAGCCGGCAACCGTGTTCCACGGCACGAGGAAGACCGCGACACTGAAGGCGGCGGCTGTTCCGGCAAACCCGGCCAGCATCAGGGCGCCGTCCCGCGCGACGAGCGCCAGACCGAAAAGGACGATTGCCGTGCCTGGCGCCGCAACGGCGAAGGGCACCAGTTCCAGCGGGATCATCAGCATTGCAAGGAGTGAAACGGACAGCGCCGCGCCGTAGGTCGCAATCCGGCCGGTGGCCCAGGTCAGCCGTTCCGTGATCATCCGGTCGATTCGTTGCAGCCAGGGCCGCACCCGGCCGCGGGCCTCTTCCAGTTTGGAGCAATCGATCCCCCGCTCCTGCACGAATTGCGGCATCCAGATGTGCCGGGCACCGAAGACGATTTGCAGGCTGAACAGCAGGATGATGCTGCCGACAAGGATTGGCAGGCCGGGAATACCTCCCAGCGGCGGGACGGTGACCAGCAGGCCGAGCAGCACGATGACCGGCCCGAATGAGCGGTCACCGAACATGTCGAGCAGCGCGCCGATGGTGACTTTTTCGTCGCCACAATCCTCGATCGCGGTGTCGAGCACGCTTTCCAGTGGTTTGTTCCGGCTTGGGGCCATCTCTCTTCTCCGATTACAGGCTTTAACGTGCCAGCAGGCGGAGCGTTGCGGACAAACCGCAAAAAAATGGCCGCCCGGCTTTTGAATCCGAGGCGGCCCGAGGAGAGGCTCTGGAGAGGTCGGCGGGAATGCCGCGCCTGTTTTAGTCGCGGGCCGAAGCCTTGCAGGTTTCGATGTCTTCCGCCGAGAGCTCGTATTTGTCGTTCTTGAAGGAGGTGATTTCGCCCGTCTTCTTCGCGATTTTCTTGCAGTCTCTGAGCGTGACTTTCTTGCGGTTCATGTCGCCTTTGCAGACCGTGCCTTCGCAGGTCCAGACAGTCCCGATCACGGTGACGCGGGTGTCATCGACCGGCTTGGCCGTCTCGAAGGTGAAGGTGGTGGCGAATGCAGGGGCGGCGAGGCCGAGGAAGGCGGCGCCAAGAATTGCGGAACGGAGCATGGGAGGATGCCTTTATCGCTTATGTTTATATCCAGCGCCGGGGCACGGTGGACGATCCCGGCGCTGAACCATTAGATAGCGCTGAAAATTTCGTCAAGTGTTCAGCAGTTTTTATTAAGTATCGTACTCACTTCAGAGATGCCAGGACGCGGGCCGGCTGGCTGGTGCTGGCGGCGTAGAGGCGTGTCAGGTCCGCATCATCAATGTGGGTGACAGCCTTGGCGAGGATTTCCGATACGCAGACATCGTCCACACGGGGCGCGCCGACAACCGGACGGGTGTAGCGGCAGGCAGCGGTGGCCTGATCCTGCAGCGATTCCAGAACAGTCTCGGCGCCGGAGGCTGTGCCGAGAACGGCGGTGTCATACTGTAGGTCCAGCTGCACAACACGCTGGATTTCGGCCGACGCCGGGGCGGCGAACAGGGTGGCGGCGGCAAGGGTTGCAGTGGCGGTAAGAGAGAGGATGCGGGAGGTCATGGGAGGAAACCTTTTTGCGTTGGATGGCTGTGACCCGGTGAAGTCACATGAGTAAGAATATGACTGTTGAACAAAATGTCAATCGTTCAGTGATTACAATTTTTCTAATGCCTCAATTTAGTTCGCCGCTTGCCCCCGCGGCACAAATTGCCGTGCGCCGCTGCCTCGATATGCTCGTGTTCAAGAGATCTTAAAAAGAGACAAAGGTCAGGAGGAGACGCGACATGGACTTCAATATCCCGCAGGAAATAGCCGACTATCTGGTGGTGCTCGACAAGTTCATCGAAGACGAAATCAAGCCGCTGGAACAGCAGGACGACAATATCCGTTTCTTCGACCACCGCCGCGAATGGGCGCGCACCGATTTCGAAAATGGCGGTCTGCCGCGCCCGGAATGGGAGGCGCTGCTGAAGGAGGCCAAGCGCCGCGCCGATGCGGCTGGCCATCTGCGATATGCGCTGCCCAAGGAGTTTGGCGGCCAGGACGGCACCAATCTCGGCATGGCCGTTATCCGCGAGCATCTCGCCCGGAAGGGCCTCGGCCTGCACAATGATCTGCAGAACGAACACTCCATCGTCGGCAACTTCCCGCAGATCCTGATGCTGCGGGACTTTGCCCGTCCGGACCAGAAACACCTCGCCACGGCAGCGCTTGAGGGCAAGTTCCTGGCCTGCTTCGGCCTGACCGAGCCGCATCACGGCTCCGACGCGACGCATATGGAAACCCGCGCCGTGCGCCATAAGAAAGACGGCAAGGATGGCTGGCTGATCAATGGCGAGAAGATGTGGATCACCGGCATGCATGTCGCGACCCACATCATGCTGTTCTGCCGCACGTCCGGTGAAGACGGTGACGCGAAGGGCATCACCTGTCTGATCATTCCGGCGCGTGACCCCGGCGTGATCATCGAAGAGTATATGTGGACCTTCAACATGCCGACCGACCACCCGCGCCTGACCATCAAGGATGTCTGGGTGCCGGAAGATGCCGTGTTCGGCCCGCCGGAAGGGGGGCTCGCGCTCGCCCAGCACTTCGTCCACGAAAACCGTATCCGCCAGGCGGCCAGCTCTGTCGGCGCGGCGATGTACTGCATCACCGAAGCGGTGAATTACGCCAATGAGCGCCGCCCCTTCGGCAAACCGCTATCGGTAAACCAGGCCATCCAGTTCCCGCTGGTCGAGCAGGCGACGGAGGCTGAAATGCTGCGTCTCTTCATCTTCAAGACGGCATGGGAAATCGACAAGATGTCCAAGCCGGAAGTTGCCATCAAGCTCTCCGACAAGGTGTCGATGTGTAACTACAAGGCCAACCGGCTGTGCTGCGATGCGGCCGACCGGGCCATGCAAGTGCATGGCGGCATCGGCTATTCTCGCCACAAGCCGTTCGAGCACATTTATCGCCACCACCGCCGTTACCGCATCACCGAAGGCTCCGAAGAAATCCAGATGCGCAAGGTGGCCGGCCACCTGTTCGGCTTCATGGGGCCGAACAAGGGCAAGAACCGCAATGAACCCTTCGACTTCGCGGTCCGCTGATCTGCAAAAAATCTTCGCGCAAGGGGCGAAGGGTTAACAACCGGGTAACCAAGTTAACGCACTCCTCGGTCTGACAATCTGCCAGGCTGAGGAGTCTCGCCCATGTCTTTGCTCGAGCGCGTCGTTCGTGCACATCGTTGCCGTTCTACCCATCACTATATCGCGCTGGATTCCCTGTCACTGATTGGCGGGGAGCAGGGGGAGGCCTGGAAGTCGGTCTTCCTGGTGCACCATGAGCACCTGCTGGAAGGCGCGAAAGCGCCGGATTCGAAGTTCAAGGACTTCAAGAACCATGTCTGCCATGTGAATGAAGGCCTGTGGGGCGGCGCCCCCGGCAAGGCGATGGAATGGTATGCCCGCTCGGTCGAACTCCTCCGTGCGAAGAAATGGAGCAAGGCGGCCTATGCGCTCGGCGTGCTGAGCCATTATTATGCGGATCCGATCCAGCCTTTCCATACGGGGCAGACTGAGGAAGAGGGCGTCATCCACCGCGCCGTGGAATGGTCCATCGCCAAGAGCCGCGACACAATCGACGAACTGATCGAAGCCAATGGCTATCCGGACATCCGCGTTCCGGCCGGGCCGGGCTTTGTCGCCGACATGGTGGTCGAAGGTGCGACTCTGTCGAACACGTTCTACAACACCTTCATCGACCATTATGATCTGGAGCGTGGCGTGTCCCACCCGCCGTCAGGCCTGGACGACACGATGCGCGAAGGCATTGCCGAACTCGTGGCCTATGCCACGGCCGGATTTGCCGCACTGGTGACCCAGGCAGTGGAAGAGGCGGCCGTTTCCCCGCCGAAGGTCGGCATCACCCTGCAGGGCTATATCGAGACGCTGGATATTCCGCTGCGCTGGATCACGGCGAAACTCGCCGACGCGAACGACCGCGCGCAGGTCGAGCGGATGTACAAGGAATTCCAGAAGACCGGTAAAGTGATCAGGAACCTGCCGGAAGACGACAAGATCATCCGCAAGAAGCATGCGGCGCAGGTTCTCCGTGTGCCGCTGAAGACACTCGACAAGCAGGAGATCCGCCCGATCGGCACGGCCCATGTGCCGCCGAAGGGACTGGCCCCAGCCATCGTGGCCGAGCCGGAAGCTGAAGTCGTCGAGGAGGAGATCATCCTCGATGAAGCCGCCGCGATCGAACCCGAAGCAGAGGAAATTGCTGCCGAAGAGGTTCAGGTCGAAGAGGCCGTGGAAGCAGAAGAGACAGAGGCCGAAGTTGAAACTTTGGAGGAAGACGAGCTGATCCTCGACGAAGCAGACCTTGCCGCCATCGAAGAGGCCGGTCTTGATCTCGAAGAGGCAGGCGAGGAAGAAATCGACCTCAGCGCCGATGATGAGGAAGACGACGAAGCGTACGAGTCCGATGAAGATGAGGATGAGTACGAAGACGACGACGAAGAGTACGAGTCCGACGAGGATCAGTACGAGGACGAGGACGACGAAGAAGACGAAGACTTCGACGAGGAAGATGAAGACGACGACTTCGACGAAGATGACGACGAAGATGAGGACGATGAAGCCGAAGAGTATGACGACTCGGCGGACGAGGAGTCCGGGGATGAGGTGGAGGAAGTCGCTGCTTCAGACGATGAAGACGCGCCCGCTGAAACGCCGCATGTTCGCACGTCGGGCCTGACGCGCGAGAACCCGGTTGTCGATGCACCCTCCATCGGTCCGAAGACGGCCGCGCGCCTGGAAGAGGTCGGCATCTATACGATTGGCGAATTGCTCGATTGCGATATCGAAGAGACTGCCTTCCTGCTGGACGTCCACTATATCGACTCCGAAACCCTCCGCGACTGGCAGGACCAGACCAAGCTTATGATGGAAGTGCCCGGACTGCGCGTGCACGATGTACAGATCATGGTCGGCGCCGGCATCCGCACCAGCAAGGAACTGGCCGAGGCGCCCGCGCGCACCCTGTTCCTGCTGGCGACAGAATTCCTGAATTCGCCGGAAGGCGAGCGCGTGCGCCGCGGCGACGACCTCTTCATGGAAGAAGAGGTCGAAGAGTGGATCGAACGCGCCCGCGACGCAGCCTAGAGCGGTTCAAACTCTGACGTGAAGTGCCGCATCATCGGCGGCTCTTTCACGATTTTCATGCCGCGCAGCTGGTCTTTCGAGGCAGCGAGTTCCTCGAAGACCTCGACGATATAGTCCGCATGCGACTGGGTGTAGACGCGGCGCGGCATGGCGAGGCGCACAAGATCCATCCGGGCGGGCTCCTCGCTGCCGTCTGGTTTGCGCCCGAACATGACCGTGCCGATCTCGCAGCCGCGGATACCGCCCATCTCGTAAAGCGCGCAGGCCAGGGCCTGGCCCGGATATTCCAGCGGCGGGATGTGAGGCAGGAAGGCGCGCGCATCCACGAAGACGGCATGGCCGCCCGCCGGCTTCACAACGGGAACACCCATCGCATCCAGCCGTTCGGCGATATAGGCATTCGTCCGCACCCGGTAACGCAGGTAATCCTCATCGATGATTTCGGAGAGACCCTGTGCGATGGCGTCGAGGTCCCGGCCCGCGAGGCCCCCATAGGTCGGGAAGCCCTCGGTCTGGATCAGAAGGGTGCGGGCGCGTTCGGCCAGCGCATCGTCTCGGACCGCCAGCCAGCCGCCGATATTGGCGAAGGCATCTTTCTTGGCGCTCATGGTCATCCCGTCGGCAACTTCGAAGATGTCGTGGATGATCGCCTTGATGCTGCGGTCCTGCTGGCCGGGCTCGCGTAGTTTGATGAACCAGGCATTCTCGGCGAAGCGGCAGCCATCGATGAAGAAGGGTTTGCGATAGTGCTGGGCAATCTGGGCCGCGGCGCGGATGTTTTCGAGGCTCGCCGGCTGGCCGCCGCCGGCATTGTTCGTGATGGTCATCATCACGGCCGGAACTGAATCACGTTTCTCACGGAGCAGGGCCTCTAGTGCGTCGAGGTCCATATTGCCCTTGAACGGATGATCGAGGGAAGGGACCTTGCCTTCCGCAACCGGCAGGTCCACCGCTTCGGCGCCCGCAGCCTCGATATTGCCGCGGGTCGTGTCGAAATGCGTGTTGGAAGGGATGATGTGGCCAGGCTTGGCGATCAGGTTGAACAAGAGGTGTTCAGCGGCGCGGCCCTGGTGGGTCGGGATGATGTGTTTGAAATCCATCAGGTCACGGACCGCGGCCTCGAACCGGTAGAAGCTCGGCGCGCCGGCATAGCTCTCGTCGCCGGTCATCACCGCGCCCCATTGCGCCGCGCTCATGGCCGAGGTGCCGCTGTCGGTGAGGAGGTCGATGATCACATCGTCTGAATGCAGTTTGAAGAGATTGTACTTCGCCGCCTTCAGCAGGTCCGCGCGCTCCTCACGCGTGGTCATGCGGATCGGTTCGACCGATTTGATGCGGAAAGGTTCGATGATGGTTTTCATTTGGCTCACTCCGGGCTCGTTAAAAGTCCTGGAGGTGCCCGAGGGCGTCGCACACAGGACTTATCCTGCGCCGCGGTTGCCTCGCCTTGGTGACGCGACCGCGCTCAGCGCCTGTTGCAATACAATTTCGTTATCAAGGGTCTTGACGGTTTTCAAGAGGCCGGTTCGCTGCCGCGCGGCTGCAGTCCGGCGCTGCGATAAATTGCGTCAATCACGCGCATGTTTGAGACAGCGTCGGCCCCGCCGGTCAGCGGCTCTGCCCGTCCGGCCAGCACGTCGATCATGTGCGCCAGCTGGTAATCATAGGTACTGTCGCCGGGAATCGTCTCCGTCCGGTCCGGCTGGCCGCGCTGCTGGAGAATGATTTTGTGCCCCAGATAGGGGTGGATGGGATTGTTGAAGGTGAGGGATCCGCTGGTGCCCTCGATATGAAGCTGGATCCGCCGAGACACCGTTTCCGACATGGAGGTCATGATCGAAGCGGTCACATCGCCCGGGAACACCAGGCGGGCATGGGTAGAGATGTCGACGCCCGGCCGGTCGCAATGGCATTCGGCGGAGGCGACGGACGGCTCGGCGCCGGCTATCGTCCGTACCATGTGGATGCAGTAGGTGCCGAGATCCATCAGCGCGCCGCCGCCCGTCTCCAGCGTGTGACGCAGCTCGCCCGGCCGGTAGGGGATGGGCACAGAGAAGGCGGCCTCCATCGACAGGATCTTCCCGACATGCCCGCTGCGGACATGGCCGAGGGCGTGAAGGAAGGCGGGGTGGAACCGGTAATGAAACGCCTCGACCAGCGGCCTGTCGGCCTCGATTGCGGCTGTCTGCATCAGGGCAGCCTCGTCCGCATTCATGGCGAAGGGCTTCTCGCACAGCACGGCCTTGCCGGCTTTCAGGGCTGCGATGCTCAGATCGGCATGCCGGTTCGGGGGCAGGGCGTTGTAAATGAGGTCAATGTCCTCGCGCGCGATCAGGGCGTCATAGCTGTCCGCGACATGCTGGATGCCATGATCTTCTGCATAGGCGGCGGCGCGGTCGGCATCGCGCGCAGCGACGGCAACCACGCGGCAGTCCGTCCGCCGCCGGGCTGGTTCGATGATGGCCTTGGGCGAAATCTTCGCCGCGCCGAGAATGCCGATCCGGATCATGCCTTGTCCCTTCGTTGCCCCAGGCCCTAGCTTGAGCTGGCGTGGATATTCTTAACAGATCCCTGCGGCAATCTTCAGGTTTTCACCGATCCGGTAACCAAACAGAAAGGCTGTCGCGGGTTAATGGAACCTCCCAAGGCCGTTAATCTTAGGAGTGCCTACGCCAATGATGAATGATCTTACGGCGCACATCGCTAAAACCAACGGCCTTGCGGACCCCATCGCAAAGCAGGCCCTAGGTATCGTGCTCAATGCCGCCGAGCGCCAGGCGTCCCCCTTCGCGGATGCGATGTTCAAGACGCTTCCCGGCGCACGTGCCCTGTCGGCGCGGACCGGCAGCGAACTCGGCGCACCGGTCGGTGAAATCGCCCGCATGATCGAGCAGACACCCGGCGGCAAGCGCCGTGTCGCAAGCGAGATGATCACCGCACTTCACGGCATCGGGCTCGACCACAAGGACATCGGCGCGCTCCTGCCGGCCATTTCCTCGCATATGGAAGAGGTTCACGGCCTCACCGGCTTCGGCCATCTGGGCGACCTGATCGGCTCTGACCTCGACGGCGAGACAAAGGCAGACGACAGCGACACCCGCGCTGCCTGAGACCCCCTGAAAAATGACAGGAACGGCCGCCCCATTCAGGGCGGCTTTTCTATGTGCGGTAAAATATTCTCCGCTCCAATGATCCAACCAGCGGCGCAGGGCGTATTCAGCCTGATACGTCCGGCGTCCCCCCCCACCCCAGACGGACGTGTTGAAAGGGCCGGGTGGGCCGCCTCCCGGCAGCCCGGCCCTTTCCCTCCGCTTCCGGCCTGTTTAAAGAAGGGCCGAAGAACAGGGGAACTGCATTCATGACGGCTACGGCGACGCTTCAGGCGGATGAAAAACTGGCGCTTGACCTGATGGGGGCCATCCGGGCCGCGGCAGAGGAATTGTGCGCGCCTTCGGCTGTGGATCTCGTTTCCGTCACGGTCGATGTCTCCGCCCGGATCGAGGATGCCGGCGCGGCCACTTTCGAGACGCGGATCGACCGGCGCACGCGCACCATCCTGTTCGCAGGTGGCTCTGCCGTGGTCGGCGGTAAGATCGTGATGAGTGCGACGGCCGTCTATTCCATCCGCCCGGCCTGAACCGCCCGCCCATCGAACGCGCCCTCCGGCAGGGTGTCGAGTTCGTTGCGGATGCGGGGCAGGGCTTCAGGGTGATGTTCCTGCAGCCAGGAAATCATCTTCTCACGGATGAAACAGCGCAGGTCCCACGCGTCAGGGGAGTTTCGCGCGCTCGCCAGCGCCCGTATACGGATCGTATTCATGCCCGTATCCGTCACCTGCAAATTCACGACATCGCCATCCCATAGCGGCGTGGCGCGGCAGATTTCGGTCAGCTTGTCCCGCATGTCGGCCACCGGCGCCCGGTAATCCAACGACCAGAAAACGCTGCCGATGATGCTGGCAGATTTGTGCGTCCAGTTCTGGAAAGGCTGTTCGATGAAATAGGAGACCGGCAGGATCAGGCGCCGCCAGTCCCAGATGCGAACTACGACGTAGAACAGGCCGATCTCCTCGATCCAGCCCCACTCGTCTTCCAGCACCACCGCATCGTCCAGCCTGATCGGTTGGGTGAAGGCGATCTGCAGGCCGGCGATCAGGTTCGACAGCACCGGGCGGGCGGCAATGCCGACCGCGATGCCCGCGATCCCGGCGGAGGCGAACAGGCTGACACCGAATTGCTTGACCCCTGGAATGACAGTCAGCGCCGCGGCGACGGTGACAATGCCGACCGTGACAACCCAGATGCGCCGGACCACATCCAGGCGCGTCGCGGTTTTGCGCGCTTTCAGATTGTCGGCCTCGTGAAAGTTCAGCTTGGCGAGCCGCCGCTTCATCAGCCCGTCGACCAGCGTGCCGATGGCCCAGCCGGTGGCTGCGATGAAACAGATTGAGGCCAGGATATCCGGCCAGTCGCCGAGCTTGTTCCAATCAGGCGCGAGCCCGGTGTGCGGAACTGTCAGGATCGCAGCGCCGATCAGGGCGAACAGGATGGGCGGCCGGGCGCGCTTCATCCACCGGATGCGCAGCGCCAGTTTTTCCCGCTTTGAGCGATCGTCTTTCTTTTTCGCGTTTTCCTCGCCGGCGATGACAGGGCTCCTTGCGGTGACGTGTCTTATACGCCCGGATAAGCCAAAGCGTTGCGACGGTTCAACAGCCGGGCCCGCCTTTCGCGCTGAAACGCAGCCGGCGGGCAGGGATTGGGCGCTATTTCACGCGTTTGGCGCGGAAGGCCAGTCCGCCGTCCAGCTTCATCTTGTAGCTGCCGAGCGCGGCCTGGTAGATGCGGGCTTCCTTCTGGCCGCGCGGATTGACGCCCTTGTCGTCGATCTGTTCCCACACCTGGCCATTCTCCAGCGTGATGACCAGCGCGCCGCGCCGTCCGCCGATGGACTTGATCGGGAAGGTGACTTCCTTCAGCTCATCCGATTTGGACTTGCCTTTGTCGTCCTTGTTGCCAAAGGCCAGTTTTGGAAGCGAGGGGATGGAGAAGCCGAAACTGTCGCGCTTCACTTCCTCGACTTCCTTGCGGGTGAACGTCTTCACCTCGCCGGCTTCCTCGGCAGCCTTCAGGCGGCCCACGGCGGCGTCGTAGCAGGCCAGGCGTTCGGTATCCGCCGCGATCTCCTTGCAGGCATAGACGTCGGAGGTGGATACATCTTCGGCCAGCGCCGGCAGGGTGGCCAGGCTGATGGCAGCGGCGATGAGGGCGATCGGGCGTTTCATGGCGGTGTTCCTCGAAATCGGGGCTTTCGCGCCCCTGTCTGTCACCTGTGTCTGTCGCCAGTTCTGG
Source organism: uncultured Hyphomonas sp. (assembly GCF_963675305.1). NCBI lineage: Bacteria > Pseudomonadati > Pseudomonadota > Alphaproteobacteria > Hyphomonadales > Hyphomonadaceae > Hyphomonas > uncultured Hyphomonas sp. The sequence goes on along the minus strand of NZ_OY776147.1, from coordinate 2,534,019 downwards.
CAAATCCGGGCAGGCTCGGGAAGGGGAGGCCGCAGTTTGCGGCAAACTCAGCTTCCGTTCATTCAAAATCAGCAAAGTCTTTTCATTTGGGCCGCCATCTGGCAGCAAACAATCCAGATTGAGACCACCTAGGAGTATGTGAATGATCTTCTCCCGTATGCGAGGCCTAATGGCCACCGGCGCACTGGCCCTTGTCCTGGCAGCTTGCGGAGGCGGCGGTGGCGGCGGATCTGCCAGCGATGTGCCGACCCTGCGGCGCGGTATTTCGGCCAAGGTCGATACGCTCGATCCGCACAAGTCCTCGGCCCAGTGGGAGAACATCATCATTGGCGACATGTTCATCGGCCTGACCACCGATGGCGTGGACGCCCGTCCGGAACCCGGCATGGCGACCAGCTGGGAAACCAGCGAAGACGGCCTCGTCTGGACCTTCCATCTTGGGGATTACTACTGGTCGGATGGCAATCCGGTCGTGGCGGACGACTTTGTCTACGGCCTGCGCCGCATCCAGTCTCCGGAAGTGGCGTCGCAATATTCCTCGCTGCTGTACCTCATCAAGAACGCCGCACCGGTCAATGAAGGCAAGCTGCCGCCGGAAGAGCTGGGCGCCCGCGCGATCGACGACAAGACGCTGGAGCTGACGCTGGAATACCCGGCGCCATACCTGCCGGGCCTGTTGTCCCACTACACGACCTATCCGGTGCCAAGCCACGCCATCGAAACCTATGGCGATGCCTGGATCCAGCCGGACAATATCGTGGTGAACGGTCCGTACAAACTGGTTTACTGGCGGACCGGCGACCAGCTGGTGGCCGACAAGAACCCGACCGGCTTCGGCGCCGAGGACGCCTGTTTCGACCGCGTGGTCTATTTCGAACTCGAAGACCTGACCTCGGTCGAGAACAAGATCCAGGCTGGTGAGCTCGACATCAACAATGCCTTCGATGGCGCCCGCCAGCCCGAGATCGAGGCCAAGCTGCCAGGCTGGGTGCGCACGACGCCGGCCCTGATCACGACGTACTGGTCGTTCAATTCCCAGGTCGCCCCGTTTGACGATGTGCGCGTGCGCAAGGCGCTGTCCATGGCGCTGGACCGGGAGTTCATGGTGAAGAGCGTCCTGACGCCGGGCTATGTGCCGGCCTATTCCTTCGTGCCGCCGGGGATCGACAATTACGACGCGCCGCGCCCGCATGTGGAGTGGGAGAACATGCCCCGCGAAGAGCGTCTCGCAGAAGCCAAACGCCTTCTGGAAGAGGCCGGCTACGGGCCGGACAATCCGCTGGAGTTCGAATACATCCACCGTTCCACCGACGATAATCCGAAGGTGGCCCCGGTGGCGCAGGCCAACTGGGCCGAGATTGCCCCCTGGGTGAAGCCGACGATCATCAAGCAGGACACGAAGGTGCTTTATGCCCGCCTGCGCCAGTCGGACTTCCAGGTGGCCGATGGCGCCTGGGTCGCGGATTTCGATGACCCGATCAACTTCCTCTACCTGCTGAAATCCGACACCGGCCAGCAGAACTACGGCAACTACAACAATCCGGAATATGACGCCCTGTTGATCCGGTCGAATTCGGAACTCGACCTGAAAAAGCGGGCCGAGACGTTCGCCGAGGCGGAAGACCTGATGCTGAACGACTATCCGATCACGCCGATGTGGTTCCAGGTTACCAAGAACCTCGTGGACCCGGACCTGACCGGCTATGAGGACAACGCCAAGGACCAGCATCGCTCGCGCTTCATGTGCAAGGATGGTATCAAAGCGGCCGAATAGGCGCTGTAAAACCGGGGGGAGGCGGTATGAGCCATGACATGGAAGCCGCTGGGGCTGCCGCACTCGGCGGCCTCACCTCCGGCGATCACCACCCTGTCACAAAGGGCGAGCCCTGCCGGAATTGCGGCGCGCCTGTCGCCGAGCGCTATTGCTCGCGGTGCGGCCAGCTTGCGTCGAATTTCCACCGGCCATTCTTCAGCCTGGTCGCTTCCAGCCTGGCCGACACGTTCGCGCTGGACAGCCGCCTCTGGCGCTCGGTGCCGATGCTGCTGTTCCGGCCAGGCCGGATGACGCGGAACTATCTGGACGGGCAGCGTGCCCGTTATGTGCCGCCATTCCGGCTGTTCCTGCTGGCCTCAGTGCTGTTTTTCCTCACGGTTTTCGGTCTCGGCGACCGGCTGGGCTGGTACCAGGACTGGCAGCTCAACCCCGGCTCGGCCCTGAGCCTGTCCGAAGAGGATAGTACGAAGCTGGTTGAGACCATTGAGGCCCAGCTGGCTGACGAAAACCTCGATCCCGATACCCGGGCGGTCTTGGAGAAGACTCTCGCCAACCTCGAATCCGGCTCGAAAATCCCGTTCGTCGACGAGTCGACCGGCGAGGTCGACCGCGACGCGCTCGACGAGATGATCGACCTGACCACGAATGAAGATACCCCGCCGGAGGAGGTCGCAACGATCAGGGGGGCAGGGGACCGGCTCGCCCGCGTTCTTGAAAACCAGGACCGTTTCGGCGCCCGCCTGCGCGAATGGGCGCCGCGGTTCAGCCTTATGTTCATGCCGCTCCTGGCCCTGATGCTGGCGATCATGTACGCATGGCACCGCAAGATCTATGTGTACGACCACGTGATCACGGCGCTCCATTTCCAGACCTTCATTTACAGCCTGTTGACCCTGTTGCTGCTCGCTGCTGCATTCCTGCATACCGGGGCAGGGTGGCTGTTCGGAATCGGCACACTCTGGGCCATCTGGTACCTTCACCGCCAGCTCCGGGTCACCTATGGGACCGGCCTGTTCATGGCGGCCTTTCGTACCTCGATATTGCTGATCCTGGGCATAACCGTCCTGTTTGTGCTGGCGCTCGGGCTGGTTATCCTCAGTTTTCTGCTCACGTGACGCTGATTGCCTCGCCAACTGAGGCAAATAAACCACACCCCGCTTCTTTCGATGACAGAACGGTAACAGCGCGTTGACGCTAAGGTGACGTGGGCCTTATCGATATGGCCAAGTCCGGATTTCAGGGGTCCGGGCATGCGCTTGTGCTCAGGCGCAGTTCAACTTTTGGAGGTAATATAGTGAACGGGAAATCCATGAAGTCCCGCCTGCTTGCTTCGTCCGTCTTCGCGGGTGCAGCATTTATGGCGCAGGCGAGCATGCTCGCCGTCGCCCAGGAGGCAGACGAAGCTGTCGATACCGTGGCCACGACCACGGAAGACGCAACCGCACGCCAGGAAACGGTGTACGTCACCGGTTCGCGCATCGCGCAGCCGAACATGACCACGACAAGCCCGGTGACCTCGGTTTCCGCGAACGACGTGAAACTGCAGGGTGTGACGCGCGTCGAAGACCTCGTCACCCAGCTGCCGCAGGCTTTCGCCGCACAGAACTCCACCGTGTCGAACGGTGCATCCGGTACTGCAACGGTTTCGCTGCGTAACCTCGACCTCGGCGGCAGCGCAACGCGTACGCTGGTCCTGGTTGACGGCAAGCGCCTGCCTTACGGTTCGCCGAACGATGCCGCTGCCGACCTCAACCTGATTCCGGGCCAGATGGTCGAGCGCGTTGACGTCCTGACGGGCGGCGCATCGGCTGTTTACGGTTCCGACGCCATCGCCGGCGTTGTCAACTTCATCATGAAGGACGACTTCGAAGGCGTGCAGATCGACACCCAGTACGGCTTCTACCAGCACAACAACGACTACGACACGAACGGCGACCTCCGTGACGTGATCGCTCAGCGCGCTGTTGGCAACCCGTCCCAGTTCGCTCTGCCGGACGACAACGTGATCGACGGTTACTCGAAAGAGATCACCGCCATCATGGGCATCAACACCGACGACGGCCGCGGTAACCTGACCGCATGGTTCGGATACCGGAACAATGACGCTGTGCTGCAAGGCGCGCGTGATTATTCTGCATGTGCAATCGGTTCTGCTACGGCAACCGGCTTCACCTGCGGTGGTTCGTCCACGTCCTTCCCGGGCCGCTTCACGGACTTCGACGCGTTCAACTACACGATCGATCCGGCAACCGGCGAGTTCCGCGATTTCGATGGCGCAACCGACCAGTACAACTACGGCCCGCTGAACTTCTATCAGCGTCCGGACGAGCGCTACACGGCTGGCTTCAACGGTCACTACCAGATCAATGACTATGCCGAAGCCTACACCCAGTTCATGTTCATGGACTATCAGTCGAACGCTCAGATTGCCCCGTCGGGCAACTTCTTCGCAACCACGTCGATCAACTGCGACAACCCGCTTATCTCGGCTTCGCAGCTGGCAGACATCGGTTGTACGGCGGCGAACATCGCAGATGGCGACTCCATCGGCATGTACATCGCTCGCCGTAACGTCGAAGGCGGCGGCCGTCAGGACCACCTCGGCTACCAGACCTATCGTGGCGTCGCTGGCCTGCGTGGCGACCTCTACAAGGCTCCGGGCTGGTCGTATGACGTCTCCGCTTCGTTCGCTCAGGTGACCCTGAGCCGTTCTTACCGGAACGAATTCTCGATCACCCGCCTGAACCGCGCCCTGAACGTCGTTGACGACGGCACCGGCACGGCAGTCTGTGCAAGCGTTCTCGACGGCACCGACCCGAACTGCGTGCCGTGGGATATCTTCACGGTCGGCAACGTGACTCCGGAAGCTCTGGGTTACCTGCAGGTTCCGCTGCTCCAGACCGGTACCACCGAGCAGAACATCGTTTCCGCTGTTCTGACCGGCGATCTGGGCCAGTATGGCTTCCAGCTGCCGTCGGCAAACTCTGGCCTCCAGGTTGCTATCGGTGCTGAATACCGCCGTGACGCTCTGGAATCGATCACCGACAACTCGTTCGCAACGGGTGATGGTGCTGGCCAGGGTGGCCCGACCATCGGTCTCTCCGGTGCTGTCGACTCCTACGACATGTTCGCGGAATTCCAGATGCCGCTGGTTGAAGGCAAGCCGGGCGTCGAGCTCCTGTCCATCGAAGGTGCTTACCGTTACTCCGATTACTCGACCGGCATCAGCGCCGACTCGTACAAAATCGGCGGTGACTATGCTCCGACTTCGGACATCCGCTTCCGTGCCAGCTTCCAGAAAGCTGTCCGTGCACCGAACGTGATCGACCTCTTCCAGGCTCAGGGCTTCAACCTGTTCGACCTGGACGACGATCTCTGTGACTTCACCGACCCGGCCGCCGACGGCACCGGTGGTGCAGCATGTATCGGTACGAACCCGTGGCAGGTCACTCAGGCGCAAGCCGATGGTGGCGCTCTGGGATCGCCGGCTGGTCAGTACAACTACCTGCAAGGTGGTAACCCGGACCTTCAGCCGGAAGAAGCTGAAACCCTCACGATCGGCTTTGTTGCTACGCCGACCTTCCTGCCGGGCTTCTCGGCATCGGTCGACTACTACAACATCGACATCACCGATGCGATCTCGACGGTTGGTTCTTCTGTCACCATGCAGCTCTGCTACCTGCAGGGCGATCTGGACGCGTGTCAGCGCATCCAGCGTAACGCCAACGGCCAGCTCTGGGTCGGTACCGGCAACGTTGTTGACCTGAACGTCAACATCGGTGGTGTGGAAACCTCCGGTTTCGACATCTCTGCCGCCTACGGCTTCGACATGGGCAAATATGGTTCGATGAACCTGAGCATGAACGGTACCCTGCTCGACAGCTTCGATGTCGACCCGGTTGGTAACGCTGCTTACGCCTATGACTGCGTTGGCAAGTACGGCAACGACTGCTTCACCCCGACCCCGGAATGGCGTCACCGCGCCCGCGCAAGCTGGGTCACTCCGATTGACGGTCTCGACCTGAACGCAACCTGGCGTTACATCGGCTCCGCTGATCTCGACACCGGTGTCACCAACCGCGTGGACTCCACGCTGGAAGAGCAGAACTACATCGACCTTGCTGGCCAGTGGGCCGCCAGGGATTGGGTCTCCTTCCGCTTCGGTGTGAACAACGTGCTGGATGATGATCCGCCGCTGTCCGCTTCGACCGGTACGACGGGTAACGGTAACACCTACCCGCAGACCTATGACGCAATGGGTCGTTACTTCTTCGTCGGCGCGACGTTCGACTTCTAAGTCGGCTCGCCCAACGGCAAAATCGGGAACGGCGGTCCTTCGGGACCGCCGTTTTCTTTTGGGGGAGAAAAGTGATCGGCAGAGGGCTCAGCGCAGCGCCGTAGAGTGCCTGTAGAGTGTCTATAGACGGTGTTTGTGATGGTCTGCTGACACGGCCTTATCCAACCGGCCCAAAACCGGTTTGCCGGGGGAGGCGGTGTCAGTCGTCCGCGCGCCAGCGGGCATAGATCGCTGTTGGCAGGAGGCGGTCAGAGTCTTTCTGGGGGAGGGCCATTTCGCCCATTTCCATCGTGCCGCCATAGGGCTTCAGCCGGTCGGCCAGAGCCTGGGCGAGGGCGAGATAAGAGAGGCGGACAGCATAGGCCGTCAGGATGACGAAGCGCGGCCGGTCGCTCAGCAGATCGCGTACAGTGTCCAGTAATTCCGGGAGATTTTCCTCAAACCGCCAGGTCTCGTTCTTGGGGCCCCGGCCGAATTTCGGCGGGTCGAGGATGATGCCGTCATAGCGGTTGCCGCGCCGGATTTCGCGGGCGGTGAACTTCATCGCATCGTCGGCGATCCACCGGATGGGCTTGTCGTCGAGGCCGCTGAGGGTCTGGTTTTCCTTGCCATAGCCGTTCGATTTGGGGCTCGCATCGAGGTGCACGACCTCCGCGCCCGCGGCCGCGCAGGCGAGCGACATCAGCCCGGTATAACCGAACAGATTCAAGGCTTTGACGGGCCGGCCCGCGGTGCGAATCTGCTCCTGGGCGAAGCGCCAGTGGACCGAATGTTCCTGGAAAACGCCCATGTGCCGGAAAGCGGTACGCCGGGCATTGAAGGTCAGCCCGTTCCAGCGCATCGGCCAGGTGTCCTGCGCCTTCGGGGACAGGACCTCCCAATTGCCGGAGCCGTCTTCATCATTGTTTTTGCTGGAGAAACGCGCATCCGCGCGCCAGGTCTCCACCGGGCGGGCGGGCTCCCAGAAGGCCTGCGGATCGGGCCGGATCACGGTCTGGCTGCCGAAGCGTTCCAGCTTCTGCAGGTGGCCGGAATCGAGCAGGGCATAATCGTCCCAGTCGTCCGCGATCAGCAGCTTCGTCTCTGTTTTCATTGGAAATCCCGCTGCCGCCAGGCCTCATACACCATGATCGCCGTCGCCTGCGCAAGGTTCAGACTATCCGCCCCGCCACGCATGGGGATGAGGACGAGCTGGTCGCAATCGGCCTCCACGGCGGGGGGGAGGCCGGCTTGTTCATTGCCCATCAGGATGACGGTATCCTGTTGCAGATCCACCAGATCATGCCGGGCCGTGCCGTTCACGGAGGCGGCGACGGAGGCGATGCCGGCCTTGCGGCGCCAGGCTTCGAAGTCTTCGTATGAGGCGGCGGCGAAGGGCATGTCGAACACCGAGCCCATGGAGGCGCGCACGGCCTCGAAACTGTAAGGATCACAACAGGTTCCGACGAGGATAACCCCGTCAGCCCCGGCGCAATCAGCCGTCCGCAGGATGGTGCCCAGATTGCCCGGGTCGCGCACTTCATAGAGGGCGACGAAAAGCGACTTCTGCGGACCAGTCCGGACGTCCAGCTGATCAAGCGTGACCTGACGCTGCTTGAATGTGGCGATGACGGACTGCGCATTGTCCTTGTGGGTGATCTTCGACATCAGCCGTTCCGGCACCAGCACCACCCGGGCGCCTGCGGCCTCTGCCTTGTCGGCGAGGGCGGCAATGTGTGGCCTGTCGGCGACAGCTGCCGCCACAACGAGCGTGTCCGGCTGCCAGTTATTGGCGAGACCCTGTTCCACGAGACGCGCGCCCTCGGCCAGGAACAGGCCGCTGGACTGGCGTTCCTTTTTCCTTTCAAGGCCTTTCAGCGACTTGATCAGAGGATTGGACGGAGAGGTGAGGGTTTCGGGCGGACGTTTCATGCGTTGTGGATCGCGTGCGGCGGACTCTTGCGACGGGTCCCTGAATAGGGCATCCCATCACAAAGGGAATGCCTAACAGGAGGTTAGCGGGGTCCCGAATGAAAATGCTCGATTACCTGCTGGCGCCAGTCGCGTTGGCAGGCCTCGTGGCAACGGGATGGTGGGGGCTGTACCAGTCTCCGCAGCGGCCTGCAAACCTGGCCGCGCAGCTTGAGCAGGATGCCAACGCCGCCCTTGCCCGAAATGGATACGACTGGGCGCATGTGCGCATGAACGGCCAGCGGGCCGTGCTGAAGGGGGCTGCCCCCTCGGAGGATGCCGCCATGGCTGCCGCCGAGACGGTGCTGCGGGCCGCCTGGAGCGGTGGTGTGGTCATCGGCGGCGTGACGGTCGTGGAGGTCGCGGTCGATCCCGGCCAGCCTGTGTCGCCCTTTGTCTGGCGCGCGGAGAAGCTGGCCGACGGCCGGATCATCCTGTCGGGCCACGTGCCCTCCCGCATGATTGCCAGCCAGATCGAAGCCGAAGCTACGAGGCTCTCGCGTGGCCAGTCGCCTGAAAACCATATGGAAGTCGCCGCCGGGGCGCCGGGCGGAAACTGGCAGGGCGTCGCCCGGTTCGGGCTCGGCCTCCTGACGGAGCTGGACAGCGGCGAGGTGCGCCTCAGCAACAACACATTGCGGGTCGGCGGCACGGAACTGGACCCGGCCGAGCGCGCGCGCCTGTCGGCGCAGGTATCCGCGCTGGCCGCGCCTTACCGGGGCGTGCCGCTGATCAAGGGTCTGCCGGTCTGGACGGCAACACACAGCGCCGACGGCCTGGTCCTCGCAGGCAAAGTGACGAGCGAGGCCCGGCGCCGCGAGCTGGTTGGTATCGCGCAGGCCCACACGGCCGGTGACGTGATCGACCGGATGGAAATCGCCCCGGACATGCCGGATGACTGGTTCGCCCTGGCCGAAGCCGGCCTGCCAGGTTTTGCACGTTTCCGGGAAGGTCAGATGGGTTTCTACCCGGCCGAGGGCGATGCCGGTTTTGCGGTGGAAGGGACGGCGCCTGCCAGTGTCATCCAGTTCCTGAAACAGGATCTCTCCGGCCCGCCGGCCAGCGGACTCGATTCTGTGCCTGTCACAGTCTGGGCAGATCCCGTTGATGTGGATGTGCCGGAAGTGGCTGGGATTGATTTCGCGGAAGATCCTGCGGCGGCCTGCCAGTCAGCATTCGATGCGGTGCTGGCTGCCAATCCGGTCCTTTTCGACGACAGCGGCACAGAGGTGTCCCGCGCCAGTGGCGCGGCGCTGGATAAACTGCTGGCCGTGTCACATCTCTGCCCATCTGGCCTGTTAATCGAGATTCATGGACAGGCTGATTCGAACCCAGAGGCCGCCTCTGGCAAGGCGCGGGCAGAAGCGGTCGTGTCCTATCTGGTGGCAGCCGGGATCGATCGGCAGCGTCTGTCTGCGGTTGGCTATGGCCCGGACCAGTCCGGGCAGTCTAATGACAATGGTGGAAGTCAGATGACAAATCGCCTGATCGACATCAAGGTTCTCACACGGAGCGACTAATGGCTTGGCTTGTAACACATATGTGGATGGTGCTGGCTGGCGCGACCGTGTTCGCACTGATGCTGGGCTGGTCGGTGCGGGGCATGCTGCTGACCGGCAAAATGCGCAAGGCGATTGTCGACAAGGATGTGGCGCTGACGGAACTGGACCAGGCGCGCGATGAGATCGAACGCCTGTTCGCAGCGCAGCGGGCCCAGAGAGGGGAAGGCGGCGGCGTTGCCGACGCATCGGCGCGCAAGATTTCCGATCTGACGGCGGAGCTGCAAAAGGCCAAGACCGAACTGACGACGCTCAAATCCGAAGCGGCGAAAGCGGCAGCCGAGTCGGCCAGGGAACGCGATGCGCCGACTATTGTTCTGCCGCCAAACCGTGGCGGTGCAGACGAGGGCGGCGAAGAAGCGGACACGCCGGCAGCTGGGAGTGAAGCGGACGAACCGCCGACGCTGACCTGGCGCAATCGGCACCTCGAAGCCCGGGTAAAGCATCTCGAAGCGCAGCTGGCAGAGATGGAAACGGCCCCGGCGCCTGTTCCGGCTCCTGTTCCAGAGGCAGCCGCTATTGAGGCGCCCGCAGAGGACAAAGCCCTGTCTGTCGATGAAGAGGGGCTGGCGAAGCTGAAATGGCAGGCCGACTATCTCAAGCAGCGCGTCGAGGCGCTGGAGACGGAGCTGGCCAAGGCACCGGCTGAAGTGCCTGTCGTGGCAGATGAAGACGCCAATGAGGAAATGGCCCGCCTGCGCTGGCGCAACCGGTTCCTGGAAGGGCGGCTCGCCTATTTCGAGGGCGGTGCGGGCGAAGAGGCAGCTGAGCCGGCCGCCGAGAAGACCGGTGCCGAAGCCATGCTGGAAGAGCTGGAAGTCACCGACACGGCCGCCGACATGACCGAAGCGGTCGAAGCCATGGCCGAAGGCCTGACGGTCGCCGGGCTGCCGGACGAGGCCGAACCGGAATTTGTCGAAGTGGAAGACGAAGCGCCGGAAGAGGTGGCTTTCGAATCGCTTGCCGAAACCGGAACTGTCGATGTCGAGGTGGTGGACGAGGACGATACGGCGCTGATTGAGGAAGACGCTCCGGCGGCATTTGTCGAGGATTCTGCCGAACCCATCGAGGCCGAAGATACCGGGCCGGAAGAAGACGAGAGCTTCGAAGACGTCTCCGATGATGAAGAGGAATCTCTCGCCGAGGCCGATCATGCCGATGAGGATGTGCTCTCGGACGAGGAATATGACGAAGAGGATTTCGTCGAAGCAGATGACGTCGAAGAGGAATACGACGCAGACGCCGACGAGGCGGACGCCTTCGATGACGATGATGCCGAAGACGACGATTTCGAAGACGACGATGCCGAAGACGACGATTTCGAAGACGACGATGTCGAAGATGACGATGTCGAAGATGACGATGTCGAAGATGACGAAGAGGCGTCGGACGAGCAGGACGAGACTTACGACGAAGACGAGTCCTGGGATGAGGACGATGAGGCCGAGGACGACTTCGAAGACGATGAAGATACCGGCTCAGACGAAGACGACGCGTACGATGACGCTGAAGCCTTCGATGAGGAGGAGGATGAGGCTGAGGATGAAGACGAATCCCATGAAGAGGACGAAGTGTCCGATGAAGCCTGGGATGACGAAGAAGACGATGCTGACGAAGACGATGCGTCTGGCGAAGCCAATGAAGATGAAGCTGGAGACGAGCCTTCCGAAGGCGGCGTGACATATGAGGCGGACGATACGATCGTGCCAGAACGCCCGATGGCGATGAATGGCCCGGTCGAAGGCCACCCGGACGATTTGACCCTGATCGGCGGCATCGGGCCCAAGATCCAGGTCCTGCTGAACGAGCTGGGCGTCTGGCACTATGACCAGATTGCCGAATGGACGCCGGAAAACGTCGCCTGGATGGATGAACACCTCAATTTCGGCGGCCGGATCACGCGCGAAGGCTGGGTGGAGCAGGCGGCCGTGCTGGTCCGCGACGCCGAGAGCGTCTGACGCATTCAGCAAGGGTTCAGCCGGAACCGGCAAGATTTGCCTGCGTTCATCGCAGACGCGATTGCAATTTGAAGGCGGGCAGCTAACCTTGCGCTGCCGGAGTGAGGGAAAGCACATGACGAAACTGATCGATATCGATAGCGCCATTTTTGAAGGCGCACCGCGTGTGAACCTGTCCCGCCGGGCGATCATTTCCGGCATGGCCGCGGGCACGGTGTTTCCGTTCATCAGCGGGTGCGAGACCAATCCGGCCACCGGACGCAGCCAGCTCCTGCTGTTCGGGGATCAGGAAGTCGCCTCCATGGCGGCATCGGCCTGGACCGACATGAAGGCGCAGACACCGGTGACGGCGAACTCCCGTCTGAAAAACCGCGTCCTGCATGTCTGGGAAAAGACGCTGCATGGCGCCGAGCAGAAAGGCGACATCGCCGCCGGGCAGAGCTGGGACGTGGCCGTGTTCGACACTGACGACGTCAACGCCTTCGTTATGCCGGGCAACCGGGTCGGCGTGTATCGCGGCATCACCGAGCTGACCGAGAATGACGACCAGCTGTCCTCCGTGCTGGGCCACGAGACAGGCCATGTTGTCGGCCGTCACGCGGCAGAGCGCCTGTCAGTCACGACGCTGGCGCAGACGGGTCTTGCCGTTGGCCAGATCGCGATCGCGCAATCGGACACGCTGTCGAAATATGGCGGCGAGATCGGCGCGCTTGGCGGCGCGGCCATGCAGTTTGGCGTGATCCTGCCTTACAGCCGCAACCACGAACTCGAGGCCGACAAGCTTGGCGTCGATTACATGCACAATGCCGGCTATGACGTGCGCCAGTCCGTCCGCCTTTGGGAGCTGATGGACGCCCAGTCCAAGGGCCAGCGTCCGCCGGAATTCATGTCCACGCACCCGGACCCGGCCCGCCGCGCCCAGGAACTGGTGAAATACATCAACTACAAGGGCTACGCTCTGATGTAACCGGGCAGGGGAGGCCTACCGGAGGCCAACGCCTCAATCAGGTTGGTCATTCTGCAGAGTGTTTGTCATTCTGCAGAATGTCTGACGCCGCTTCTCCATCTTCTTGCGTTCTTCTTCGCTTTTCCCGGCAAACAGTTTTTCCATTTCCGGACGGTACTCGTCTGTACAGCTCAGCTTGAAAACAGCGTTGAGAGTTTCCGAAAGTTCCTGAGCTTCGTCGGGACTAAGCTGAGGCCTAAGTCGTACCGCACGTCCACTCGGGGACGCCATCACGACCGCTCTGCCGGCGATCATCGCGAGGAACATCTCTTCTTTGGTCGACTCGTCGAAGGGAGGCATGACGACCAAGGGCGCGCGGCCGTCGGGACCGGACGCGTATATGCTCGCTTTTCTGCTGTTCTGCGAGAGTGTCTGGAACAACAGCACAGACAAAAAGACGAGAGCGCCAATGCCGATCTGGAGGGGGCGGTCGCGGCGGACAGCACGAATAATCAATTCTAGCCTGTTCATGGTGCCCCCAAACCGAACAATCCTGTCGATAACTAGATGTTGATTCTTGAAGCAACCTTAAGTGGCTGGGTCAAGCTGTTCGTCATCCGGTAGCCTGGGCGCGAGTCTCTCATCTGATGGACCGCTGACGCGCCCGCTTGACCCCACTATCCAGATGCGCCATACGCGCCGCTTCTGCGGGAGGCATGCCATGCCAGACCGCGGAGCCTCCATTGTAACCGGGCGGATCGAAAGACCACCGCCCCATCTGAAACGTTCGAGAGGACAATATGGCCAAGAAACTGCTGGGGCAGCTCAAGCTCCAGATCCCTGCCGGCCAGGCCAACCCGTCGCCGCCCGTCGGCCCGGCGCTCGGTCAGCGCGGCATCAACATCATGGAATTCTGCAAGGCGTTCAACGCCAAGACCCAATCCATGGAACCCGGCCTGCCGGTACCGGTCGTTATCGACTATTACCAAGACAAGTCGTTCACCTTCATCACCAAGACGCCGCCGGCGACTGTGCTGCTGAAGAAGGCTGCCAAGCTGAAGCTCGGCAAGAAGCCTGCGTCCGGCGCCAAGAAGCCGGGCTACGACACCGTCGGCAAGGTCACCATGGCCCAGGTCCGCGAAATCGCGGAAATCAAGATGGCCGACCTCAACGCCAACGACATTGACGCAGCTGCCAAGATCATCGCCGGTTCCGCCCGCGCGATGGGCATCGAAGTTGTGGAGTAGGAACCATGGCGAAAGCAGGAAAGCGCGCACGCGCAATTGCAGAATCCGTTGACGCAAACAAAGCCTACACCGTCTCTGACGCTGTGGCGCTGGTGAAGTCGAACGCAAAAGCCAAATTCGACGAGACCGTCGAAATCGCCGTGAACCTCGGCGTTGACCCGAAATACGCTGACCAGATGGTCCGCGGCGTGGTCAATCTGCCGGCCGGCACGGGCAAGGACGTCCGCGTCGCCGTGTTCGCGAAAGACGCGAAAGCCGAAGAAGCCACCGCAGCCGGCGCCGATTTCGTTGGCGCTGAAGACCTGATGGAAAAAATCCAGGGCGGCTTCATGGACTTCGACCGTGTCATCGCATCGCCGGACATGATGGCCGTTGTCGGCCGTCTCGGTAAGGTGCTCGGCCCGCGCGGCCTGATGCCGAACCCGAAAGTCGGCACCGTGACCCCGAACGTGGCCCAGGCCGTCAAGGACGCGAAGTCCGGCTCGGTCGAGTTCCGCGTCGAGAAGGCCGGTATCGTTCACGCCGGCATCGGCAAGGCCTCCTTCGCTGAAGGCGATATCGAGAAGAACGTCAACGCGTTCCTCGACGCTCTCGTGAAGGCTCGCCCGTCTGGCGCAAAAGGCACCTTCGTGAAGAAGATCTCGCTCTCGTCCACCATGGGCGCTGGCGTCATGATCGACACGGCAGAGCTCTCTCAGTAAGCCCGAGCCGATCACAAGCGAATAAGAAAAGCCCGGCGCCGCAAGGTGCCGGGCTTTTCCGTTCGGGGCTGTGGGGGTAGCCCTTTAGTTGTTGTCAGCTGTCACGATGATGATGCCATCTTCGGACGGCTGGACCGAACGGGTCACGGCGACGTGGTATTCCATCAGGTCGGCGCTCTGCACCTGGTTGACGGTCTGGTCGACCACTTCGGCGGCGCAGTTGGAAACGGCTGTCGGCCAGACCCCGGCAATGGCGCTGGAGTCGTCATAGATGCTGCGGCAGTAGTCGCGTGCAGATTTCTCGATCGAGGCGTAGGTTTCAGCGGCAGTTGCGCCGCGTTTGAAGCTGATGGCTGCTTCATCACCGGTTTGTGCGGTGGCCGTCATGCCGAATCCGGCGACAGCGAAAGGAATTGCGGTAAGAGCGAAGCGGATTTTGTGGAAATTCATGTGAGGCCCTCTCATTTGTAAGCTGACGGGCACTGAACATGTCCCGTCTTTGCGCCTGACAATCGTTCACACCGGGCGTTCGGGTCCTGTGGAGAGGCTTAGGAAAACCTGATGTTTACATTAGGCCTTGTTTTTAAAGGAGTAAGTTTGACCTGATGGCTTCGGACAATCTGGTCCGATTGAGATAAACTCACCGCAGAGGCTTCGTCAGGCAGCGATTCAGAGATGGCAGACACGTTCGGATCAGACACGGAGACAGGGCAGGAGCGATCAGACTTCCGCCTTGGCGCCCTGTTGATCGAACCTGACCAGAACAGTGTTTCCAATGGCGCCCAGCGCCACAGGCTTGAGCCGAAGGTCATGCAAGTGCTCTGCGTTCTGGCCGCGCGGCCGGGTGAGGTCATCTCGCGGCAGGAACTGATCGATCAGGTCTGGGGCGTGGAGCATGGCGCGGACGAAAGCCTGACGCGCGCCGTGTCTCTTCTGCGGAGCGTGCTGAACACCGACAAGGACCTGCATTCGGTCATCGAGACCATACCGAAGCGTGGCTACAGGCTGGCGGCCGAGGTCGGAGAGGTTCAGGCGCCCCTTGCAGACCCGGAACCGCCAGCGCCTGTGGAAGAAGAGGCCGTGCCCTTCGTCCGCGAGCCGTGGCGCCGCGATACGGACATCAGCCCCATCCGCTATGTTTCGGCGCTGGTCGTCCTTGCCATCATCATGCTCTGGACCGGCGTCATGATCGGGCGCTCTTCAAGCAGCGCAGTGGCGGTGCCGGAAAAGTCGATTGCGGTGTTGCCGTTCGAAAACCTGAGCGGAAATTCGGAGCAGGACTATTTCTCACGCGGCTTGTCGGAGGAGATCCGCACGCTTCTGACACAGCTGGATGAGCTGAAGGTTGCCGGCCGTGCGCCGCCTTCGGTCGGAACGGCTGACGGTATGGACGCGCAAACGCTCGGCAAGAAGCTGAGGGTCTCCCACGTCCTGACCGGCAGCATCCGGTCGGATCAGGATCGCATCAAGGTATCGGCGGAGCTGATCGACACCGAAAGCGGCTATCAGGTCTGGTCGCACGGCTATGACCGGCTGCTGAGTGCGCAGAGCCTGTTCGACTTGCAGAAGGACATCGCCACCGACGTGGCCGGGGCGCTGAGCGTGTCATTGAATGTGCAGGAACCCAACCGGATCCTTGGCTCGGATACACACAGCCTCGAAGCCTATAATTATTATCTCAGCGCGCGGGAGACGGATGTCTTCGGCATGGGCGACCGCAGCGAAATGATCGCATTGCTTCACAAGGCGCTCGAGCTGGATCCGGACTATGGGGCGGCCCGGGTGATGCTGGCCATGAATACGGGCGCGCAGGCCTGGAACGCCTCTACACCTGCGGAAGCGGAAGCCTTCCTGGCGCGGGGCCGGGCCATGGCGGAAGAGGCGGTCCGTCTCAATCCGGATCTGGCGCAGGCCTATACGGCGCTGGCCAATTTCGAGGGGCTGGCCGGGGACTGGCTGGAGGCAGGCCGGAACAACCGTATGGCGCTGGAGCGCTCTCCCAATCTGCGCGTGCTGCATGATCAGACGATTTTCCTGATGCGCACCGGCCGGGTGGAGGAAGCCCTCAGTATTGCGCAGCGCGGTCAGTCAGCCGACCCGCTGAACCCGGATCGCGCGGCGACCCTTGCCATGGCCTATGCGTTGCTCGGACGGCACGAAGCGGCCGAGGCATCGCTGGAACATTACTGGACACTGCAGCTGCCACCGGGAGAATGGGACACCTATGCCTGGACGATTGAAATGCAGGCGCCGCAGACGGTGGAAAGCCTGATGGCGCTTTGCCAGCGCCTGGTCCGGAGCGATCCGTCATTGCGTCCGCTGCTGGCACCGGTCATCGATGCGTTGCCGGATACGGAGGCTGCACTCGGCGCGGTCGAGGCGCAGTTTGAAAGCGGGGCGGGGGCTCACCCCAACCGGTTCGAGATTCTCGCCGCTCTGGCCGCGCAGCTCGGAGACCCGGACCTGGCCCTGCGGATCTGGCGGCATGAGCTGGAAGGGACACGCCTCAGGCTGATGCGTATCTGGGGACCGGTCTATGCCGATATGCGGCGGCTTCCCGGATTTGCCGATCTGATGACCCGGATCGGACTGCCGCCATACTGGCGCGAATTCGGCTGGCCGGACAGGTGCCGGCCGGCGGGGGCGTCGGACTTCGACTGTTTCTGAGGGAGCCGGCCCGGGCCGCGCGCCGGGCAGGGACCCCGGTAAAGTCCGGGGTTGACTTTTTCTCACTCAGGGGGGTTGCAGGCTTGGGGATAAAGCGTTAACACCCCGCTCTTGACGGGAGTTCTCCGATATGCATTCGGCGGCCTCCCGTTTTCCTGTCCTAGACCATGGGTCACGTATTTATACGCGGTAACGGCTAATCAGCCACCTATGCAGACGGGGTGAGGCGTTGATTCGGTTCGGAAAAACAGGGCTGACCTGTTTTTGGCTTACCGGGGCAAGCGGCCAATCCCTGGGCA
This sequence comes from uncultured Hyphomonas sp., assembly GCF_963675305.1. Classification (NCBI taxonomy): domain Bacteria; kingdom Pseudomonadati; phylum Pseudomonadota; class Alphaproteobacteria; order Hyphomonadales; family Hyphomonadaceae; genus Hyphomonas; species uncultured Hyphomonas sp. The sequence continues at coordinate 2,516,621 of NZ_OY776147.1, read as the reverse complement.
GGCGCTGGAAGGCCAACCGGCCAGAAGGCGATTACCAGGGCGGCCGGATGGTCCGGGCGCCTCAATGGAGACCCGCTATGGATAAAGCTGGAAAAAGTGCGGCTCTGGAATCCCTGAAAGGGGTTTTCGAAGAGTCCGGTGCGGTCGTTGTGACCCACTATACCGGTCTGTCTGTTGCGGAAATGACGAAGCTGCGTGGCATGCTCCGCAAGGACGGTGCGCAGCTGAAGGTGGTCAAGAATACCCTGGCGCAGATCGCGCTTGACGGTAAGGGCGGTGACGAAGCCAAGGACATGTTCCAGGGCCCGGTTGCCATTGCCTTCTCACCTGACCCGGTTTCGGCCGCGAAAGCGACCGACGAGTTCTCGAAGGAAAATTCGAAGCTCGTGATCATCGGGGCAGTGATGGGTGACCAGGTCCTCGACGCCAAAGGTGTCGAAGCTCTGGCGAAACTCCCGTCGCTCGACCAGCTTCGTGGCAAGCTCATCGGCCTTATCCAGGCTCCGGCAACGAAAGTTGCGGGCGTCCTGCAGGCCCCGGCTGGCCAACTCGCTCGTGTGGTATCGGCCTACGCCAACAAAGACGCAGCCTGAGCCATCGTTTCCGGAAACTGAAGACCAAAACAACCGAACCAAACAGGAATTACCAAAATGGCAGACCTTGAAAAAATTGCCGAAGACCTTTCGGCCCTCACCGTGCTCGAAGCCGCTGAACTCGCAACCCTTCTCGAAGAGAAGTGGGGCGTGTCCGCTGCTGCTCCGGTCGCAGTCGCAGCTGTCGCCGGTGGCGATGCCGGCGGTGCAGCCGCTGCTGAAGAGAAAGACGAATTCGACGTCATCCTGGCAGAAGCCGGTGGCAAGAAAATCGAAGTCATCAAACTCGTCCGCGAAGTCGTTCCGTCGCTCGGCCTGAAAGAGGCCAAAGAGCTGGTGGAAGGCGCACCGAAGCCGATCAAGGAAGGTGCTCCGAAGGCTGAAGCCGAAGAGATCAAGAAGAAGTTCGAAGCAGCTGGCGCCAAAGTCGAGCTCAAGTAAGCTCCGGCCGCTTCACATTCGGGTGGCGTTCGCGCGAGGCGTTGCCCTTTTAAAGACTAGCGCGGCGGTTCCTTTTTGGGGCCGCCGCGAACTCGCGTTCTGGCGATAAGGTCGTGGCCGAGGTGGCCGCGGCGACAAAATTGGGATCCTGGGATGGCACTCTCCTTCACGGAAAAGAAACGTATCCGCAAATCCTTCGGGCGCATTCCCGAAGCCATCGAAATGCCAAACCTGATCGAGGTTCAGCGCGAATCTTACGAGCACTTCCTTCAGATGCACACGCCGTCGCAAGAGCGTACGGATGATGGCCTGGGCGGTGTTTTTAAGTCCGTTTTCCCGATCACTGACTTCTCCGAGCGGGCGACGCTCGAATATGTATCCTACGAGTTCGAACAGCCGAAGTTCGACGTTGAAGAGTGCATGCAGCGCGACCTGACCTTCCAGGCTCCCCTGAAGGTCCGTCTGCAGCTCGTGGTCTTCGATGTCGATGAAGACACCGGCGCGCGCTCGGTCAAGGAAGTCAAAGAGCAGGAATGCTATCTCGGCGACATCCCGCTGATGACCGAGAAGGGCACCTTTGTCGTTAACGGCACCGAGCGTGTGATCGTCTCCCAGATGCACCGCTCACCGGGCGTGTTCTTCGATCACGACAAGGGCAAGACCCATGCGTCCGGCAAGCTGCTGTTCGCGGCCCGCATCATTCCTTACCGCGGCTCGTGGCTCGACTTCGAGTTCGATGCCAAGGACATCCTGAACATCCGGATCGACCGCAAGCGCAAGCTGCCGGCGACGACGATCCTCTACGCGCTCGGCTACGACACCGAGTCGATCCTCGACCTGTTCTACACCCACTCCATCTACCGGATGGACAAGAAGGGCTGGATCACCGGTTTCCGCGCCGACGCCTGGAAAGGCGTGAAGCCGGAATTCGACCTGGTCGACGCAAAGTCCAAGAAAGTGATCGCCGAAGCCGGCAAGAAGATCACCGCGCTGAAAGCCCGGCGTATTGCGGAAGGCGGTACGGATGAGATCCTCGTGCCCTCCGAAGCCCTCGTCGGCAAATTTCTGGCGCGCGACGTCGTCAACCTGGAAACCGGTGAGATCTTCGGTGAAGCCGGCGACGTGCTGGAAGACGAGATCATCGCGGAAATGCGCGAATATGGTCTCAAGACCATCGAAGTGCTGGACATCGACAGCTCCGGCCGTGGCCCGTGGCTGCGCAACACGCTGAAGGCCGACAAGAACGAAACCCGTTTCGAAGCCCTGTCCGACATCTACCGCGTGATGCGCCCGGGCGAGCCGCCGACCCAGGAGGCCGCTGAGGCCCTGTTCGGCCAGCTCTTCTTCGATCCGGAACGTTACGATCTCTCGGCTGTTGGCCGGGTGAAAATGAACATGCGCCTCGGCGTCGGCGTGGAAGGCTATGAATCCGCCCCCGACGACATGCGCGTGCTTCGCAACGACGACATTATCGGCGTCATGAAGGTCATCCTCGACCTGAAAGACGGCAAGGGCGAAGTCGACGACATCGACAACCTCGGCAACCGCCGCGTCCGTTCGGTCGGCGAGCTGATGGAAAACAACTACCGCATCGGTCTCGTGCGCATGGAGCGTGCGATCAAGGAGCGTATGGGGTCGGTCGACATCGACACGGTCATGCCGCACGACCTGATCAACGCGAAACCGGTTGTTGCGGCTGTGCGTGAATTCTTCGGCTCCTCGCAGCTGTCGCAGTTCATGGACCAGACCAACCCGCTGTCCGAGATCACCCACAAGCGCCGTCTTTCGGCACTTGGCCCGGGCGGTCTGACCCGCGAACGGGCTGGCTTCGAGGTGCGCGACGTGCACCCGACCCACTATGGCCGTATCTGCCCGATTGAGACGCCGGAAGGCCCGAACATCGGTCTGATCAACTCGCTGGCCACCCACGCCCGCGTGAACAAGTACGGCTTCATCGAAAGCCCGTATCGTAAAGTGGTCAATGGCAAGCAGACCGACGAAGTCGTGTACCTGTCGGCCATGGAAGAAAGCATCTACTCGATCGCCCAGGCCAACGCCGAAGTGAATGAGAATGGTGAGCTGGCCAATGAATTCGTCAACGCCCGTGTGGCCGGCGAAGCGACCATGGTGCCGAAGGATGACATCCAGTACATGGACGTCTCGCCGAAGCAGGTTGTTTCGGTTGCTGCGGCGCTGATCCCGTACCTCGAAAACGACGACGCAAACCGCGCTCTCATGGGCTCGAACATGCAACGTCAGGCCGTTCCGCTCGTGAAGTCGGAAGCGCCGTTCGTCGGAACCGGGATGGAAGCTGTTGTGGCCCGCGATTCCCGCGCTGCCATCGTTGCCCGCCGGGCAGGGGTGGTCGAGCAGGTCGATGCGCTGCGCATCGTGGTCCGCGCGACGGACGAGATCGACCAGGGCAAATCCGGTGTCGACATCTACCGTCTCGCCAAGTTCCGCCGTTCGAACCAGAACTCGTGCATCAACCAGCGCCCGATCGTCAAAGTGGGCGATGTAGTCGAGAAGAACGACATCATCGCTGACGGTCCGTCTACGGATCTTGGTGAGCTGGCGCTCGGCCGCAACGTGCTCGTCGCGTTCATGCCGTGGAACGGCTACAACTTCGAAGACTCCATCCTGATCTCCGAGCGCATCGTGCGTGACGACGTCTTCACCTCGATCCACATCGAGGAATTCGAAGTCGCCGCCCGCGACACGAAGCTGGGCCCGGAAGAGATCACCCGTGACATCCCGAACGTCGGTGAGGAAGCGCTGCGCAACCTCGACGAAGCCGGCATCGTGGCCGTGGGTGCCGAAGTGAAGGCTGGCGATATCCTCGTCGGTAAGGTCACGCCGAAGGGCGAGAGCCCGATGACGCCGGAAGAGAAACTCCTCCGCGCCATCTTCGGTGAGAAAGCTTCCGACGTCCGCGACACCTCCCTGCGTGTGCCTCCGGGCGATGCCGGTACGGTCGTCGATGTCCGCATCTTCAACCGCCACGGTATCGACAAGGACCAGCGTGCCCTTCAGATCGAGCGTGAGCAGATCGAGAAGCTGCAAGAGGACAAGGAAGACGAGCAGGCCATCCTGGAGCGGAACATCTATACCCGCCTCGAAGATTTCCTGGTCGGCAAGGAAGCCGCTGCGGGGCCGAAAGGCTTCAAGCCGGGGCGTGTCACCGCAGAAGCGCTTGGCGAACTGACCCACAAGCAGTGGTGGGATGTCGCCCTGAAGTCCGAGAAGGCGCAATCCGAACTCGACGCGATGCAGGAGCAGTTCGATTCCTCGATGCGTGAGCTCGATGCCCGCTTCAATGACAAGGTCGAGAAGGTCCAGCGCGGCGACGATCTGCCTCCAGGAGTGATGAAAGTCGTCAAGGTCTTCCTGGCCGTGAAGCGCAAGCTGCAGCCGGGCGACAAGATGGCCGGCCGTCACGGGAACAAGGGGGTTATCTCCAAGATCAACCCGCTCGAAGACATGCCGTTCCTCGAAGATGGTACGCCGGTCGACATCGTGCTGAACCCGCTGGGCGTTCCGTCGCGTATGAACGTCGGTCAGATCCTCGAGACCCACACAGGCTGGGCCTGCCGCGGTCTTGGCCGGATCATCGACAATGCGGTCGACGAGTTCCACCAGAAGAACGACGTGAAGGCGCTGAAGGCGGCGCTGGAAACGGCTTATGGCAAAGGCCAGGAGCTGCCGGAAACCGATGGCGAGATCATCGAGCTGGCATCCAACCTGCGCAATGGTGTGCCGATCGCAACGCCGGTCTTCGATGGTGCCCGCGAAGGCGACATCAACGAGTTGCTGGAGCGTGCCGGTCTGGACTCCTCCGGTCAGGTGCGTCTGTTCGACGGCCGTACCGGCGAGGCGTTCACCCGCCCGGTCACCGTGGGCTACAAGTATCTCCTCAAGCTCCACCACCTGGTGGACGAGAAGATCCACGCCCGTTCGACCGGTCCGTACTCGCTCGTCACGCAGCAGCCGCTGGGCGGTAAGGCCCAGTTCGGCGGCCAGCGCTTCGGTGAGATGGAGGTCTGGGCTCTGGAAGCTTACGGCGCCGCATACACGCTGCAGGAAATGCTGACGGTGAAGTCCGACGACACCGCCGGCCGTGCGAAGGTCTACGAGGCCATCGTCCGCGGCGACGACACGTTCGAGGCCGGTATCCCGGAATCGTTCAACGTGCTCGTCAAAGAGATGCGTTCGCTGGGCCTCAACGTCGAGCTGATCGAGGAAGACGGCAGCAATGGCGAAGACGAACCCGCCACCGACAGCGAGTCGGTGCCCGCCGAGTAGTGTGAAGACCTGACTGGAAAACCCCGCCGGGCTGCCGGCCTGGCGGGATCTTCCAAGCCGAACGAGATTTTACCCAGGGCAGGGGCCCTTCAGCCTCCGGAAAAAAGCCCACCCAAGGAGCAGACCTAAATGCGCCAGGACGTCGCCAGCATCTTCAACCCCAACACCCCGGCCCCGACTTTCGAGGCCATCCGCATCTCGATTGCGAGCCCGGAAAAAATCCGGTCGTGGTCCTCGGGCGAGATCAAGAAGCCTGAAACCATCAACTACCGTACGTTCAAGCCGGAACGCGACGGCCTGTTCTGCTCGCGGATCTTCGGCCCGCAGAAGGACTACGAATGTCTTTGCGGCAAGTACAAGCGCATCAAGTATCGCGGTATCACCTGCGAGAAGTGCGGTGTGGAAGTCACGCTGGCGCGTGTGCGCCGTGAGCGTATGGGCCACATCGACCTGGCTGCGCCGGTCGCACACATCTGGTTCCTCAAGTCGCTCCCGTCCCGGATTGCTGCCCTGCTCGACATGGCGCTGAAGGATGTCGAGCGCGTGCTCTACTTCGAGAGCTATATCGTCATCGAGCCGGGCCTCACCGAACTGGAGCCGAAGCAGCTTCTGACGGAAGAGGAGTACATGGACGCTCAGGACAATCTGGGCGAAGACGCTTTCACCGCCATGATCGGCGCCGAAGCGATCCGTGAGATTCTCATGTCGCTCGACCTGCCGACACTGGCAGAGACGCTGCGCGAGGACCTCAAGGAGTCGACCTCCGAGCTCAAAACCAAGAAGGTCTCCAAGCGCCTCAAAGTGGTTGAGTCCTTCCTCCAGTCCCGTGCCAAGCCGGAATGGATGATCCTGAGCGTGATCCCGGTCATTCCGCCGGACCTGCGCCCGCTGGTTCCGCTGGACGGCGGCCGCTTCGCCACGTCCGACCTGAACGACCTCTATCGCCGCGTGATCAACCGGAACAACCGTCTGAAGCGCCTGATGGAACTTCGCGCGCCGGACATCATCATCCGTAACGAAAAGCGGATGCTGCAGGAATCGGTCGATGCCCTGTTCGACAACGGCCGCCGCGGCCGCACGATCACGGGCACCAACAAGCGTCCGCTGAAGTCGATCTCCGACATGCTGAAAGGCAAGCAGGGCCGCTTCCGCCAGAACCTCCTCGGCAAGCGCGTCGACTATTCCGGCCGTTCGGTCATCGTGGTCGGTCCGAGCCTCAAGCTGCACGAGTGCGGCCTGCCGAAGAAGATGGCGCTCGAATTGTTCAAGCCGTTCATCTATGCCCGCCTCGATGCCAAAGGCCTCGCCGGTACGGTGAAGGCGGCCAAGAAACTGGTCGAAAAGGAAAAGCCGGAAGTCTGGGATATCCTGGACGAGGTGATCCGCGAGCACCCGGTTCTGCTGAACCGCGCGCCGACGCTGCACCGTCTCGGTATCCAGGCGTTCGAGCCCAAGCTGATCGAAGGCAAGGCCATCCAGCTGCACCCGCTGGTCTGCGCGGCGTTCAACGCTGACTTCGACGGCGACCAGATGGCTGTGCACGTTCCGCTGAGCCTTGAGGCCCAGCTGGAAGCCCGCGTGCTGATGATGTCGACGAACAACATCCTCTCGCCAGCCAACGGTAAGCCAATCATCGTTCCGTCTCAGGACATCGTTCTCGGCCTCTACTATCTGTCGCTGGACCGTGACGAGCAGGCAGGCGAGGGCATGGTGTTCTCCGAACTCGCCGAGATCGAGCAGGCGCTCGATTATGGCTTCATCACGCTGCACTCCAAGATCAAGGCGATGTATGAAGGCGTCGACGAGGAAGGTAACCCGCGCCGCTGGATCATCGATACGACCCCGGGCCGTTACATGATCGCCAATATCCTGCCGCGCATGAAAGGTATCCAGCCGGATCTCGTGAACACGACGATGACCAAGAAGATGATCGGCAAGATCATCGACGAGGTCTATCGCCTGTGCGGTCAGAAGGCGACGGTCATCTTCTGTGACAAGATGATGGAACTCGGCTTCAAGGAAGCCTGTAAGGCCGGTATCTCCTTCGGCAAGGATGACATGGTCATCCCGGAAGCGAAGCAGAAGCTGGTCGCCGCGACGAAGGAGCAAGTCTCCGAATACGAGCGTCAGTATGCAGACGGTCTCATCACCCGCGGTGAGAAGTACAACAAGGTCGTCGACGCCTGGTCCAGCTGTACGGACAAGGTCGCTGACGCCATGATGGAATCTGCCTCGAAGAATCAGGCTGCCAAAGGTGTCCGCAAGGCGCAGGTCAACTCGATCTTCATGATGGCCGACTCCGGTGCACGTGGTTCGAAGAACCAGATGAAGCAGCTCGCCGGTATGCGCGGCCTGATGGCCAAGCCGTCGGGTGAGATTATCGAGACGCCGATCATCTCGAACTTCAAGGAAGGCCTGACCGTTCTTGAATACTTCAACTCGACCCACGGTGCCCGTAAGGGTCTGGCCGATACGGCTCTGAAAACCGCGAACTCGGGTTACCTGACCCGCCGTCTCGTCGACGTGGCGCAGGACTGCATCATCAACGAAGATGATTGCGGCACTGAGAAGGGGATCGAGATCTCCGCCGTCATGGAAGGCGCCGATGTCGTGGTGTCGATCAGCGAGCGTATCCTTGGCCGCGTGACGGGTGAGGATGTGAAAGGCGTTGATGGCAACCTGGTTGCTGTGGCGAACACCTATATCGATGAAGAGCTGGCCGACGCGATTGAAAAGGCCGGTGTCGATGTGATCAAGGTCCGTTCGCCGCTGACCTGCGAAACCAAGAACGGCATCTGTGCCCAGTGCTACGGCCGTGACCTGGCCCGCGGTACGCCGGTCAACCGCGGCGAAGCGGTCGGTGTTATCGCTGCCCAGTCCATCGGCGAGCCGGGGACCCAGCTCACCATGCGGACGTTCCACATCGGTGGTGCTGCCCAGGTGGCCGACCAGTCGTCCGTCGAAGCCAGCTTCGAAGGCACGGTCCGGTTCAAGGATGCCGAATTCGTCACCCGCAAGGACAAGACGATCGTTGTCGTTGGCCGCCGCATGCAGGTGGAAATCGTCGACGGCGAAGGCCGCACCCGCCAGTCCTTCCGTCCGGCCTATGGTACGCGCCTGATGATCAAGGATGGCGAGAAGGTCACGCCGGGCACGCTGCTGGCAGACTGGGATCCGTTTGCCCAGCCGATCGTGTCGGAAGTCAAAGGCGAAGTGAAACTTGTCGACGTGATCGACGGCGTTTCGGTTCGCGAAGAGACCGACGAAGCGACGGGTATCTCCTCGCGTGTCATCATCGACTGGCGTTCTGCGACAAAGTCGGCGGATATCAAGCCGTCGGTCCAGATCGTCGGCAAGGATGGCAACCCGGTCAAACTGCCGAACGGTTCCGATGCCGTGTACCTGCTGTCCGTGGGCGCAATCCTGTCGGTTGTCGATGGCGACACGATCGAAGCCGGCGACACGCTGGCACGTGTCACGACCGGTGGTGCGAAGACGAAAGACATCACCGGTGGTCTGCCGCGTGTTGCTGAACTCTTCGAAGCCCGCCGTCCGAAGGATCACGCGATCATCGCTGAAGTGGATGGTAAGGTCCTCTATGGCCGCGACTACAAGAACAAGCGTCGCGTCTCGATCGTTCCGATGGAGGAAGGCCGCGAGCAGATCGACTACCTGGTGCCGAAAGGCAAGCACCTGGCCGTTCAGGATGGCGACTTCATCAAGCGTGGTGAATACCTGATGGACGGTAACCCGGCACCGCAGGACATCCTGTCGACCCTGGGCGTCGAGGCGCTGGCCAACTACCTCATCGACGAAGTGCAGAAGGTCTACCGGCTGCAGGGCGTTCCGATCAACGACAAGCACATCGAGGTGATCGTTCGCCAGATGCTGCAGAAGATCGAAGTGACCGATCCGGGCGATACCGGCCTGATCACAGGAGAGCATGTCGACCTCATCGAGTTCGAAGAGGCCAACGAAGCTGTCCGTAAGTCCCGCAAGAAGGACCAGCAGGAAGCCAAGGGCATGCCGCTTCTCCTTGGTATCACCAAGGCCTCGCTGCAGACCCGGTCCTTCATCTCAGCGGCCTCCTTCCAGGAGACGACCCGCGTCCTCACCGAAGCCGCAATCCAGGGCAAGGTGGATACGCTGGAAGGCCTCAAGGAGAACGTCATTGTGGGCCGCCTGATCCCGGCGGGTACCGGTTCGGGCATCCGCTCGTACCGCCGCGTGGCCGCCGACCGCGACCAGAAGCTGAAGGCGAAACGCGCCGCAGCTGTCCAGAAGGCAGCGGAAGAAGCCGCAACGCTCACCAGCCTGCCGGCACCGGACAAGGCACCGGTCGAAGAATAGGCTCGAAGAGCCGGGCGCAAGCCCTTGAACCAATTGGAAAAGCCTGTCAGCAATGGCAGGCTTTTCTGCTTCTGAAGGAGGCTTTCGCCCAATGCAGCTTGAGCGCTCTGACCTGATTGGCAGCGCCTGTGCGGTGCTCGCCCTCGGCCTGATTGCCTGGCTTTCGCTGGACAGCTGGGCCATCACGCGGTGCGAGGAAATCCTCAGCGCGGCGCCGGCAGGGGAGGCGGGGCAGGTCTCCGCGGAGCAGGCCGAGTGCCTGAAGCGGCAGAACCAGCGTCCCGCTACGGAAAACTAGCTGTTCCGCGACAGCTTCCGACCCTTGACGCAGGCGCCTGCTGGGCTTACACGCCACGCATCGTCAGAGAGGCCCCGGGATGAGAGTCCCTTCGCCGCACCGGATTTGACTTGATCCGGCCAATCTGACCCCCAAGTTTTCGCCCCGTCCCGGAAGCCCTTTGGGGGCATTCGGGGCATGATTACGTTAGCGGCCCATCGGGCCAGAGTTAAAAGAGACAGAAGGCCCGAATGCCCACGATCCAGCAGCTCATTCGTTCGCCGCGTTCGCCTAAGCGCTCGCGGACCAAAACCCCGGCCCTCAAGGCCTGCCCGCAGCGCCGCGGCGTCTGCACCCGTGTTTACACCACCACGCCGAAGAAGCCGAACTCGGCGCTCCGGAAAGTGGCCAAGGTGCGCCTCACTTCGGGGTTTGAATCGCTCTGCTATATCCCGGGTGAAGGCCACAACCTGCAGGAACACTCCGTGGTCCTGATCCGCGGTGGTCGTGTGAAAGACCTTCCGGGTGTGCGTTACCACATCGTCCGCGGCGCGCTCGACACCCAGCCCGTCAAAAACCGTAAGCAACGCCGCTCGCATTACGGCGCCAAGAAGCCGAAGTAAGAGGTCAGCTCATGTCCCGTCGTCACCGCGCCGAGAAACGCGAAGTCCTTCCGGATCCGAAATTCAAGGACATCGTCGTCACCAAGTTCATGAACCAGATCATGCGCGACGGCAAAAAGTCCGTCGCCGAGCGCATCGTCTATGGTGCTTTCGACCTCGTCGAAGCCCGCGCCAAGAAAGATCCGGTCGAAGTGTTCCACAACGCCCTGGAATCGGTTGCTCCGGCAGTTGAAGTCCGGTCGCGCCGCGTGGGTGGTGCCACCTACCAGGTTCCGGTTGAAGTCCGTACCGAGCGCCGTCAGGCCCTGGCGATCCGCTGGCTCGCTGCTGCCGCTGCTGGCCGCAACGAGAACACCATGCGTGAGCGCCTTGCCGGCGAGCTGATGGATGCAAGCCAGGGACGTGGCAACGCCGTGAAGAAGCGGGAAGACACGCACCGCATGGCTGACGCCAACAAGGCGTTCTCGCACTATCGCTGGTAATCACTACTGGCATTCCGGGGCGATAACGGGTAACGCGCCCGCAAATCGCCCCTTTTCCTACCCGGAAAGCAAACACGAAGGTTGACCAAAATGGCCCGCGAATATCCGCTGGATCGCTATCGTAACTTCGGCATCATGGCTCACATCGATGCCGGCAAGACCACGACCACAGAGCGTATCCTTTTCTATACCGGTAAGTCGCACAAGATCGGCGAAGTCCATGACGGCGCCGCGACGATGGACTGGATGGAGCAGGAGCAGGAGCGGGGCATCACGATCACCTCGGCTGCGACCACGACTTTCTGGGAACGCACTGAGGACGGCTCGACGGCTCAATCGCCGAAGTTCCGCTTCAACATCATCGACACCCCCGGACACGTCGACTTCACCATCGAAGTTGAGCGTTCGCTCGCCGTGCTCGACGGTGCTGTCTGTGTTCTCGACGCCAATGCCGGTGTTGAGCCGCAAACCGAAACCGTGTGGCGTCAGGCTGACCGCTACAAGGTTCCGCGGATCGTGTTCGTGAACAAGATGGACAAGATCGGCGCTGACTTCTTCAACTGCGTCGAGATGATCAAGGACCGTACCGGTGCGACGCCGGCTCCGATCCAGCTGCCGATCGGTGCAGAGAACGAACTCGAAGGCCATGTCGACCTGATCACCATGAAAGAATGGGTCTGGGCCGGTGAAGACCTCGGCGCCAGCTGGGAAGTCCGTGAGATCCGCGACAGCCTGAAAGACCAGGCCGAAGAGTGGCGTGGCAAGCTCATCGAAACCGCCGTCGAAATGGACGACGATGCGATGGAAGCCTACCTCGAAGGCAACGAGCCGGACATCGAAACGCTGCGCAAGCTGATCCGTAAGGGTACGCTGTCGCTGTCCTTCGTGCCGGTCCTCTGTGGTTCGGCATTCAAGAACAAGGGCGTGCAGCCCATGCTGAACGCTGTGATCGACTTCCTTCCGGGTCCGCTGGATGTGCCGCCATACATGGGCTTCCTGCCGGGCGATGAGGAAGAAACCCGGAGTATCGAGCGTAAAGCTGACGATGCACAGCCGTTCTCCGGCCTCGCATTCAAGATCATGAACGACCCGTACATGGGCACGCTCACCTTCACGCGTATCTATTCCGGTACGCTGTCGAAGGGTGATTCCTTCATGAACTCGACCAAGGGCAAGCGCGAGCGCGTTGGCCGGATGGTGATGATGCACTCCAACAAGCAGGACGAGATCACGGAAGCCTATGCAGGCGACATCGTGGCGCTCGCCGGCCTGAAGGAAACGACCACGGGTGACACGGTGTGTGATCCGAACAAGCCGGTCGTGCTCGAAACCATGACCTTCCCGGACCCGGTGATCGAGATCGCCGTCGAGCCGAAGTCGAAGGCTGACCAGGAGAAGATGTCGGTTGGTCTGCAGCGTCTTGCTGCCGAAGATCCGTCCTTCCGTGTCGAGACCGATCACGAGTCCGGTCAGACGATCATGAAAGGCATGGGTGAGCTTCACCTCGACATCCTGATCGACCGCCTGAAGCGCGAATTCAAAGTCGAAGCGAACATCGGTCAGCCGCAGGTGGCTTATCGTGAGAAACTCGGCCGCGCGGCTGAGATCGACTTCACGCACAAGAAGCAGTCCGGCGGTACGGGCCAGTTCGCCCGCGTCAAGCTGCAGTTCGAGCCGCTGGAAGCTGGTTCCGGCTTTGTGTTCGAAAGCACGATCGTTGGTGGTTCGGTTCCGAAGGAATACATTCCGGGCGTCGAAAAAGGCCTCGAAATGGCCAAGGAAAACGGCCTTCTGGCCGGTTATCCGGTCACCGACTTCAAGGCCACGCTGGTCGATGGTGCCTTCCACGATGTCGACTCGTCCGTGCTGGCGTTCGAAATCGCATCCCGTGGTGCTTTCCGCGAACTGAAAGGCCAGGGCGATCCGCGCCTGATGGAGCCGATCATGAATGTGGAAGTTGTCACCCCGGAAGACTATATGGGCGACGTCATCGGCGACCTGAACTCTCGCCGTGGCCAGATCCAGGGTTCCGAGCCGCGTGGTAATGCTGTGGCGATCAAGGCCTTCGTGCCGCTGGTGAATATGTTCGGTTACGTGTCCGACCTGCGCGGCATGTCTCAGGGCCGTGCCCAGTTCACGATGCTCTTCGCCCACTATGACGAGGTTCCGCGTGCGGAAGCTCAGAAGATCATCTCGGAAGTTTCTGGTTCTTAAGGAAATCCGGCCGGAGTTCCGGCCAACAGTTTGAATGAAGGAGAGGCCCGATGGGCAAGGCAAAGTTTGAGCGTAACAAGCCGCACGTGAACATCGGCACGATTGGCCACGTTGACCACGGCAAGACGACGCTGACGGCAGCGATTTCGATGGTGCTGGCGGAAGCATCCGGCGGTGAATCGAAATCCTATGCAGACATTGACTCTGCACCGGAAGAGAAGGCGCGCGGGATCACGATCAACACCGCGCACGTGGAATACGAGACGGCCAACCGTCACTATGCCCACGTCGACTGCCCCGGACACGCTGACTATGTGAAGAACATGATCACCGGTGCGGCCCAGATGGACGGCGCGATCCTGGTTGTGAACGCGGCTGACGGCCCGATGCCGCAGACCCGTGAGCACATCCTGCTTGCCCGCCAGGTTGGCGTGCCGGCCCTGGTCGTGTTCCTGAACAAGGTTGACCAGGTCGACGACGAAGAGCTGCTCGAGCTCGTCGAGATGGAAGTCCGCGAACTGCTGTCGTCCTACGAATTCCCGGGCGACGACATCCCGATCATCAAGGGCTCGGCGCTTGCGGCTGTCGAAGGCCGTGACGACAATATCGGCAAGGACCGTATCCTTGAGCTGATGGCAGCTGTCGACGAGTACATCCCGACGCCGGAACGTCCGCTGGACAAGCCGTTCCTGATGCCGGTCGAAGACGTGTTCTCGATCTCCGGCCGCGGTACGGTTGTGACCGGCCGTGTGGAGCAGGGCATCATCAAGGTTGGCGACGAGATCGAAATCGTCGGTATCCGCGACACCACGAAGACGACCTGCACGGGCGTTGAAATGTTCCGCAAGCTGCTCGACCAGGGCCAGGCTGGCGACAATATCGGTGCCCTGCTGCGCGGTGTGGACCGTGAAGGCGTTGAGCGTGGCCAGGTTCTGGCCAAGCCGGGCTCGATCACGCCGCACGCCAAGTTCGAAGCCGAGGCCTACATCCTGACCAAGGAAGAAGGCGGCCGTCACACGCCGTTCTTCACCAACTACCGTCCGCAGTTCTACTTCCGTACGACGGACGTGACGGGTGTTGTGACGCTTCCGGCGGACAAGGAAATGGTCCTGCCGGGCGACAATGTGAAAATGGACGTGGAACTGATCACCCCGATCGCCATGGACCAGGGCCTGCGCTTCGCTATCCGCGAAGGTGGCCGCACGGTCGGCGCCGGCGTCGTCTCGGCCATTAAAGACTAAGTCTTCAAGGCCAACGCCTCACAGAATCGAAAAGGCCGCCCAATCAGGGCGGCCTTTTTGCTTGGGGGAAGATTCCGCGGCGCGGAGTTACTTGCCCGACTTCGGCAGACGGATGAACGATGCCAGGAAGGCGGCCGCTGCAAGCTGGACACTGATCGCGACAGAGGTCAGCGACAGGGAGAACCAGCGCAGCGTCGAATTGCCGACAATGTCTCCAAAGCCTGAAGACGCCCAGCCTGAGAACGCCGCACCGGCGCCGGCGAGGCCCGCCACGCAAAGCACCGCCGCCAGCTGAAGCTGCCGTTCCAGTGTGAGGAAGGGAAGGATCCGGTCGAGGTGTTTCGACTTCGGCAGCACGCCGAACTCGCCGGCATAGACCCGCGTGAGCAGGGAGAAGGTCAGCAGCTGGATGCCCAGAATCACCGAGAAGCAGGACGCCACAAGGGTCAGCACGTCGAGCCGGATACCTGCGATCTCCAGTGGTCCGCCGACCAGGGCGGCGATGCCGATGAGGCCTGCGCCGAGAAGGGTGGATCCCGGAACACCGAACAGCCATTTCGGGCTGTGCAGCAGGAGAAAGCGAAGATGGCGCCAGCCGTCGCGCCAGGTGCGCAGGTGAGGGGCGCGCGACCGGCCGTCCGGAGACAGCGTGGTCGGCACTTCGCGGATGTCGAGTTCGTTGAGCGAGGCTTTCACCACCATCTCGCTGGCGAACTCCATGCCCGGGCTTGAGAGTTTCAGGTCGCGAATGGCGTCGCGGTTGAAACCGCGCAGGCCGCAATGGAAGTCGCCAACCGGGATCTTGAAGAAGAGGCGGCCAATGAAGGAAAGGACCGGATTGCCGAGCATCCGGTGAAGGAAAGGCATGGCGCCGGGTGCGATCCCGCCCTGGAACCGGTTCCCCATGACGAGTTGGGCGCCTTCGCGCAGCTCCCAGACGAAGGCGTCGAGGCTGGAGAAATCATAGGAATCATCGGCGTCGCCCATGATGATGTATTTGCCGCGGGCCGCGCGGATCCCGCCAATCAGCGCGGCGCCATAGCCGCGTGCGGAGACCGGCTGAACCCGGGCGCCTTCTTCCTTGGCGATCTGCTGCGAGCCATCGGTGCTGCCATTATCGGCGATCAGGACCTCGCCCTTGATTCCCGCCCGGTCGAGATAGTCGCGTGCCTTGCGGATGCAGGTCGCGAGGGTTTCGGCCTCGTTCAGACATGGCATCAGGATGGTCAGCTCAAGCTCGCTGGCCGCCTGGCCTTCGAATTCGGACCGCAGATGCTTGAGGAGTTCGAATGCGCCGACGCCTTCTTCCGGCTTTTCAACGTGTTCCGGCCAGTTCGCTTCGACTTTTCTGACTGTATTCATAATCTACCCTGCCATCTTGTTTGACTGGACCCTCTCAGGAATCCGCAAAATTTCGGTGAAGATTGCTGGGATCTCCCAACGATTTCCCTTGAATCTTTGCAGATCCCGGTGCGGTTCTGTTAACCACGCTCCGGCTTGGATTTACTCCCGGCGATGGGCCCATCAATTTGTGGGAGGGGGAGGTGGTCCCGGAAACCGCTCAAACCGCCCGCCGCCACTGCAGATCAACAGCAAAAATCCCACAGGCAGGAGTTGACGGCGCGGTGACTATCCCATAGACCGCCCACTTCGCCGGGATGGCAGCGCTTTTAAATCAGCGAACGCTCCCTCGAAACAGACAATTCAATCCCACGGACGCCCGGGCGCATGCTGATTTGCCCACGGGCGGAAGTGTTTTGTGCGGACGGACCGAGACGATGGAACGACAAAATATCCGGATCAGGCTGAAAGCCTTCGATCACCGCGCCCTCGACATGTCGGCGAAAGAGATCGTGAACACGGCAAAGCGCACGGGCGCTGAAGTCAAAGGCCCGATCCCGCTGCCGACACGTATTGAGCGCTTCACCGTGAACCGCTCCCCCCATATCGACAAAAAATCCCGCGAACAGTTCGAGATCCGTACGCACAAGCGCATTCTCGACATCGTGGATCCGACCCCGCAGACCGTCGACGCGCTGATGAAGCTCGACCTGTCTTCCGGCGTCGGCATCGAAATCAAGCTTGAGGGAGGCCGTTAATGGCTCTGCCAGCAGCCCGTACCGGCGTGCTTGCCCGCAAAGTCGGCATGACACGCGTATTCGATGAGGCCGGCCGTCACGTTCCGGTCACCGTCCTGTCGCTTGATGGCTGTCAGGTCGTTGGCGTGCGCACGGAAGACGAGCGCACTGTCACCACCAAGAAGGGTGGGGAAGTGACCCGTACCGATGGCTACAAAGCCGTCATCATGGGCGTCGGCGAGAAGAAGGCCAAGCGCACCACGAAGGCGCTGCGCGGCCAGTTTGCGAAAGCCGGCGTTGCGCCGAAGCGTAAGCTCAAGGAATTCCGCGTCTCCGGTGATCTGCCGGAAGTCGGCGCGACTGTCCTGGCTGACCACTTCGCAACCGGTCAGAAAGTGGACGTTGCTGCTCTGACGATCGGTAAAGGTTTCTCCGGTGCGATGAAGCGCTGGAACTTCGGTGGTCTGCGTGCCTCGCACGGCGTTTCGATCTCCCACCGTTCCCACGGTTCGACTGGTGCAAACCAGGATCCGGGCCGTGTCTGGAAGGGTAAGAAGATGGCTGGTCACTATGGTGTTGAGCGTGTCACCACGCAAAACATCGAAGTTGTCCGCACCGACGTTGATCGCGGTCTGATTCTCGTCAAGGGCGCTGTCCCTGGCCATGACGGCGCGTTCGTCGAAATTCGCGATGCGGTGAAGAAGGCTCTTCCTGCCGATGTGCCGGCTGCCGGCTCGTTCAAGGCTCCCGAAGCTGCGTCTGCCAAAGGTGGCGAAGCTCCGAAAGCTGACCCGATCGACAACATTCAGCTGATCGACGGCATTGGCCCGAAGACGTCTGAAGCCCTGTCGGCGAAAGGGATTGCAACGCTGAGCGCACTGGTCGCTCTGTCGGACGCTGATCGTGATGCACTGTTCGCTGAACTCGAAGTGACCGAGCAGGCCGCTTCGGAAGAGTGGGTGAAGCAGGCTCAGGATATGCTGGCAGGCGGTGAGCCGCGTGCCCAGGTCGACAAGGACCTCCTGGCAAAACTCCGCAAGGATGCTGAATAATGGAACTCGCAGTCAAAACCCTGGCTGGCAAGGCTGCCGGCAATATCACGGTCGACGATGCGATTTTCGGCATTGACGATATCCGCGACGACATCCTGCAGCGCACCGTTCGCTGGCAGCTCGCGCGCCGTCAGGCCGGTACGCACAAGACCAAGTCGCGCGGTGAAGTGAATCGCACGACCAAGAAGTACATCCGCCAGAAAGGTTCCGGCGGCGCACGTCACGGCTCGCGTAACGCACCGATCTTCGTCGGTGGCGGTATCGCTCACGGCCCGCGTGTTCGCAGCCACGCCCACGACCTGCCGAAGAAGGTCCGCAAGATGGCTCTGGCCCATGCGCTGTCTTCGAAAGTCAAAGGCGAGGCGATCCTCGTTCTGGACGAAGCGGTGCTGACCTCCGCCAAGACCAAGGAGCTGGCTGGCCAGTTCGCCGGTCTCGGTATCGAGAATGCCCTGATCATTTCGGGCTCTGCCGTTGACGAGAACTTCGCCAAGGCGGCTCGCAATATCCCGAACATCGACGTCCTGCCGGTCGCCGGCCTGAACGTTTACGACATTCTGCGCCGCAAGACGCTGGTCATCACCAAGGAAGCTGCCGAGGGTATCCAGGCACGCTTCGACGGATCGAAGGAGGCCTGATCGTCATGGCTGACGTGCAACCCCATCACTATGACGTCCTGCGCCGTCCTCTCATCACCGAGAAGTCGACGCTGGTCGCTGAGCACAACAAGATCGTGTTCGAAGTCGCCATCGATGCCGACAAGAAGCAGATCAAGGACGCTGTCGAAGCCCTGTTCAAGGTCGACGTGACCAAGGTCAACACGATCCTCCAGAAGGGCAAGACCAAGCGCTTCCGTGGCTATGCTGGTCGTCGCAACGACATCAAGAAAGCCATTGTGACGCTTGCTGAAGGCCAGTCTGTCGACATCACGACGGGCCTGTAAGCGGGAAGGACGAATATTATGGCACTGAAGACATTCAATCCGACTTCGCCCGGCCGCCGCCAGCTCGTTCTGGTCGACCGTTCGGGGCTCCACAAGGGCAAGCCGGTCAAGGCGCTCACCGAGGGCCTGACCAAGAAGGGCGGACGCAACAACAAAGGCCGTATCACGGCTCGCCGTATCGGCGGTGGCGCGAAGAAGCTGTACCGTAAGGTCGACTTCAAGCGGAACCGCTGGGACGTTCCGGCGACTGTCGAACGCCTGGAATACGATCCGAACCGCACGGCCTTCATCGCGCTGATCAAGTATGAAGACGGCCAGCTGTCCTACATCGTTGCGCCGCAGCGCCTCGAAGTTGGTGACACCGTGATCACTTCGGCAACGGCTGACATCAAGCCGGGCAACACGCTGCCGCTGAAGAACATCCCGGTTGGTACGATCATCCACAACATCGAGCTGAAGCCGCAGAAGGGGGCCCAGATGGTCCGCTCTGCCGGTACTTACGCCCAGCTCGTTGGCCGCGACGGTGGCTATGCCCAGATCAAGCTCGCTTCCGGTGAGCTGCGCATGGTGATGGACACCTGCCTGGCCACGGTCGGTGCTGTGTCCAACCCGGACAACATGAACCAGGTTCTCTCCAAGGCCGGCCGCAAGCGCCACCTCGGCAAGCGCCCGTCGGTTCGTGGTGTCGTGATGAACCCGGTCGACCACCCGCACGGTGGTGGTGAGGGCAAGTCCTCCGGTGGCCGTCACCCGGTGACGCCATGGGGTAAGAAGACCCGCGGTCCGAAGACCCGTAAGAACAAGGCAACGGATCGTCTGATCATCCGTCGCCGTAACGCGAAACGCTAACAGGAGCCACGAGACATGCCCCGTTCTGTCTGGAAAGGCCCGTTCGTCGACGGCTACCTGCTGAAGAAGGCAGAGGAAGCCCGTTCCTCTGAGAAGCGCACCGTGATCAAGACCTGGTCGCGCCGCTCGACGATCATGCCGCAATTCGTTGGCCTGAACTTCCAGGTCCACAATGGCAACAAGTTCATCCCCGTCACTGTTTCGGAAGAAATGGTCGGTCACAAATTCGGCGAGTTCGCTCCGACCCGTACCTATTACGGCCACGGCGCGGACAAGAAAGCGAAGAGGAAGTAAGCCATGGGTAAGGCTAAGAATCCTCCGAAGCAGGCATCGAACGAATCGCGCGCCGTTCTGCGCATGTACCGTTCCAGCCCGCAGAAGCTGAACCTGCTGGCACAGCAGATCCGCGGCCTTCCGGTCGAGCGGGCTCTGGCTGAGCTGCAGTTCTCTCCGAAACGTCCGGCCAAGGACGTTCGCAAGCTGCTGCAGAGCGCCATCGCGAACGCTGAGAACAACCATAACCTCGACATCGACAGCCTGGTCGTCGCCGAGGCCCACGTTGGCAAGAACCTGGTGATGAAGCGTATCCGGGCCCGTGCCCGTGGCCGCGCCGCACCGATCCAGAAACCCTTCGCGCAGCTCACCATCGTGCTGCGTGACACGAGCATGGAAGCGGAGGCTGCCTGATGGGTCAGAAAGTTAATCCGATCGGCCTGCGTCTCGGTATCAACCGGACGTCTGACAGCCGCTGGTACGCAGACACCGCCGACTATGGCCGTCTGCTGCACGAGGACATTGCGATCCGCAAGGAAATCCGCAAGCGCCTCAAGCAAGCCGGCATTTCGAAAATCATCATCGAGCGCCCGCACAAGAAGTGTCTTATCACGATCCACACGGCTCGCCCGGGTCTCGTGATCGGCAAGAAGGGCGGGGACATCGAGACGCTCCGCAAGGACCTGTCGAAGATGACCGAGGACGAAGTCCGCGTGAACCTCGTCGAAATCCGCAAGCCGGAAATCGATGCCACGCTGATCGCCGACGACATTGCACGCCAGCTCGAGCGCCGGGCCTCGTTCCGCCGCACGATGAAGCGCGCGATCCAGTCCGCCATGCGCCTCGGCGCTGAAGGTGTGAAGATCATGGTCTCCGGCCGTCTCGGCGGTGCAGAGATTGCCCGTACCGAGAAGTATGCTGAAGGGTCCGTGCCGCTGCACACGCTGCGCGCCGACATCGACTACGGCACTGCCGAAGCCGAAACCACCTACGGCATCATCGGGATCAAGGTCTGGGTCTACAAAGGCGAGATCCTCGAGCACGACCCGATGGCACAGGACAAGCGCCTGGAATCCTCCGGCCAGTCCCGTGCGCGTGCAAATGCTAACCAGCGCGGCCCGGCAACGGGCGCACAGACCGCCGGAGCATAGAGATGCGTCAACCGAAGCGAACCAAATTCCGCAAGGCCTTCAAAGGCCAGATCCGCGGGAACTCCAAGGCTGGTTTCTCGCTGGCATTCGGCGAGTTCGGCCTGAAGGCGCTCGAGCCGGAGCGCGTCACCGCGCGCCAGATCGAGGCAACCCGCCGTGCCATTACCCGCGAGATGAAGCGTCAGGGTAAGGTGTGGATCCGTGTTTTCCCGGATGTGCCTGTGTCGGCCAAGCCGATCGAGGTCCGGATGGGTAAAGGTAAGGGCTCGGTGGACCGTTGGGTCTCCCGCGTTGCGCCCGGCCGTATCCTGTTCGAGATCGACGGTGTGCCGGAAGACATTGCCCGTGAAGCTCTGCGCCTCGGCGCAGCCAAGCTTCCGATCAAAACCAAAATCGTCAAGCGTATCGAGGGGATCTGATCATGGCTCGCAAGACCAAAGCACGCCTCGACGACATGAAGGCGAAATCGGCTGACCAGCTCAAGGAAGACCTGGTCAAGCTGAAGAAGGAACAGTTCAACCTGCGTTTCCAGGCGGCCACCGGCCAACTGGAAAAGACTTCCCGCGTTACCGAAGTCCGCCGCGACATTGCTCGCGTCAAGACTTTGATGCGCGAGAAGGCTCAGGCCGGTCAGGCGTAAGGAGAGGGATCATGCCCAAGCGTATCATGGAAGGCGTCGTGGTCTCCGCCAAGCAGAACAAGACCGCAATCGTCCGCGTCGAACGGACCTTCACCCACCCGGTGATGAAGAAGATCGTTCGCCGCTCGAAGAAGTATCACGCTCACGACGAAGGCAATGTCGCCGTCGAGGGGCAGACTGTCACCATTCAAGAGTGCACGCCGAAGTCCAAACTGAAGCGTTGGGAACTCGTTACCGGCGAAGGGAGTGACGCATGATCCAGATGCAGACCAACCTGCGGGTGGCTGACAACTCCGGCGCGCGCCGCGTCCAGTGCATCAAGGTGCTGGGTGGCGCAGGCCGTCGTTATGCCTCCGTTGGTGACGTGATCGTGGTCTCCGTGAAGGAAGCGATCCCGACCGGCCGCGTGAAGAAGGGGGATGTCCGCAAGGCCGTCGTCGTTCGCGTGGCAAAAGACATCAACCGCCCGGACGGCTCCACCATTCGTTTCGACACGAATGCCGCCGTCCTGATCAACAACAATGGCGAGCCGATCGGCACCCGTGTGTTCGGCCCGGTTCCGCGTGAACTGCGCGGCAAGAACCAGGTCAAGATCGCCAACATGGCCCCGGAGGTCTTGTAAGATGGCTGCGAAGATCAAAAAAGGCGACACGGTTGTCGTGATCGCCGGCCGCGACAAGGGCACCACGGGCGAAGTCCTGAAGGTGATCCCGGATGAGAACCGCGTTGTCGTGCGCGGCGTGAACGTTGTGAAGCGTCACCAGAAGCCGTCCCAGATGGATGCCGGCGGTCTGAAGACGTTTGAAGCGCCGCTTCACGTCTCGAACGTAGCGCTCACCGATCCGCGCGATGGCAAGGCTGTCCGCGTGGGTTTCAAAACCGACGAGCATGGCCGCAAGACGCGCTATGCCAAACGCTCTGGGGAATCTATCGATGTCTAAGGCATACGAACCCCGTCTGAAGACGAAGTACCGCGAGCAGATCCGTGCCAAGCTGCAGGATCAGTTCAACTACTCGAACCCGATGATGGTCCCGAAACTGGACAAGGTCGTGATCAATATGGGCGTCGGCGAAGCTGTGGCGGACTCCAAGAAGATCAAATCGGCCCTGGCCGAGCTTGAGCGGATCGCCGGCCAGAAGCCGGTGGCCACAAAGGCCCGCAAGTCGATCGCTGGCTTCAAGCTCCGCGAAGGCATGCTGATCGGCTGCAAGGTCACCCTGCGCCGCGACCGCATGTACGAGTTCCTCGATCGTCTGACCAACATCGCCCTGCCGCGCGTGAAAGACTTCCGTGGTCTGAACGGCAAGAGCTTCGATGGCCGTGGCAACTACGCCATGGGTCTCAAGGAGCACATCGTGTTCCCGGAGATCAACTACGACGAAGTCGATGACATCCGCGGTATGGACATCATCGTCTGCACCACCGCCGCAACGAACGAAGAAGCCAAAGCACTCCTCGCCGAGTGTGGCTTCCCGTTCCGCAACTAGCGCCCAGGAGACTGCTGATATGGCAAAGAAGAGCGCAATCGAGAAAAACGCGAAACGCCAGAAACTGGTGGAGCGCTACGCTGAGAAGCGCGCAAAGCTGAAAGCGGCGGCGATGGATGAAAACCTGTCGCTGGAAGAGCGCTACAAGGCTCGCCTCAAACTGGCTGAGCTGCCGCGCAACTCCGCACCGAACCGCGTGCGTAATCGCTGCGAAGTGTCCGGCCGTCCGCGCGGATACTATCGCAAACTTAAAATGTCGCGGATCGCGCTGCGCGAGCTTGGCTCGAACGGTCAGATCCCCGGCCTCGTGAAGTCCAGCTGGTAAGAGAGGAGGGTAAACATGAACATTTCTGATCCCCTCGGCGATATGCTCACCCGCATCCGCAACGCTCAGATGCGCGGCATGTCGACTGTTGTCACGCCGGCTTCAAAGCTCCGTGGCCGTGTGCTGGAGGTTCTCCTGTCGGAGGGCTACATCCGCGGCTACACGGAAATCGAGAAAGACGGTCACAAGAACCTGGAAATCGAGCTCAAGTACTATGAAGGCCAGCCGGTCATCTCGGAGATCAAACGTGTCTCCAAGCCCGGCCGCCGCGTGTACTCTTCGGTCTCCGACATTCCGCTGGTGCGTAACGGCCTCGGCATCTCCATCCTTTCGACTTCGAAAGGTGTGATGTCCGATAACGTTGCCCGCACAGAGAATGTCGGCGGCGAAGTGCTCTGCCGGGTCTTCTAGGAGAGCACCATGTCACGTATTGGAAAACTCCCGATTGAGATCCCGGCCGGCACCACGGTGTCGGTGGAAGGACAGACGATCAAGGCAAAAGGTCCGAAGGGCGAACTGTCCCTGACGATTGCTGAAGTCATCACGCCGAAACTGGAAGGCAATGAGCTGACCGTTACGCCGCGCGACGACCTCATGAAGGCTGCCAATGATCGCATCGAGGCCGAGTCAGCCCGCGGCAAGCGTCCTCCGACGCTCGCTCAGGCCCTCGACCCGGTCGCCCGCACCCAATGGGGCACGGCGCGTTCCCGCGCAGCCAACATGATTGAAGGCGTGTCCAAGGGTTACGAGAAGACGCTCGAACTTGTCGGCGTCGGTTATCGTGCCCAGATGCAGGGTAAGGATGTGAAACTGGCCCTCGGCTTCTCGCACGATGTGGTCTACTCGGCGCCGGAAGGCATCACGCTGTCTACGTCCAAGCCGACGGAAGTCGTCATTGCCGGTGCTGACAAGCAGGTTGTCGGCCAGGTCGCTTCCGAGATCCGCAAGTACCGTTCGCCGGAGCCTTACAAAGGCAAGGGCATCCGTTACGCGGGCGAATATGTCCGCCGTAAGGAAGGCAAGAAGAAGTAACGCCATGAAAAGCTCACGCGAAAAGATGCAGCGCCGCGCCCAGCGGGTCCGCACCAAGCTCCGGAAGGTCGCCGAAGGCCGTCCGCGCCTGTCGGTTGCGCGCAGCCACAAGAACATCTCCGCCCAGATCATCGACGACGAAAAGGGCATCACGCTCGCTTCGGCTTCGACGCTGGAGAAAGACGTTCTCGGCGGCGCCAAGACAGGTGCTGACACGTCCGCAGCGGCTCAGGTCGGCAAGGTCCTGGCAGAGCGCGCCAAGAAAGCCGGTGTTGAAGACGTCGTCTTCGACCGGGGCGGCTACATGTTCCACGGCCGGGTGAAAGCCCTGGCAGACGCCGCCCGTGAGGGCGGTCTCAAATTCTAAGGAGAGGCCCTATGGCTGAAGAAAGAGGAAGAGGCCGCCGGAATCGCGATCGCGACGAGGAGCAGTCTGAATTCGTCGACAAGCTGGTTGGCATCAACCGCGTCGCCAAGACCGTGAAGGGTGGTAAGAACTTCGGTTTCGCAGCCCTCGTCGTGGTGGGTGACCAGAAGGGCCGCGCCGGCTTCGGCAAGGGTAAAGCCCGCGAAGTGCCGGAAGCAATCCGCAAGGCAACGGAAGAAGCCAAGCGCAACATGGTTCGTATCCCGCTGCGCGAAGGCCGCACGCTGCACCATGACGGCAAAGGCCGTTGGGGCGCTGGCAAGGTCGTCCTGCGCGCGGCACCTCCCGGTACCGGCGTGATCGCTGGTGGTCCGATGCGTGCCGTGATGGAAGTGCTGGGCGTTCAGGACGTCGTCGGCAAGTCGATCGGTTCCTCGAACCCGTACAACATGGTTCGTGCTACCTTTGATGCGCTGACCGGGCAGGCGAGCCCGCGTTCCGTCGCTTCCAAGCGTGGCCTGAAAGTTCAGGACGTGGTTGGCCGCCGTACCGATGGTGCGTCGGAAGCCGGCGTCGTTGAAGCCTGAGCCTAGGGAAGGGTAACGACATGTCGAAATCCAAGCTTACCGTCCGCCAGACCGGCAGCCCGATCGGCCGCAAGCCCGAGCAGCGCCAGACGCTGGTCGGCCTCGGCCTGAACAAGGTTGGCCGGACCAAGGAACTCGAAGACACTCCGGCCGTGCGCGGCATGATCCGCAAAGTGGCCCACCTGGTCGAGGTGGTCGGCGAATAAGGCCCTGTGCCGCTTCGCCCGCCGCCCCAACCATCAAGACGTATCGGAAGATAGAACGATGAAACTCAACGAACTGTCCCCCGCTGAAGGCTCCACCAAGCAGCGTATGCGCATTGGCCGCGGCGTTGGCTCGGGCAAGGGCAAGACGGGCGGTCGCGGCGTGAAAGGCCAGAAGGCTCGTTCCGGCGTTGCCATCAATGGCTTCGAAGGCGGCCAGATGCCGATCTACATGCGCCTGCCGAAGCGCGGCTTCACCCCGCGTGGCCAGAAGACGATGTCCTGGGTCAACCTGGGCCGCGTCGCCAAGGCTGTCGAAGCCGGCAAGCTGGACCCGTCCAACGTGACCGAAGAGACGCTTGTCGCCTCCGGCCTCGTGCGTAACGTCCGTGACGGCGTTCGCCTGCTGGCCAAGGGCGCTGCCCCGAAAAACCTCAACATTACCGTGACCGGTGCTTCCAAAGCCGCGATCGAGGCCGTTGAGAAGGCGGGCGGCAAGGTGACTGTTACGGGTGCCGTAAAAGACACGGCTGCAGAATAAGCAGCGGTTTTTACCCGGAACCCCTTCACAAACACCGTGACGCCGCCGATTTTGGCGGCGCACGCATTTTCAGGGAGATCGAGCATCGATGGCCAATGCCGCAGAACAGATGGCTCGCAATGTAAATCTCGGAACCTTCGCCAAGGCCAAGGATCTGCAGAATCGCATCCTGTTTACTCTGGGCATGTTGCTGCTCTACCGGCTTGGTACATTCATCCCGATCCCGGGGCTTGATCCGGTCGCCTACGCGTCCATCTTTGAAAGCCAGTCCGGCGGCCTGCTGGGCAACATGAACATGTTTGCCGGCGGTGCGGTGGAGCGGATGGGTGTCTTCGCCCTGAACGTGATGCCTTACATCACCGCCTCCATCATCATCCAGATGATGACACAGGCCTCTCCGACGCTTGAGAAGCTGAAGAAGGAAGGCGAGGCGGGCCGCAAGCAGATCAACCAGTATACCCGCTACCTGACGCTGGCTTTCGCGCTGGTTCAGTCCTTCGCGATTTCCTCCGGCCTGTCGCATGTCCGCATCGACGGTATTGCTGCGCCATTCTTCATCCTCACCGGCGTTGTCACCCTGACGGGCGGCACCATGCTGCTTATGTGGATGGGCGAACAGATCACGGCCCGCGGTATCGGCAACGGCGTTTCGCTCATCATCTTCGCCGGTATTGTGGCGGAACTGCCCAAGGCGATCGTGAACCTGATCGCTCAGGCGCGCGCCACATCGGTGAACGTGGTGTTTGTGATCGCCATCGCGGCGATGGTCATCGCTCTGGTTGTCTTCATCGTCTTCATGGAGCGCTCGCAGCGCCGGTTGTTGATCCAGTATCCGAAACGCCAGCAGGCGCATGGTGTGGCGCAGGGGCAGAAGAGCTTCCTTCCGCTGAAGATCAACACGGCGGGTGTGATTCCGCCGATCTTTGCTTCCGCACTGCTGATGCTGCCGCTGACCGTTGTTGGCTTCATGGGTGGCAACGCGGCTGGGGCGGCGACGGACACCGACGTGAACGGGGTCCTGTCCTGGCTTGCGGCGAACTTCTCCGCGGGCACGTGGACCCACATCATTTCCTATTGTGTGCTCGTGATCTTCTTTACGTTCTTCTACACCTCGATCATGTTCAATCCCGAGGAAACGGCCGATAACCTCCGGAAATATGGTGGTTTTATCCCGGGTATCCGTCCCGGCTCGAACACCGCGGCCTACTTCGACTATGTGCTGACTCGCCTGACCGTTATCGGTGCGCTCTATTTGACCTTTGTCTGTGTTCTGCCCGAGCTGTTGCGGCGCTACTACCCGGAGATCCCGTTCTATATCGGGGGTACGTCGCTGCTGATCGTGGTGTCGGTGACCATGGACACCGTGACGCAGATACAGTCGCATTTGATTGCGCATCAATATGAAGGCATGATCAAGAAGTCGAAGCTCGGGGGCCGTAAGAAATGAACCTAATTCTGTTCGGGCCGCCTGCGGCCGGGAAGGGGACGCAGGCGAAACGTTTGGTAGAGGAGCGCGGTTTCATCCAGCTCTCCACCGGCGACATGCTGCGCGCCGCCCGCGCGTCGGGCTCTGAACTGGGTCAGCGCGTTGCGACGATCATGGACGAAGGCGGTCTCGTGTCCGACGAAATCGTGATTGCCCTGATCGATGAACAGCTGACAGCCAACCAGGGCGCAGCAGGCTTCATCTTCGATGGCTTCCCGCGGACCGTCGGCCAGGCGGCTGCTCTGGACGAGCTTCTGAAGTCGCGTGGTACGGAAGTGAACCGCGTTGTCCGCCTGGTGGTGGATGACGAGCAGCTTCTGGCGCGCGTCACCAAGCGTTTCGAAGAGCAGGGCCGCAAGGACGACAACCCGGAAACCTTCTCGAAACGTCTTGAGAAGTATTACGAGGATACTGCCCCGCTGGTGCCGATTTACGCTGAGCGGAGCATCTTGACGGAAGTCGACGGGATGGCCTCGATTGAAGAGGTTGCAACCCAGATTGACGCTGCGCTGAAAGAGACGGCATAAAGCTGGGATTCCGCTGTTGACGCGTTAATTTCCCCAGTTATAAGCCTCCATTCTTAGCTTAAGGCTTAATCGCCGGCGCGCGAGGCGGATCCGCTTTCCGACTCGGCGCGCTTTTAATGTTTGAACAGTCCGCTTGAGGAGAACCGGCTTTGGCCCGTATTGCAGGCGTAAATATCCCGACCAACAAGCGCGTCGTCATTGCGCTGCGGTACATCCACGGCATCGGCCCGGCCTTCGCAAAGGAAATTTGCGAGAAGGTGGGTGTCGACGAGTCGCGCCGCGTGACCGAACTGACCGACGCTGAAGTGATCAAGATCCGCGAAACGATCGACTCCGATTACATGGTCGAAGGTGACCTGCGCCGCGATACCTCCATGAACATCAAGCGTCTGATGGACCTCGGCTGCTATCGTGGCCTGCGTCATCGCCGCAAGCTGCCGGTTCGCGGTCAGCGCACACACACAAATGCTCGTACCCGCAAGGGCCCGGCCAAGCCGATCGCCGGCAAGAAGAAGTAAGGGGTAGCTCGTTATGGCTCGTGAGACGACCCGCGTCCGCCGCAAGGAGCGCAAGAACATCACTTCCGGTGTTGTTCATGTGAACTCCAGCTTCAACAACACGATGGTGACCATCACCGACGCGCAGGGGAATACCATCTCCTGGTCTTCGTCCGGCACGATGGGCTTCAAGGGGTCGCGTAAGTCGACGCCTTATGCTGCCCAGATGGCTGCTGAAGATGCCGCCAAGAAGGCCATGGAACACGGCCTGCAGACCGTTGAGGTCCTGGTGCGTGGTCCGGGCTCGGGCCGTGAAAGCGCCCTGCGTGCCCTTCAGGCTGCCGGCCTGACGGTCACCGCGATCAGCGACACCACGCCGATCCCGCACAATGGCTGCCGCCCGCCGAAACGCCGCCGCGTCTAAACGGAATGAACCTTCCCGGTGGCGCGGCCCTATCGCGCCACCATCCGCTTTTTGAGGATCGCCACACATGGCAGAGAACACCGCCGTCAACGACCGTAACTGGAAAGAACTGATCCGCCCGAACCGTCCGGTGGTTCAGGCTGGATACGACCCGAAGCGCAAGGCGAAGCTCGTCATCGAGCCGCTGGAGCGTGGCTATGGTACGACGCTGGGCAACGCCCTGCGCCGCGTGCTGCTGTCCTCTCTGCAGGGCGCTGCCATCATTGGCGTCCAGATCGACAATGTCGTTCACGAATTCTCCGCCATTCCGGGCGTCCGCGAAGACGTCACCACGATCGTCCTGAACCTCAAGCAGGTCGCGATCTTCATGGAAGGCGAAACGTCCAAGCGCATGGTCCTGAAAGCGACCGGCCCGGGCGAAGTGAAAGCCGGCCAGATCGAAACCTCGGGCGACACGAAGATCCTCAACCCGGATCACGTGATCTGCACGCTGGACGATGGCGCTGAAGTCCGCATGGAATTCACCGTCGACACCGGCAAGGGCTATGTCCCGGCTGAAGCGCACCGTCCGGAAGATGCTCCGATCGGTTATATCCCGATCGACGCCATCTATTCGCCGGTTCGCCGCGTTGGCTACCAGGTGGAAGACACCCGTGAAGGCACGAAGCTGGACTTCGACAAGCTGACCCTCGACATCGAAACCGATGGCTCGGTCACGCCGGAAGATGCCGTCGCTTATGCCGCGCGCATCCTGCAGGACCAGCTGCAGCTCTTCATCAACTTCGAAGAGCCGACGCTGGAAGCCGGCACCCAGACGGAAGAAACCGACCTCGGCTTCAATCCGGTTCTCCTCAAGAAGGTGGACGAGTTGGAACTGTCTGTGCGTTCGGCAAACTGCCTGAAGAACGACAACATTGTTTACATTGGCGACCTGATCCAGAAGTCGGAAGCGGAAATGCTGCGCACCCCGAACTTCGGCCGCAAGTCGCTGAACGAAATCAAGGAAGTCCTCGCTGGTCTTGGCCTGCACCTCGGCATGGAAGTGCCGGACTGGCCGCCGGAAGACATCGAAGGCCTTGCCAAGAAATACGACGACCACCTCTAGGACCCGAAACTCAGACGGGGGCCTGACCACCTCCTGAAGGATAACGACAATGCGCCATCGCCTCGGACACAGAACTCTGAACAAAACGACTTCCCACCGGAAGGCGATGTTCGCCAACATGGCCGCAAGCCTGATCGAGCACGAGCAAATCGTGACGACAGTGCCGAAAGCCAAGGAAATGGCACCGATCATGGACAAGCTGGTGACCCTGGCCAAGAAGGGTGACCTCGCTGCCCGCCGCCAGGCGCTCTCCAAGGTCCGTAACGAAGACGCAGTCCGCAAGCTGTTCGACGTGTTCGGCGACCGCTACAAGGACCGCAACGGCGGCTACACCCGCGTGCTGAAAGCCGGCTTCCGCCATGGCGACAACGCACCGGTTGCTGTCCTCGAGATGGTCGATCGTGACGAGTCCGCCAAAGGCGCCGCCGACAAGGCTCGCCACGAGGCTGAACTCGAAGCCGGCGAATAATCCGCGCAAAGAATTTTCCGCAAGGAAATCAAAGAGCCCCGGAGTTTTCCTCCGGGGCTTTTCGTTTTTGCGGTTGACGCCCCTGCGCGTTTCCATCATACGGCGCCTCCAATCCAGCCAGAGGACGGACCGATGAAACGGCCAGAATCAAATTTCCAGATGACAGCTCCCGCCCTGTACCAGGGCGAGGATCGCTGCCGCATGGAGGTCGCTGGATAGGGGCTGATGGTCAGTCCCGGGCTTCGAAAGGAGTTTATGCCGCCCTCCGCGCTTTTACCGCCTGGAGGGTTTTTCTTTGTCTTTCTAAACCCGAAGGACCGCGCGGAGGGCTTGTCAGGAGGAGCTTTGTCAGAAGAAGCTGTAAGAACGATGAGCCAGTTTGAAGTGTTTGAAACCAGCGCCGGTGGGCGCATCAAGGCCTGGGTGAAAGGTGTCCCTGTCGAATCGCAGGCGCGCGCGCAACTTGAGAACGTTGCGGGTCTGCCGTTCATTCACTCGCACTTGGCCGTGATGCCGGACGTCCATTTCGGGCGCGGGGCGACGGTCGGGTCGGTGATCCCCACGAAGGGTGCGATCATTCCGGCGGCTGTCGGCGTCGACATCGGGTGCGGAATGATGGCGGTTCGGACCAGCCTTACGGCCAACGACCTGCCGGACAGCCTGTCGGCCATCCGCAGCGAGATCGAACGCAAGGTGCCGGTCGGCAACGGCCGCGGTGGCAACCACAAGGAAGCGCCCGCCCGTGCCACAACCGCCCTTCGCGCGTCCGGACTCGATGAAAAGCTCGACGTGATCCTCCGCAAGCACAAGCGGATCCAGCGCACGGCCTTTGCCAAACAGCTGGGCACGCTGGGCGGCGGGAACCACTTCATCGAGCTTTGCCTCGACGAAGCGGACCGCGTCTGGGTAATGCTGCATTCCGGATCCCGCGGCACGGGGAACATCCTCGGTACCTACTTCATCCAGGAAGCCCGCGAGGCCCTGGAGAAGCGGGTGCTCGGCTATCACGTCCCGGACAAGTACCTCGCCTTCTTCGTGGAAGGGGAAGAATTGTTCGATGACTACACGATGGCTGTCGGCTGGGCGCAGGACTATGCGCGCCTCAACCGCGAAGTGATGATGGACCGCGTGCTGTTTGCCCTGCGCGATTTCTTCCCCGGCTTCTCGCTGGAGAAGGAAGCGGTGAACTGCCACCACAACTATGTGGAGCGGGAACACCACTTCGGCGCCAATGTCTGGGTAACCCGCAAAGGTGCCGTGCGTGCCGGTGCAGGCGAACTCGGCATCATTCCCGGCTCGATGGGGGCGAAGTCCTTCATCGTGCGCGGGAAGGGCAACGTGGACTCGTTCTGCTCCTGCTCGCACGGGGCAGGGCGGGCCATGAGCCGGTCGGAAGCCAAGCGGACCTTCACTGTGGAGGACCACCTCGCGGCGACGGAAGGCGTGGAATGCCGGAAAGACTCCGGCGTCATCGATGAAACGCCGATGGCCTACAAGGACATCGACGCCGTCATGGCCGCGCAGACCGACCTTGTTGAGATTGTCCACACACTGAAACAGGTCGTTTGTGTCAAAGGCTGATCGAATTAATTTCGAAGTGTCCTTGACAGTCAACGGTGGCTCCCCTTATAGGCCACCTTCCTCTTGACCAGCCATCCGTGATCGGATGGCTGGTCAAACCAACCAACGGACCAAACAGATGAAGCACGGTTGTACAAAAACAATCCTGCTCCTCAGTCGATGGGGAGCGCTGTCAGCGTCCCCCGCGCGTTTGCCGGTGGGCGTCTGACCTCACAATTTTTCTGACTTCAATCTGTCCGTGTCCGGTTTCCCGGTATGCGGACGGTCTGGAAGGAGGTGGATCATGGGCAACCCCATGACCCGGCGCCTTGTGCGGCCCCATGGCCATGCCGGTGCCATGACGCCCTTGCTCCGGTTTCTTGCCGGGGTGCACGCTGAAGCGCTTGCCATTGCGTGGCCGGCGCCTCATGCAGGCTTTCTTGCCCTGCCGTCCGCTCGGCGTCATGCGGCGGCGATCCTGCTGGCGCGTGATCTGGAACTGAACGAGATCGCGCGTATCGTGGAATATGGACGGGATGGGGATGTTGCAAAACACCTCATGCACGGACAAGCCGCGCGCGGATTGATGAAAGCGCTGTCCCGGCTCGGGGAAATCCTGTGGGACGCGGCAGACTATGATCTCTTCCTGTCCCTTTTTTCCGACGAGAATACGGCGCAGGTGCTGCGGCATGCGGACGAAATCCGTCCGCCTCAGCTTCATCTGATCCGCCGGCTCCCTGTTCAGATCCGTGTGCCGAAAATCCTTCGGCATATTCCGGACAGCCACGGCGCCGCGGACGATCTGGCCGAAGCTTTCCGGCTGGCTGTCCGCATCCGCGGCAAGGAACAGGCTGCTTCCATCGCTCGCCGGTGGGAACGGTCTGCATCGGCCGAACGTCTGTTCGATATGGCGGCGGAAGATCTGCAGCCGAATGCGTTCGGGGTGCAGCTGTCTCCGCCAAACCTGTCGTCTGCCTTTTTCCGTGTAACGGACAGGAAGACGCTGGAGCAGGTCGCGCTGGAATTCCGCAATTGCCTGCGGGATTTCACCAGCGAGATCTCGGCCGGGCAGATGGCGGTCTACGTCCTGCGCGACGGCATGGAGCGGGCTGTCCTGGCGCTCCGCCGTGATACGGCCGGCTGGCGGCTTGCTGAAGCGAAGGGCAAAGGGAATGCCGACCTGCAGGAAGGCACCCTGCGCTACATCGTCAATTCCGTGGAGCAGGCGGGAGGGCGCACGGGTGAGTCCACCTGGGCTCTTGCCACGCGTCTGCACGAACATGTCTGCCGCCGTTGCGGACCAGCGCATGTTCCGGCGCGGGCAACCTGGGAAGACCAGCTGATGCTTGGTACGCTCTGGGACTGATCGCACGCGCTCAGCACGGGACGCCCCTCCGGAAACGGAGGGGCGTCTTGCGTTGGGAATCTCTTGTGTCCGGCAAAATTACGGATAGGTTCAGGTCTGCTTATCGGAGCATTCCCCATGATATTCGATCGTATCAAGCCGCTCGACGCCATCCTTGCGACAGCGGAGAAGAAGTCCCTGCACAGATCCCTCGGCGCCTTCCAGCTCACCATGTTGGGCATCGGGGCCGTGATCGGTACGGGTATCTTTGTCCTCACTGCTGCGGCCGCCCAGAAGGCCGGGCCGGGCATGATGTTCTCTTTCGTTATTGCAGGTTTCGTCTGCGCGGTGGCGGCGCTCTGCTATTCGGAACTGGCCTCGATGGTGCCGGTCTCGGGCTCCGCCTACACTTATACCTACGCTGTGATGGGGGAGCTGCTGGCCTGGATGGTCGGCTGGGCGCTGATCCTGGAATACGCCGTCGCGGCTTCCGCCGTGTGTGTTGGCTGGTCCGGCTATGTCATGGGGCTTGTCGAGAACTTAACCGGGTTCACCTTACCCGGGGCGCTCAGTAGCGGCCCCGCCTGGGGATTTGCAGGCGGGATTCCGCACGTGGATTTCAGCCATGGCGTGGTCAACCTGCCGGCCATCATTGTGGCGGCTGTGGTGACCTGGCTGCTGGTCATCGGCACAAGTGAGAGCGCCTCGGTGAACGCAGTGCTGGTGGCGATCAAGGTCACGGCCCTGACAGCCTTCATCGTGCTGAGCTTTCCGATCCTCAAGGGCGAGAACTTCACGCCGTTGATGCCGACCGGCCTGCTCGGTCATGACGGCCTTGGCGTCGTCGGGGCCGCGGCGACCATCTTCTTCGCTTATGTCGGGTTCGATGCGGTGTCGACTGCGGCGGAAGAAACGAAGAACCCGCAGCGCAACGTGCCCATCGGCCTGCTCGGCTCACTGGCCATCTGTACGATATTCTATTTCCTCGTTGCGGCCGGCGTGGTCGGAACGGTCGGGGCCCAGCCTGTGCGCGACGCTGCCGGCGCTGTCCTGCCACCGGATGGAGCAGGCTTTGCCGCCCGCTGCGCGGAACTCCGGGCGCTGGGAGATGCCCCCATCGTCTGTTCGGATGAGGCGCTTGCCGAGACGCTCCGCATTGTCGGCTTCCCGTTGATCGGCAACCTCGTCGGCCTGGCGGCCTCCATCGCGCTGCCGTCGGTGATCCTGATGATGATCTATGGCCAGACGCGGATCTTCTTCGTCATGGCCCGCGATGGCCTGCTGCCGGAAAAGCTCGCGGACGTGCACCCGAAGTTCAAGACGCCCTGGAAGATGACCATCTTCACCGGTATCTGTGTTGCCATCGCCGCGGCCTTCTTCCCGGTCGGACAGCTGGCGGACATTTCAAACTCCGGCACACTGTTCGCCTTCTTTATGGTGGCGATTGCCGTGATGATGCTGCGCCGGACAGATCCGGACCGGTTCCGCCCGTTCCGCACGCCTTTCGTCTGGGTGATCGCCCCGATCGCCGCAGTGGGGTGCCTTGGCCTTTATCTGAACCTGCCATTCGTGGCGAAGATGGTGCTGCCGGTCTGGGGCGCGATCGGGCTCGCGATCTATTTCTTCTACAGCCGCAAGCGCAGCCATGTCGGGCTTGGCCTGATCGAGGTGCACGAGGAAGATGCTGACGTCCCGCCGTCCGCGGCGCCGCCGATCTGACGGAACGGGGATTGGAACTCACACGCAGCGGGGCTATCCTGCTCCCAGACAATAAGAAACCGGAGGAAAAGAGATGGCTGACGGACATGCCGTAGGCGAACGCGCAAAATTCCGCGAAATGCTGGAAGGCACCAAGGAAGACTGGGAAATCATCGCGGAGCATTCCAAGATCTTCAACAAGGGCCTCGCCAAGCGCGTGCTGGATCACCTCCGTCTGCTGGATGGCGATTTCGGTGGTTTCCCTATCGACCGGCTGGAGCACTCGCTGCAGACGGCGACCCGCGCCCACCGCGATGGACGGGATGAGGAATATGTTGTCTGTGCGCTGCTGCACGACATTGGTGACACGCTTGGCAGCATGAACCATCCGGACGTGGCGGCGGCGATCCTGAAGCCGTTCGTGTCGGAGGAAAATCTCTGGATGGTCGCCAATCATGGCGCCTTCCAGGGCTATTACTTCTTTGAGTATCTCGGCCTCGACAAGAACATGCGCGACCAGTTCAAGGACAGCCCGCACTATCAGCGCTGCGCCGAGTTCTGTCACAAATACGACCAGGCAGCCTTCGATCCGGACTATGAAAGCGAGCCGCTCGAATTCTTCGAGCCCATGGTCGAGCGTCTCTTCTCGAAGCCGAAAAACTCCATGTACCTGAAAGCCATGCAGAAGGCGGAATGATCCGCTGACGGACCGGTCTTCGAAAATAAAATCAAAAAAATCGTGCGGGCCGGGTTGACTTCATCCGGCCCGCACGTCATATGCGCGCCTCGCTGGCGAGTGCGCCGGAGATTTTTGAGCGAACGGATCAGAACATGAAACGTATCCATACGATCAGTCTGAAGCATGACCGAAACGCCCTGCCAGGTGCGTTTGGCGATGCATGCGTGCGCTCATACGGAGGCGGAATGGCTTAGCCGTTTCGAAAAGGTTCCTTTCCGGACCCCTCCCGAGCATCGCTCCGGAGGGGTTTTTTGTTTCCGGCCCCTCCGGACAAGTGAAACCGGAAACGAGAGGAGTTTTTTTGAGTTTGTCAGGTGGTGAAGGTACGGAGTTCTTCGTCTGCCACACAAAGGCCGTGCCGCCTGTTCCCCTGACGACAATATTGCCGGTGGTGAAGGGATCGGATACTTCGCGCCTGGACGAGCGGGTTCGACTCCCGCCGGCATGCAGACGTACCGTGGAAGCAGCCCGGCAGGGCTGTTGCGTCGCGGGTCCGGGCCTTTGGGCCCTGCGTTCTGTATGCTGACTTCCGTTTCCGACGGTTCCCCGGCAAACCCAATGCCACACCGGTGGTGAAGAGATCTGTTACTTCGTTTGGGACGACGGTGTCGCGGGTTCGAATCCCGCCAGGCAAGGCTTCGGCCGCGCCTGTAGCTCAGCCTGGTAGAGCGCGTTTCCGGGGAAACCCGGGTCTCAGGTTTCGACTGTTCCCCGGTGTGGTGCCGTATTCCGGCCGGTGGTGAAGGAATTCGCTACTTCGAACGTTAATTGCGAGGTCGCGGGTTCAATTCCCGCCAGGCAAGGTTTCGGCCGCGCCTGTAGCTCAGTGGGTAGAGCAAGCAACTTGCGGTTCCGAATGTTCCCCGGCCGGAACCCCGATGGCGCTTGCCGTCAGGCCTGTTAGCCGTTTTAATTTCAACCCGCCGGAGGAGAGTGTCATGGCGAAGATAAACAAATTCATGCCCGCCCGCACCCATGCAGGGGCGAAGGGCCGTGCTTTCGGGCCGGAGCAGGAATTGCGCCGGGCCGTCATGAACAGCCTCCTCTGGGAGGACCAGTTCTATGAGAACGGCATGTCCATTGCGGAGCGGATCGCCGGACTCGTCCCGGCCGTGGTCCCCGAAACGGTGGTGGAGATCGCCATTTCGGCGCGCGAGGACATGAAGCTGCGGCACGTGCCGTTGCTCATCGTGCGTGAGATGGCGCGTCATCCGGAGCACCGGAAGCTCGTAGCGGATACGCTGGCGCGTATCATTCAGCGTCCGGACGAACTAACCGAGTTCCTTGCAATCTACTGGATGGATGCCCTCGGCCCCATGCAGCAGCGCAAGAAGGCGGCGGTGTCGGCGCAGGCCAAGAAAGGCCTCGCGCGGGCATTCACCAAGTTCGATGCCTACCAGCTGGCCAAGTATGACCGCGACGGTGCGGTCCGCCTGCGGGATGTTCTCTTCCTTGTGCACCCCAAGCCGAAGGATGCCGAACAGGAGAAAGTCTGGAAGCAGCTGGCCGAAGGCACGCTGGCCTCTCCGGATACCTGGGAAGTGTCCCTCTCTGCGGGGGCGGACAAGCGGGAGACGTTCGAACGCCTGATCGCGGAGAAGAAGCTCGGCGCGCTGGCGCTGCTGCGGAACCTCCGGGGCATGCAGGTGGCGGGGGTTCCCAAGCGGACCATTGCCGCAGCGCTGAACGATATGCGGGTCGACCGTGTCCTGCCTTATCGTTTCATCGCCGCGGCCCGGTTCGCGCCGGACCTTGAGCCGGAACTGGAGAAAGCCATGTTCCGGTCCATCGAGGGCCACGCCCAGCTGACCGGGAAGACGACCCTGCTGGTCGACGTGTCCGGCTCCATGAGCTGGGAGATGTCGCGCCAGTCGGTGATGACCCGGCTGGATGCGGCCTGCGGCCTGGCCGTCCTGGCGCGGGAAGTCTGCAAGGACGTGGAAATCTTCACCTTCTCGAATGAGGTGGTGAAGGTGCCGCCCCGCCGCGGCTTTGCGCTCCGCGATGCCATCCTGGCGTCCCAGCCGCATGGCGGGACCCAGCTTGGTGCGGCGGTCGCGAAGGTCGACCGGAAAGGCCGCCGGCTGATCGTCTTCACCGACGAACAGTCGCACGACCGGGTCGAAGCCCCCAAAGGCCTCGGCTACATGGTCAACGTCGCGTCCTACCAGCACGGCGTCGGCCAGGGCGACTGGCAGCGCATCGACGGCTTCTCAGAGAAGATCCTCGACTGGATCATCGCTTCGGAAGCCAGGTAGAAACCCCAAAACAAAGGCGGCCCGCATCCGAGAGGATGCGGGCCGTTATGTATTCAGGTGGCTGGAGCGACCGTCAGCTCTCTTTCACGTCGCATTCGCCGGGCAGGGCGACGCTGACGCCAGCGGCATAGGCTTCGCAACGATTGCCATAGGTCTTGCCGTCGCAGCCGCAGACCGGGCGGTATTCCTTGGTGCAGATCGGGCCGGTTTTCCGGCAGGTGCCAGCGCCGTCTGCCATGGAGCGGCAAACCCCGTCGTCATAAATGCAGGTCAGGCCCTCTTCACACTGAATAGCGGCAATGCCACCGCACATGGCGCCTTCGCTGGCGGTCGGTATCTGGTCCGGCGCGGCCACTTCGTCCGCCGGAACGGTCCGGTCCGGCACGACACCCGGTTCGAGAAACCACGCGCAACCGGCCAGAAACATTGGGAAAAACAAAAGAACGGCGAGGCGCATGGGAGTCTCCTTTTGAGAGAACAACCTGCGCCTCGCCGTCATTTTTGGCAAGCTTGAAGACGGGGCCCGGCCCGCGTCTCAGCCTTGCGATCAGCCTTGGCCTTTGCCCTCAGCGACGAGCGAGAACATGTTCGCGCCGTGCTGGCCGCCGGAGGTGAAGGCCGGCAGCGTCTTGCTGGTGTCGGTGATTTCGTCCCACTTGGCGGCGACGGCTTCGGCCGTCAGCTCTTCGCCCTGGCCGACAAAGGCGCCGCGCGTTTCGACGATGCGGGCCATCGAGAAGGCACCGGCGCCAGCCGACAGGATCAGGCCGGTCGGAGCGTCGTCTTTGACGAGGTTCATCACGCCCGGCGTGACATATTCCGGCTTCAGCTGTTCCAGCGCTTCCGGCGGCATCAGGCCTTCGGTCATGCGGGTCGCGGCGACCGGGCAGACGGCGTTGATCTTGATGTCGTTCTTCGCGCCTTCGATCTTCAGCGTGTTCATCATGCCGACCACGCCGAGCTTGCCGGCGCCATAGTTGGCCTGGCCAAAGTTGCCATAGAGGCCGGTGGAGGAGGTGGTCACGACGATCCGGCCGTAATTCTGCTCTTTCATGATGTTCCAGGCAGCGTGCACCGGCAGGAACGTGCCGCGCAGGTGGACCGCGAGGACCAGGTCGATGTCCTGGGTCGTCATCTTGGAGAAGGACTTGTCGCGCAGGATGCCGGCATTGGCGATCAGGATGTCGATGCGGCCCCATTTGGCCATCGTGTCATCGATCATTTTCTGCACGCCGGCCTCGTCAGCGACGGACGAGCCGTTGGAGATGGCTTCGCCGCCCAGCGCTTCGATTTCCTTGACCACGGCTTCGGCGGCTTCGGAGCTGCCGCCGGAACCGTCCATTGAGGCGCCAAGGTCGTTGACGACGACTTTTGCGCCGCGGCGGGCGAGTTCGAGGGCGTGGCAGCGGCCAAGACCGCCACCAGCGCCGGTGACGATGGCAACGCGGCCGTCAAAACGGATGTCAGACATGGGCTTTCTCCTGAAAAGTTTGGAGGTTTCAGACCAGACGCTCAGGTGAACGTCAAGCACATCCCCTGCGTCATCCCTTGCGCGTGTTGTCGCGGCGTGTATCGGTTCCATTCTGGAATGCACCAGAGGAGGAAACAACATGCTCGCTTATGTCACGCTCGGCTCCAATGATACCGATAAGGCCTGCGCTTTTTACGACGCGGTTCTCGGGGAAATGGGGGCCAAACAGGTCTTCAATAATGGCCGCCTCTATTTCTACGGCACCGGCCCGGGCGCGCCCATGCTGGCGATTGGCGGCCCGTATGACGAGAAGGCGGCCAGCTGCGGCAATGGCGTGATGCCGGCGATTGCTGCGCCCGACGCCGCCACCGTCGACAAGGTCTACAACAAGGCCATCGAACTCGGTGCGCAGGACGAAGGCGCCCCCGGCCAGCGCATGCCGACTTTCTACGGCGCCTATTTCCGCGACCCTGACGGCAACAAGATCTGCGTCTGCAAACTGGGCTAGGGCTTTAGCTTCGCCAGAAAATTTGGCCCCCGGCGTCGTGCCGGGGGCTTTTTTGTTCCGGCCTAATCCGGCCGCTGGTCCTGCAGCTGACCGGCGTAGAAACTCCGGATGTCCTTCACCAGAGCGTCCAGCGCACCTTCGTTCAGGTACATCATGTGGCCGCCCTGATAGTAGGTCATGTCGACCCGGTCCTGCGGGATGCCGTAGCGGGCGAAGGTGATCTCGGCGTCGAAGAAGGGGCAGATCAGGTCGTAGTATCCGCTCGCGACCATGACGTTCAGACCGGTATTGTGGCGCATGGCGGTGGTGAGCTTGCGCCCGGCATTCACATAATGCGGCTCCCAGTACTGGCCTTCCGGCACGTCGCGGAAGTTCCACTGCTCGCCCGCATCCGGGCTGGAGACCATGTAGGGCCGGTCCATCTCAACACCGAGATCGGTGGCGAGATACTGGTTCATCAGGGCCGAATAGGCCGAGCTGACCGCATAGCTTGCCACGTCGTCTTCCGGGCCTTCGGCGATGTCGTCTGCCTCATCGCCCAGATAACGCCCGTCGAGCCGGCCGAGCGCCACGCCTTCATCGCGCAGCAGCTCTTTCTGGAAGCGGTGCATCAGGATGCGCAGGTTTGACGTCTCGATATATTGCGGGTCGAGCCCGGTGAAATAGACGAGCTTGTCGCGGATATAGGCGCGCTCCTCCGGGCTCAGCCGGTCGCCTTTCCAGAGGGCCGGGCCATATTCATCGCGCGCGAAGGCGCGGGCTTCGGTCAGGAACTCCGCCTGCGGAATGCCTTGTCCGGCGCGGCCATGATACTGCGCCACGGCAGCCATCGAGGGCAGGTAGGTAACGTAGGAATAGACATTGTCGTGGACGGAGGTGGAACCTTCATAGTCCAGCGCCTGCGAGATCAGCACGATGCCGTTGAGGGCAATGTCCACGTCGCCAACCGTCAGTTCATTGGCAAGATACGCCGCGCGCGTCGTGCCGAAGCTTTCGCCGATCAGGTATTTCGGCGCGTTCCAGCGTTTGTGCTTCGTGATCCAGATGCGGATGACTTCGGCGATGGATTCCTTGTCGCCCGCTTCGCTCCAGTAATCCTTGTCCTCGCCTTCGCCGATGGCCTGGCTGAAGCCGGTGCCGACGGGGTCGATGAAGACAAGGTCCGTCTGGTCCAGGATCGACAGAGGATTGTCCACCATCCGGTAGGGCGCGGCGCCATCATCCGCATCGGCATCGCTGGCCACCACCACGCGCTTCGGCCCCAGCAGGCCGAGGTGCAGCCAGACCGAGGCAGAGCCCGGCCCGCCATTGAAAACGAAGGTCACCGGCCGGTCAGGCCCGGCCTTCTCCTGAACGTAGGAAATGGTGAACAGGCTCGCTGCGGGTTTGCCCTCGTCATTCTTGATCTGGGTCTCGCCCGCCTCGACCTTGTAGTTCACCTTCTGGCGGCCGAACGTGCCGGAGTGCTGGGTGACGAACATGACCGGCTCGGGCACTGGCCTGGCTTCGGTTTCCTTCGCCGCGTCGGCGCTGTCGGTTTCGGCAAAAGCGGGGGCGGCCATGGCCATCAGGGCAGCCATGAAGAGAGCGCGCAGTTTCATTCGGGTCTTTTCTCCTGGGCGACGGGCGGGCCGTCTCTCAGGAGACGGCGCCAGAGGCCTGAATATTAAGGCGAAAACCTATCCACCGCAGATGTCTGCGTCAAATGAAGGTTGAGCCGCATGTGCGGTTGCCGGGCCGGGCACCTGAGAGGCTACCCGCTGCCGCGCATTGCACCCGCCGCGCACATGAAAGCTTCCCCTGCGGCGTTGTCATGTTTAATCCATAAGGCTCATATCTTCGGGGAAGGGAGACTGGGCCGGCATGAACATCATGGGTTTCGAATGGGGCTGGGACAATGCCCGCGCATTGCTCGGCATTGCCATGATCTATGGCCTCTGCTGGGCCTGGTCTGAAAAGCGCAAACTGTTCCCGTGGAAGGTCGTCATTGGCGCCACGGTCATGCAGTTCGTCTTCGCGCTCATCCTGTTCGGCATTCCGTTTATCCGCTCGATCCTGTTCCGCGCCAATGACGTGGTCGACGGCCTTCAGGCCGCGACGCGCGCCGGCACCGGCTTCGTCTTCGGCTATGTGGGGGACAATATCGCCGGGGCCGAGCTGATGGACGGTACGCCGCCGCCGCTCTTCTTCTTCCAGATCCTGCCCATCGTCATCGTCGTGGCCGCCCTGTCGGCCATGCTCTGGCACTGGGGCATCCTGAAATGGGTAACCAATGGCTTCGCCTTCATCTTCCGGCGGGGCATGGGCCTTGGCGGGGCGACGTCGCTCGCCGTCTCCGCCAACGTCTTCATGGGCATGACTGAGGCGCCGGTGCTGATCCGGCCTTACATCAAGGGCATGACGCGGTCGGAACTGCTGATCATGATGACCGCCGGTTTCGCCACCATCGCGGGCTCGGTCCTCGTCGTCTATGGCTCATTCCTTGAGGGCAAGATGGCGAACCCGCTGGCCCAGCTGCTCACGGCCTCCATCATGGCCGCGCCCGCCGCCGTTGCCGTCGCGCTCACCATGATCCCGGAAACGACCCCCGCCACCGAGCGGATGAAAGAGCCGGACTTCAACTACGCCTCCACCATGGATGCCTTCTCGCGCGGCGCGACCGACGGCCTGCAGATCGTGTTCAACATCGCGACCATGCTGATTGCGGCGCTGGCGCTGCTGTGGCTCGTCAATGCCGGGCTCGGCGCCTTTCCGGAAGTCGGCGGCGCGCCGCTCTCCATCGAGCGGATCCTCGGCTGGATCTTCGCCCCGCTGATGTACATGGTCGGTGTCCCGCTGGACGAGGCCGCGAAATCCGGCTCGCTGATGGGCGTGAAGACGGTGCTGACCGAATTCGTCGCCTTCCTGCAGCTCGCCGAAGTGCCGCCGGATGCGATGGACCCGCGCACGCGCATGATCACCGCACACGCGGTCTGCGGCTTTGCCAATTTCGGCTCCATGGGCATCCTGATTGGCGGCCTGTCGATCATCGAGCCGAGCCGCCGCGATGACTTCCTGTCGCTTTCCTGGCGCACGCTGGTGGCCGGCACCTTCGCGACCTGTCTCTCGGCAGCGGTCGTCGGCGCGCTGCCTTACCAGCTGTTTGCAGGCGCGAACGGCTGACCCGCTGACAAAAGCCTGACACGCAGGCGTGACCGGCTGCCCCTTGCGTGCCGCTGCGGTACGTACGACACACAAGGCTTCCGCTTGGGAGGAAGCGTT
Source organism: uncultured Hyphomonas sp. (assembly GCF_963675305.1). Classification (NCBI taxonomy): domain Bacteria; kingdom Pseudomonadati; phylum Pseudomonadota; class Alphaproteobacteria; order Hyphomonadales; family Hyphomonadaceae; genus Hyphomonas; species uncultured Hyphomonas sp. The sequence continues at coordinate 2,473,221 of NZ_OY776147.1, read as the reverse complement.
CATGCAGAGTCAAAAAGGCCGTATCCGCCACGGGAGCGCGAAGCGTTCGTTCCGGAATTCAGCTCTCTTCGCTGTGGCCGGTATGGCCATATCTGCAGGAGTTGCTGTCGCGCAGCCGAAAGGGGCCTCCGAACTCACCGACGAGCAAATTGCAGCACTTCCGACATGCAAGAAGTTGGCACCGGACACCGGGTTGTGCAGGTTGGAGAATGGAGACGTTATTGACCGCGTCGGCATCTATCTGCTGCGTGCTGATCCGGTCTTGGTTTGGGGCGACCGGAAGCAAGACGATCCGGGAAGCTATTCCGCGCTCGATGCAGCCGAAATCGACGCCACCGCCGCCGATCATCCCGCCGAAATCCTGAACCAGCTGCCCGGCGTGAACGTGCAGATGAATTCCGGGCAGGAGCATCTGATCGCCATCCGTTCGCCGGTGCTGACGGGCGGGGCCGGGCAGGGAAGCTTCCTCATCCTTGAGAATGGTGTCCCCACCCGCTCCCCTGCCTTCGGCAACGTCAATTCCCTGATCGAGCCGCACCATGAGATCGCCGATGCCATCGAAGTCGTACGCGGGCCGGGCAGTGCGAAATATGGCTCGAACGCCGTGCACGGACTAATAAACGTCATCCTGCCGGAACCGGGTGAGGGCGGCGAAGTGCGCGCCTCCTATGGCACGCTCGGCCGCTGGCGCACCGACATGAAGCTGGACGAGGGCCAGCACTGGCTGTTCAATCTTTCGCTGATGAAAGACACCGGCTGGCGCGACAATACCGATGTCAGCCAGCAGAAACTCTCCATCGTCGGCAAGTTCAACCCCGGCCTCTGGGACGCGACCGTCTGGCTGTCCGGCCAGAACCTCGAACAGGAATCCGGCGGCTATATCACCGGCGCAGATGCCTACAAGGATGAGGATATTGCGAAGACGAACCCGGATCCGGATGCCTACCGCAATGCCTGGTCCGCCCGCCTCGGTGCGCGCCTTGAGCGGCCCCTGTTCGATGGCACGCTCGTTCTGCTGCCCTATGCCCACTCGCAGGCGATGATCTTCTCCCAGCACTTCCTTCCGAATGGCGGCGTGGAAAAGAATGGCCACACCGGCGGCGGCGTCATGGTGCGCTATGAGCAACCCGTCTTCGAACAGCTCACCTGGCGCATCGGCACAGACCTCGACGCAGCGACCGGCTATCTCCGCGAAATCCAGCCGGACCCGTTCGGCTTCTTCCCCGGCGACTCCCGTTTCCCGCAGGGTGTCCACTATGACTATGACGTCGACACCACCGTCGCGGCGCTCTGGACGGAACTCGAATGGGCGCTGTCGGAAGATGTCCGCATCCTCGCAGGCCTGCGCGGCGAGAGCCATGATTATGACTACACGACCAAGGCACCCCCCGGCATCAATGGCCGCTTCAACGTGCCAGCAGACCGGTCAGATTCCTACGAGTTCGTGACGCCGAAGCTTGGCGCTGTCTGGTCTGTCTCCGACACGGTCGATCTCTATGCCAACTATGCCCGCGGCGCCCGCGCCCCGCAGGTGTCGGACCTCTACCGACTGCAGAGCCTGCAGGTCGTGGGGCAGGTCGATACCGAAACGCTGGACAGTGTCGAGCTCGGCGCGCGCGGCGCGGCCATGGGCGGACGCCTCGTCTTCGATGTCGCCGCCTACTGGATGGACAAGGAAAACTTCTTCTTCCGCGATTCCAACGGCCTGAACGTCACCGACGGCTCAACAGAGCACAAGGGTGTCGAAGTCTCCGCCGCCTATGACCTCACCGATACGCTGTCGCTGTCCGGTAATGTGTCGTGGTCGGACCAGACCTACACCTTTGACCGGGTCGTGGCATCTGCTTCCAACACCATCCTGGATGGCAACCAGATCGACACCGCTCCGGAATGGCTCGCCAATGGGCGGCTGAACTGGCAGGCGACCGACCGCCTCGCCCTGTCGCTGAACGTTGAGCATATCGGCGAATACTTCACAGACCCCGGCAACCAGAACACCTATCCGGGCCACACAGTGCTCGGCGCCCGCGCGGCCTGGGCCTGGACGGATACGCACACGGTCTGGATCAATATCCGCAATTTGACGGATGAGCGCTATGCCGACCGGGCGGACGTTTCGTTCGGCACGCCGCGCTACTTCCCCGGCGAGCCGGTCAATGCCACTATCGGCATAAGCCGGACATTCTAGAACATAATTGGAGGAACCCCATGAAGCTCTATCACAGCCCTCAGGCGCCGAACCCGGATCGTGTCGTCTACTTCCTGCGTGCCAAGGGCAAGCTTGATGCGGTCGACCTCGAAGAAGTCTCGATCATGAAGCAGGAGCACAAGACGCCGGAATACCGCGAAGTCTCGCCCTTCTCGCAAGTACCTGCACTGGTGCTGGACGACGGAACGAAGATCACCGAGAGCCGCGCCATCTGCACCTATTTCGAAGGCATCTTCCCGGAGCCGAACCTGATGGGCGCCGACCCGAAGGAGAAAGCCCTGATCGAGATGTGGGACCGGCGCGTGGAGATGATGTTCTTCATCCAGTTCGCCGCATGGTTCCGCAACGCGCATCCGATGATGGCGCCACTGGAAGTGCCGCAAAGCGCAGAGGCTGCAGCCAAGGGCGAAAAGGCGGCAAAGAAAATGGCCGAGCGCTTCGACGCCCACCTCGCCGACAACGAGTTCCTCGCGGCCGGCCGCTTCTCCATCGCGGACATTACGCTCTTCATCGCCTGCGGTTTCTGCCGCGTGATGAAGTATGAGCCGCACAAGGAGCACGCCAATCTCGGCCGCTGGTATGAGGCCATGAAAGCGCGGGGCTTCGCAGGCTAGGCCATCGCCTCGGCGATGAGCTCGTAGGAGCGGATACGGTCTTCGTTCCGCTCGGCCAGAGTCAGGATGAACAGCTCGTCGGCGCCATGCTCGCCCGCAAAGGCAGCGAGGCGCCCGGCGACGTCATCTGCCGCGCCGATCACGCCGCGTCCCTCCGCCGCCGCCAGCGCTTCGGGTGAGGCGGCGGCGATCACCGCATCGGCCTCCTTGGACGGAACGAAGGCGCGAAAGTCTCCCGTGCTGCGGGCGAGGTTCCAGGCGATGGCGGGTTTCGACAGGCGGCGGGCTTCCGCCTCGGTCTCTGCGGCGAGGGCAACGAGGCCCACGGCGGCGTAAGGTTCAGACGCGAAAGGCGAAGGCTCGAAGGCTTTGCGGTAGGTCTCGATCGCAGCGCCCGCCCCGCCTGGCGCCAGGAAATCCGCAAAGGCGAGCTTCAGGCCCATCGCCCCGGCAAAGGCGGCCGAGTCCGGCGAGGAAGACAGCATCCACAGATCCGGCCGCGCGCCGCGTGGGCCGACATGGATGCCCGTCGCACGGTGGCCGTCCGGCAGGGGCGCCTCGCCGCTTGCATCCAGCATCCAGTCCATCAGCATGCGCAGCATGGTCGGGAAGGCCTGCGCGCCGGGGCCGAGCAGGGCCGCCGACGTCCGCGGGTCCGCCCCGGTTGCCCGGCCGACGCCCAGCTCGATCCGGCCCGGCGCCAGCGCTTCCAGCGCGCAGAACTGTTCGGCCACTTTCAGCGGCGAATAGTTCGGCAGCATCACCCCGCCCGAGCCGAGCTTCAGGTGCTGCGTCCGCTGGCTGAGCGCGGCGATCAGCACTTCCGGCGCAGCGCCCGCGAAGCTGCGCGCATTGTGGTGTTCCTGCACCCAGAGCGACCGCCAGCCCCGCCCGTCCAGCGCTTCTGCCAGGGCGAGCGTGTTGGCAAAGGCATCTGCGGCGGTCTGGCCCTCGAACAAGGGCGACGGATCGAGTATCGACAGGGCAGGTTTCATGGCCCCCGTGATGCGCTATGCAGGGGGACCATACAAGACAAGGAAGCGATTCATGCGGTATCTGGCGGTGTCCGTTCTCCTCCTGCTGGCGGGCTGTGTGCAGCCATCGGCATTTGGTCCTCAGGTGCGGGCCGTGCCCATGGATGCGCTGCGTGATGCGGCACCGCGGGGGCGGTTGTCCGGCGTCGCCCAGCCTGCGGCCTACCGGGTGGAGATGAAGGTCGACCCGCGAGAGACGCATTTCTCCGGCCGGGTCCTGATCGATGTGAATCTCGAGACCTCCTCACCCGGCATCTGGATGCATGGGGCAGGCCTTGATGTCGCTTCCGTCAAAGTCACGGCAGGCGGGGAAACCCGGCCCGCCACCTGGACCGAGGTCGACCCGACCGGCGTGGTCTGGGTAGGTTTTCCGAACCGTGTTCATGCTGGCGATATCATGCTCGACATCGACTATACCGCCGCCTTCGATGCGAATCTCGCCGGCCTGTTTCGCGTGGAGGAAAAGGGCGAAGCCTATGCACTCGCCAAATCCGAGAGCATCCAGGCGCGCCGCTTCCTGCCGAGCTTTGACGAGCCGGGCTTCAAGGCGCCGTTCGACATCACGCTGATCGTGCCGGACGACATGCTGGCAATCGGAAACACACCGATTGCCTCACGCGTGCCGGACCAGCCGGGCTATGACCGCGTGACCTTCCTGCGCACCCGCCCGCTGTCGACCTATCTGCTCTCGGTCGCGGTCGGCAATTTCGAAAAGGTCTCCGCCGGGACGATCCCGGTGAATGCCTTGCGCGACTGGCCCGTGCCGCTGACCGGTTACGCCCGCGCAGGCAAAGGCGAGGAGCTGGAGGCGATCCTCTCCATCACGCCAGCCATGGTGGAGTTCTTCGAGGACGCGCTGCAACAGCCCTATCCTTATGAGAAGCTGGACATCATCGCCGCGCCGCAATGGCCGTCCGGCGCCACCGAACTTGCCGCCGCGATCACGTACCGGGAAAGCCGGATCCTGGCGAACGAGAAGTCCGGCGCCCTGTTCCTGCGCTCCATGAAGGGCGTGCACGCGCATGAGCTGTCGCACATGTGGTTTGGCGATCTCGTCACCCCGCCCTGGTGGGATGATCTCTGGCTGAAGGAAGGCATCGCCAGCTGGGCCGAGCCCGCCGTGCTCGGCTTCCTCGAACCGGATGGCGGCCATGACATCCAGGCCGTCGCCGAAGCTGTGTCCGCGATGGAACTCGACAGCCTGGCCAGCGCCCGTGCGGTGGCCCAGCCGATCACCGAGAATGCCGACATCCGCAACGCCTATGATGCGATTACCTACAACAAGGGTCAGGCCGTGCTGGGCATGGTGGATGCCTGGTTCGGGCCGGAGGCTTTCCGTCAGGCGCTTGGCCGCTATATCGCCGAATATGCCGATGGCGCCGCCGACAGTGCGGAGTTCTTCCAGGCTATTGGCAAGTCGACCGGCAACAGGGATATCGGCCGTTCGCTGAAATCCTTCGTCACACAGAATGGTGTGCCGCTGCTGGAGACGGAGCTGCAGTGCACCAGTATCGGCGCGAAAGTGACCTTGGAGCAAAGCCGCTATCGGCCGCTCGGTTCCGATGCGGATCCGGCGCGTCACTGGATCATCCCGGTCTGCGTGTCCTGGCGCGAGGACGGCAAGTCAGGCCGGTCGTGTACGCTGATGCAGGCCCGCCGCCAGGTCATGCCGCTGGAGGGCGCGAGCTGTCCGGACATGTATCATCCGAATGCGAACGGCACCGGCTATTACCGCTTCAACCTGGCGGGCGATGGCTGGGACCGGCTGATCGGCACCCTGCCGGACCTGCCCGCAACGGAAGCCCTGACGGCGATCGACAGCGCCCAGGCAGACTTCGCCGCCGGCAAGATGGACGCCGCCACGCTGCGGCGCCTTCTGGCCACCGCTGCAGCCCATGAGGACTCCGCCGTCGCCTCGGCGGTGCTGAACCTCTATTCCGACCTGATGGACCGGCTGGACGGCGCGGATGTGCCGGGCCTGCAGGCCGATGCCGCGGCCGCCACCGATCGTCTGTGGGGCATCATGGAGCAGGACGGCGACAAGGAACTTGAAGCCAGCCTGACCAAATTCGAAGCCGTGATCCTGAAGCGCGATGCAGCCCGCGCGCGCCTCGGCACGGAGATGGACAAATGGCTGGACGATCCGGACTCCGACGCGAACCTCTCCAGCGACCTTTATGCCGCCGGCCTCAGCGTCCTGCTGGATGAGGGCGGCGAGGAGGCCTATGACCGTGTGCTGACGGCTTATGATACGATTGACGACCCGGCCTTCGGCCAGTCGGTTGCCCTGGCACTCGGCGGTGTGACAGACCCCGCGCAGGCCGCCCGCACGCGGGAGCTGATCGCGTCGGCGGAACTGGGGCCGCGCGAAACCTACACCATGGCCCTGTTGCAGATGCAGGCGCCGGAAACGCGCGCGGAGATGTGGGCCTTCCTGGAAGACAATTTCCCGGCCTTCCTGAAAGCCATTCCGGCCCAGTGGAAACGCCGCACGCCGGGTCTCGCCGCCTATTTCTGCGACACGGACGGGCTGGAGTCGCTGAACTCGCTCTTCGAGGAATATGGCGACCTTGCCGAAGGCCATGAACGCGCCCTGTCGCAGGCACGAGAGCAGATCAATCTCTGCATCGCTCAGAAGGCCGAGACAGAATCAGATCTCGAAGCTGCCTTTTCTGCCATGCCCTGAAGCGGCGGCGAGACGCGGCACGTCTTTGACGGAACCCGATATGTTTGCCAGACGGCAACGCCACCAGCTGGCTCAATTATCTTTCGACAAGCTCGCTTTGGGGGAATAAGATTGCCCCGGAAAGTGGAGGGGCGGGAATGTCGTTCGATGTCACCGGGATAAAGATGTTCGGCTTGCCTGGCGTTGCTATGGCTCTGCTGTTTGCGGCGGGGTGCTCGCGCGGGGCAGAGACGCCAGCGGCCAGCCCGGCGCCGGAAACCCCGGCCACCCTGTCAGACGTGGGCGCAGGCGGCCGGGACTTTTCGGTGACCTCGGCAGACGGCACGCAGATAACCGGGCAGGTGGATGTGCCCATGAGTGCGGACGGGCGCGAGCCCGTGATCGTCCTGTCGGCGGGCACGGGTCTCTTTGATCGGGACGTCAATTTCGGCAATTCCGGTACGGAACGCGACGCTGTGTTCGCGGATCTGGCCCGCCGGTTCACACAAGCCGGGATCGCGGTTGTCCGCTATGACCGGCGCGGCGTGCGCTACAAGCCTGCAGACGGGGAGGCGCTGGACAAGGCCGTGTCCGGAAACTCCACGGTAGAGAGCCAGCGGGATGATCTTGGCGCAGTCTATGATCTGGCGCGCGCGGAATTCGGCGGCCCGGCGGCCTGTATCGCCCTGCTCGGCCATTCCGAGGGCCTCCTGCATATCGCCGGTCTCGCTGCGGCGGATGCGGCCGCACCCGATCTCGTGGTCGGTATCGGCGGGCCACTGCAGGCGCCGGCAGACGTGTTCAGATGGCAGTCCACTGAGAGGGATGCCTTTTCCCTGAGGATGATGGATGCCGATGGCGACGGGACGGTCACCGAAGCAGAAATACGCGCCAACTGGCAGGAAACGCCATCATCCTTGGTCGGAACAGTGGGGCCCTTGCTCCACCCAGAGGGCCAATGGACGCCCGAAGCGCTGGATCAGCTCGTCGTGAACCTGACAGGCTTCTACGAAGCCGGTAAGACACAGGCACTTGCGATAGACCCGGAGGCGCCTTTCCCGAATACCGAAACACCTATGGCCGAATATAGCTGGTGGCAGAACTGGTATACGGACGATACTCCGGTGGCCGAAAAGCTCTCGGCCTGGGATGTGCCGTTCCTGCTTTATTACGGTACTAAGGATTCCCAGGTCCGCTATGAATACCAGCAGCCCGCTGCTGCAGCAGCGCTGGGTGGGCAGGTGGAAATCCACATCTTGCCCAGTCTTGGCCATTCGCTTGGAAGCCACGCGCTTTACGGCCCTATGGATGAGGCGGCGGCGGACGCGCTGGTCGCCCGCACCGCCGCCATCCTCAATGAGCGTTGTGCGCCTTAGGCGTTTTTAATTGTCAGGCCGCCATCGACCGGGATGTGCACACCGGTCATGAAGCTGGCGGCCGGCAGGACGCAGGAGAGGGTGATGTTCGCCACCTCTTCCGGAATGCCGTAACGGCGCAGCGGCACGCGGCGCTTGGCGTAGATTTCCTTGTGCTCGTCCGGAATGCCTGCGGTGATGCCGGTCTTGATCGGGCCGGGGCAGATACAGTTCACCGTGATGCCTTCGCGGCCAAGGTCCACGGCGAGGCCGCGGGTCAGGCCGATCACGCCATGCTTTGCGGCGACATAAGGCGAATTGCCTGGCGTTGCGCCGAGGCCTTCCGTGGACGCCACATTCACGATCCGGCCATAACCGGCCTTGCGCATGTAAGGCAGCGCCGCGCGGATGGCACGCTGATGGCTGCTCAGCATCACATTGATGCTGGGCGCCCAGCTGTCTTCATAGCTGTCCTCGGCAATATTGGCCGGAATGGCGAAGCCGGCATTGTTGACGAGGATTTCCAGCCCGCCGAAATGGGCTGCGGCCTCGTCGATCACGCGCTTGATCGTGGCGGCGTCGGACACGTCCATCGCCCAGCCCTTCACATGGTCGATGCCGGCGGCCTTGATCTCCTCGACCACCTTGTCGACGTTTTCCTGCTTCAGGTCCGTGACGGCGACGTTCGCGCCTTCGCGGGCAAACAGGTGGGCGGTGGCCCGGCCCATGCCGCTGGCGGCGCCCGTAATGAGGGCGGTCTTGCCCTTGATCGAACGCGACAGCGCTTCATAGGGTGGCTGGCTCATGACTGTTTCCTCTTTTTGATGGTGCCGGAGAAGTTCATGACCGGCCGGCCGTCCTCTCCGCTTATGATTCCCCGGATGAAGCTCAGCGAGCCGCCCTTGCGCAGCACGTCGCCGCGCGCTTCGAGGCGTTCGCCTTCCAGGGCGCCGCTGATGAATTCGGCATTGAAGGCCACGGTCACGCCATAGGCGCCCTCCATCGCCTCATGCCCGAGGGCAAAAAGCGAGAAGTCCGCGAAGCTCATCAGACAGCCCCCATGCACCACGCCGCCGGCATTCATATGCTTGTGCGCCACCCGGAAAGCGGCGACCGGCCCCTTCTCATCGACCCGGAAATAGAACGGCCCGGCCGTGTCATGCTCGAAGGGTTCGTCCTCCCATGTGGTCCAGCCTTCAAACTCTCCGGATGTCATGATGGTTTTGGTCATACGCGCTCCCTGTATTTCGGGCGGCACGATACCGCACGGTTACCCTTCGACAAGCGTGCCGTTGGGGAATAGATTACCCCGGCAAACTGATAGAATAATGGGATAAGGAAGCAGACCATGGCCTTCGACGCCGAGATCCGGGACGCGCTGATTGAACAGGTGCGCCGCTTTGTGACCGAGAAATGCGTGCCGGCAGAGGCCGAAGTCTCAGAGAATGACGAGGTGCCGCAAAGCATCGTCGATGAGATGAAGAATCTCGGTCTCTTCGGCATCGCCGTGCCGGAGGAATATGGCGGCCTGCAGCTGGACATGGAGACCGAATGCCTCGTCGCGTTCGAGCTCGGCCAGACCTCTCCGGCCTTCCGCTCCGTTGCGGGCACGAATATCGGCATCGGCTCGCAGGCCCTCGTCCTGTTCGGTACCGAGGAGCAGAAATCGAAATGGCTGCCCGGCGTTGCCTCCGGCGACCTGATCGCCAGCTTCGCCCTGACCGAGCCGGAAGCCGGCTCCGATGCCGGCAGTCTGACGACCAAGGCCATCCGCGATGGCGATCACTATGTCTTCAACGGCACCAAGCGTTACATCACCAACGCCAACAAGGCTGACATCTTCACCGTCATGGCCCGCACCGACCCGGATACGCCCGGCGCCAAAGGCGTCTCGGCCTTCGTGGTCGAGCGGGACACGCCCGGCGTTTCCGTCGGCGTGCCGGAGAAGAAGATGGGCCAGCAGGGCGCCCATATCTGCGACGTCATCTTTGACAATGCCCGCGTCCCGGCCAGCAACATGATCGGCAAGGAAGGCGAGGGCTTCAAGGTGGCGATGAGCGTGCTGGACAAGGGCCGCCTGCACATCTCCGCCGTGGCGACCGGCGTCTCCAAACGCCTGATCCGCGAAATGGTGAACTATGCGCTGGAGCGCAAACAGTTCGGCAAGCCGATCATGGAACACCAGATGATCCAGGCGATGATTGCCGACAGCCAGGCCGAGACCTATGCGGCCGAGTGCATGATCATGGACGCCGCCCGCCGCCGCGATGCGGGCGAGGACGTCACCCTGCTCGCCTCCTCCACGAAACTGTTCGCCACTGAGGCGTGCGGCCGCGTGGCCGATCGCGCGGTGCAGGTGTTCGGCGGCGCAGGTTATGTCTCCGACTATGGCATCGAGCGCTTCTACCGCGATGTCCGCATCTTCCGCCTCTATGAAGGCACCAGCCAGATCCAGCAGATCATCATCGCCCGCGAACTGGCGCGGGCCGCGAAGAAAGGCGCCCTGTAAGGGCGCACATTTGCCGAAGCGGGCAGGCCGGGCAGAGGTCCCGTCCGCCCGCTGAGGCCATATCAGGAATACCGGGATAACAGGAAACGCACTCAGATGTTCGAACACGACCCAACCGACCCGCATGAAGTCGGCCTCAATGCGGATCGCCTCGCGGCGGTTCCGGCCTTCTTCGAGAAGAATTATCTCGACACCGGCAAGCTGCCCTGCATGGCAACGCTGATCTCGCGCAATGGCGAGATCGCGCTGGAGGATTATCGCGGCACGACCGAATTCAATGGCGGCAAGCCGATTGGCCCGGAAACCATTTTCCGCATCTATTCGATGACCAAGCCGATCACGTCGCTGGCTGCGATGATGCTGTTCGAGGAAGGCAAGCTGCGCCTGGAGCATGAAGTCTCCCGCTACATTCCGGAATTTGCCGATGTGGAAGTCTTCGACAGCGGCAGCCGTGAAGACTACAAGACGCGCAAGCCCGACCGGCCGATGAAGGTGCTGGACCTGTTCACCCACACGTCCGGCCTGACCTATGGCTTCATGATGCAGTCGGAAGTCGACGCGCTTTACCGGAAGGAAAAGATCGGCCGGCCGGACGAGACGCTGCAGGAGATGGCGAAACGTCTCGCCAAGCTGCCGCTTGAATGCTCGCCGGGCGATGAATGGTGGTACAGCCACTCCACCGATGTTCTGGGCGCGATTGTCGAAATCGCCTCCGGCATGGAGCTTGACCAGTTCTTCCGGGAACGGATTACCGGCCCGCTCGGCATGGTCGATACGGATTTCTGGGTGCCGGAAGACAAGATCGACCGCCTCATGGCCTGTTATGAGCGCCACCCGATCACCGGCGAAGTGACGCAGTCCGATGGCGCAGGCGCCTCGTCGAAGCTCTATTCGAAACGTCCGAAACTGTTGAATGGCGGCGGCGGGCTCGTCTCCACAGTGCGCGACTATCACCGCTTCTGTCTCATGCTGCTGCGCGGCGGCACGCTGGACGATGCCCGCATCATCAGCCCCAAGACCTGGGAGTTCATGCGCCAGAACCATCTGCCCGGCGGGCAGACGATCCGCGACATGGGCCGTTCCCTGTTCAGCGAAGTGATCACCGGTGGCACGGGCTTTGGCCTTGGCGGCTCGGTCGTCACAGATGTTGTGGACACACAGCAGCCGGGCAGCGAAGGCACGTTCAGCTGGGGCGGCCTCGCCTCCACCTTCTTCTGGATCGATCCGGAAGAAGAGATCATCGGTATCCAGATGACCCAGCTGATGCCGTCCTCCAGCTATCCGATGCGGCCCCAGTTCCAGCAGCTGGCTTACGCGGCCATCGACTGGTGACCCATGGGCGTCGGCGCACCTCCGCCGCAGCAAAGGCCCAGTGCCCGCCTCGTCATTCTTGACGCGGCGGGCCGGGCACTCCTTTTCCGTTTCCGCTTTCCTGACCGGACGTTCTGGGCAACGCCCGGCGGGGCGGTGGATGCAGGCGAGACCTTCGAGGAGGCTGCCCGCCGCGAACTGGCCGAAGAGACCGGTTTCACCGGGGAACTTTCTGGTGAAGTGCACCGGCGCTACACCGTCTTCACCGGCCCGTCCGGAAACCGCGTGGAAGCGGACGAGCGCTATTTCTGCCTGCGTGTCGAGGCGGGCGATGTGGACCGCTCCGGCTGGGAACCGGTCGAGCAGGAAATGATCCAGCAGGTCGCCTGGCTTTCGCCCGCTGACATCCGTGCCTTGCCGGACCCGGTATTTCCGGAGAACTTTGCCGATCTTGTCGATTATCTGAAAGAGGCGCCCCGCGCATGAGCGAGCCATCCACAAATCCCGTCCGCGAGGCGATCCTGGAGCTGACCGAGGCGGCAGGGCCGGGAAAGTCGATCAGTGCGGAACAGGCGGCCCGGGCCGTCAGTGAGAAGCAGTTCCAGCGCGTCCTCAAGGATGTGCGGGCCGAGGCGGTCCGCCTGCACAAGGAAGGCACGGTGCTGATCTACCGCAAAGGCAAACCGGTGGAAGACCCTGACGCTTTCAAGGGCGTCTACCGGCTCGGCCGCCCCGCCGCGCCCTGATGGCGAAGCCGCCGGACCCGTTCCATGAGTTCGTCATGGAACTGTTCGCGCCGATGGGGCCGGTCAGCGTCCGGCGCATGTTCGGCGGCGCGGGCGTATTCAGGGACGGGCTGATGTTCGCCCTGCTGTCAGATGATGTGATCTACCTGAAAACCGACGCGGACTTGCGCGCAGAACTCGAAGCCGAAGGCTGCGAGCCCTTCATCTGGACCCGGCCAAGCGACGGCAAGCAGACGGACATGGGCTATCTCAGCCTGCCGCCGGATGCGATGGATGAGGCAGACCTTGCCAGCGAATGGGGCCGCAAGGCATTCGCCGTTGCGCTGGCCGCGAAGGCGAAAAAGCGCAAATAGAGCCGGTCAGGCGCCGCTATATAGGGTGTATAGAAGGTCTGTAGATTGGATTTGTGAGGGTCTGAGGGGTGGTTTATCCAACACCGGATTCTCTTTCCGGTTGGATATCGCCTATTCCCCGTACCGGCGCAGCTCGCTCTTCGCCCGGCCTTTGGTAACTGTCACGACATAGAGCCGGTCATACTCCGTGGCCTCGTTGATCGGGGCGCCAGGCTTGCCGCCCAGCAGGTCCACAAGGTCCGGAATCGTATTGGAATGGCCGACGACCAGAATGGCGCCGGGCGTCGCTTTCAGCCGGTTGGCGAAGGCGGCCTGGCGGCTGGCGTCATAAATCTGGACGGGCAGGCCAGCGCGGGTCGCGGTCGGCTTGGCGGTTTCGATCGTGCGGGTCGTGTCAGTGGACCAGACTTCCGTCAGCCCTGCATCCTGTAGTTCCCGCGACAGGATATCGGCGCGGGCACGGCCCACGACAGTCAGGTCCGGATTGTCTCCGGCCTGTTTTTCCGCGTGGCGGACGAGATAAATCGTTGTGTCTGGCGGGGTGGGTGCGCTGGCGCAGGCGCCCAGGACCAGGAAGGACAGGGCCGCGAGGGTGCCACGGCGCGTCAGACTCATGCGGCGACGGGGCGATCCATCGGATCGTCCAGCGAGAAGGCTTCCGGTGTCGAGCCGTGTTGCCTCAGATGCTGCAGTTTCTGCCATCCGTCCTCCATCGAGACTTTTTCGCCTCTCGGAGACCACCACATCACAAAGCTGGCGCCATTGGAACGGTCGATCTCCGCTGCCAGACGTCGCATGCTCGGCGGATGAGTGCGGCCGGAATAGGAAAATTCCCGCAATTTTTCAAAGGATTCCCAGCCGCCCATGGTCGACACGTCTGGTGCGCCCATGCCTTCCGGATAAGGGAAGATACCGTCCAAAGGCATCCACACCCCGTCCGGGCGGCGCACGCCATGACGGTGAAAGTGCAGGCCTTCAAACGCGGCAGCATCCGCAAAAACGCGCGGCATGATGCTTACGAAAACACGAATGAACTCATTTTCAAGACTGAACGCCCCAAGTGGGCGCGCACAGTTGAAATGAATAAGGCGATAACCCATCCCCAGCCTCCTGAATGCGGAGGATGTAACGGTAAGGAATTACCCCATTCTTAAAGGCGCGTGGGTAACCGTCATAAATCTTAGGTTACTTTCCCTGAAAGTTTGCCGGACGCTTCTCGAGGAAGGCTTTGACTCCCTCCGCAAAATCCGCCGTCCGCCCCGCCGTGCGCTGTGCCAGTCGCTCTTCATGCAGCGCTTCGCCAAGGTCGCCCTCGGTGGCATCCCAGATCAGTTTGCGCATGCCGGCGAGCGCCACGGTGGGGCCGGTCGAAAGGGTCTCGGCCCATTCCATTGCGGTCGCCATGAGCTGGTCGTCCTCGACGACCTTGTTGATCATCCCCCACTCCAGTGCCTTGTCTGCAGGGAGCTTTTCGCCGAACAGAGCCATCTCCATCGCGCGGACCCGGCCGATATTGCGGGCCAGCAGCCAGGTGGAGCCGCCATCCGGCACGAGGCCGATGCGTCGGAACGCCTGCAGGAAGTAGGCGCTTTTGCCCGCAACGATCAGGTCGCCCATCAGGCCGATGGAACAACCCACGCCCGCCGCCGCGCCGTTGATGGCGGTAATGACCGGATGAGGGTGTTCGCGGATGGCGACGATCATCGGGTTGTAATGAGTGTCCAGCGGACGGCCGGCATCCGGCTTGGAGTCCGGATGGCTGAGCGACGGGCCCGAGACTTTGCCGAGATTGGCGCCGGAGCAGAAACCGCGGCCATTGCCCGTGATTACGGTGCAGCGCGCCTCGTCGGCCGCTTTCTCTAGGGCGTGCAGCATTTCCTGCGCGGTGTCGACGCCGCAGGCATTCATTGTCTTCGGGTCGTTGAAGGCGATGACGGCGATATTGCCCTTCAGTTCGTAGGAAATCAGCTCGTAGCTCATGCTCGCCCTCCCTTTGGCGGTGTCTCTTGATCTGGCGCCAATCTAGCCGCCCCGGACCGCTTGTGAACGCCTCACCCGGCGGCAAGGCCAATCTTCCATTGTTAAGCCCTGAACGTGCGCTACACTGTTCACAGCAACCGATAAGCAGGGAGATCGGATCCATGGCCCTCGACAGCGCCCCCACCACCGGCATGGCCGGCATTCTCGCAAAGCAGAAAGCCGCGCATATCCGCGACGGAATTCCGTCCGCAGCCAAGCGGACAGAGTGGCTGGACAAGGCCATCGAACTGCTGATCACCTACAATGACGAACTGGTTGACGCCATGTGCCAGGACTTCGGGCACCGCTCGAAGGACCAGTCCGGCTTCACCGACATTGCCGGCTCCATCGGCGCGCTGAAGCATGCGAAGAAACATCTCGCCAAATGGATGCGCCCGGACAAGCGCAAGCCGGAATTCCCGCTCGGCCTGCTGGGCGCGAGAGCGGAAATCCAGTACCAGCCGAAAGGCGTGATTGGCGTTATCAGCCCGTGGAACTTCCCGGTGAACCTGACCTTCACGCCGCTGGCCGGCGTGTTCGCGGCGGGCAATCGCTGCATGATCAAGCCGTCCGAATTCACCGAAGTCACATCCGAAGTGATGAAGAAGGCCATCGCCCAGTATTATTCCGAGGAAGAAGTGGCCGTGATCACCGGCGGGCCGGAGATCGGCGCCGAGTTCACGAAGCTTGCGTTCGACCACATCCTGTTCACCGGCGCGACCTCCATCGCGCATCATGTCATGCGGGCCGCAGCGGACAATCTCGTTCCGCTGACACTGGAACTCGGCGGCAAGAGCCCGGTCGTGCTCGGCCGGTCGGCCGACCTGCAGAAGGCGGCGACCCGGATCATGGCGGGCAAGGCGCTGAACGCCGGGCAGATCTGCCTCGCGCCGGACTATGCCTTTGTGCCGAAGGAAAAGACGTCCGACTTTGTGGCGGCGGCAACCAAGGCCATCGAGACGATGTATCCGAGCGGCCTGAAGGACAATGAGGACTACACGTCCATCGTGAACCAGCGCCACTATGACCGCCTGATGGGCTATATCGACGAAGCGAAATCAAAAGGCGCCGAAGTCATCGAGATCAACCCGACCGGGGAGAATTTCTCCCAGCAGCCGCACCACAAGATCCCGCCGCACATCATCGTCGACCCGTCGGATGATCTGAAAGTGATGCAGGACGAGATCTTCGGCCCGATCCTGCCGATCAAGTCCTACGCCGATACCAAGGACACGATCGCCTATATCAACGCCCATGACCGTCCCCTTGGCCTCTACTATTTCGGCGAAGATGCCGCTGAAAAGGATATGGTGCTGAACAATACCACCTCCGGCGGTGTGACCGTGAATGACGTGATCATGCATGTCGGCCAGGAAGACCTGCCCTTTGGCGGAGTCGGCCCGTCGGGTATGGGGTCTTACCATGGCCGCGAAGGCTTCATGGAGTTCAGCCATAAGAAATCTGTCTTTACACAGACGGGTAGCGAAATGATCTCGATGATCCGCCCGCCTTATGGCGAGAAGTTCCGCAAGCAGATCCAGGGCAGGCTGAAGCGCTAGCCCCTAGAAATAGACAAAGAAAAAGCCCCTCGTCCGCAAGGATGAGGGGCCTTTTTCTGTTCGGTGAGCGCCGGCTTAGCGCTTCAGGAAGGCCGGGATGTCGTTGCCGAAGCCTTTGACGTTTTCCGGGGCCGGATCCAGGATGAGATCGTCATCCTTGCGTTTGCTGCGATCGCGTTTCGGCTTGTCCTTGCGCTCGGCGCGTTCGCGCTTCGGTTTTTCAGACTTCTCCGACTTTTCAGGTTTCTCTGACTTCTCGGATTTCTCTGGCTTTTCAGCCTTCTCAGTCTTTGCAGCCTTTTGCGGCTTGTCGGATTTTGCCTCTGTTTCAGGCTTGGCCGGCGCGTCTTCTTTCACAGGCGTGTCTGCCGGTTCGGAGGCCGTCACGTTTTCCGCGTCATCCTGCTCCGTTTCCTCACGGCGGCTACGGCTGCGGCTCCCGCCGCGCGTCCGCTCACCGCGTCCGCCCCGGCTGCGTCCGCTATCGCGGCTGCTGCCACGGCGCCCGCGCCCGGACTTTTCTTCCGGCGGCAGGTTTTCGATTTCTTCGAGCAGGCCTTCCGGCATGTACTCGTCGACATCCTTGTTGATCATCTTGAGGACAAAGCCCCAGGACTTCTCATCATCCGGGGAGACCAACGTAAAGCTCTCGCCGGTGCGCCCGGCGCGGCCCGTGCGGCCGATCCGGTGGATGTAGTCTTCGTCCTTCGGCGGCGGGGCGTAGTTGAAGACATGGCCCACATCCGGAATGTCCAGCCCGCGGGCGGCGACGTCGGAGGCGACCAGAAGTTTCAGGTCGCCATCGCGGAATTTCTGAAGCGTTTCAGTCCGGATGGATTGCGGCAGGTCGCCATGGATCGGCGCGGCGTCATGGCCGTGCTTGGTCAGCGAGGCTGCAACAATGTCGACTTCGACCTTGCGGTTACAGAAGACGATGCCGTTTTTCACGTCGCGCGACTCGATCACGCGGCGCAGTGCGGTCCGCTTGGCCTTGGCGCTGTCGTTCGGCAGGTGGACGACATGCTGGGTGATCGTGGTCGCGGCATCGGTCGGACGGGCGACTTCGATCTTGACCGGATCGCGCTGGAAAGTTTTCGCAAGGCGTTGAATATCGGTCGGGAAGGTCGCGGAGAAGAGCAGCGTCTGGCGGCGCGGCGGCAGCTTGGCGCAGATCTTCTCGATGTCGGGAATGAAGCCCATGTCGAGCATGCGGTCGGCTTCGTCGATGATGAAGTATTCCACGCCCATCAGCAGCAGCTTGCCGCGGTCGAACTGGTCGAGCAGGCGGCCAGGCGTCGCGATCAGCACGTCGACGCCGCGTTGCAGCAGGCCTTCCTGCTCCTTGAAGCTGACCCCGCCGATCAGCAGCGCCATGGTGAGCTTCAGATACTTGCCGTATTTTTCGAAACTCTCGGCAACCTGCGCAGCGAGTTCGCGCGTCGGGCAGAGGATCAGGCAGCGCGGCATGCGGGCCCTGGCGCGGCCACGGGCCAGGCGGTGGATCATCGGCAGCACGAAGGCAGCCGTTTTGCCGGTGCCGGTCTGGGCGATGCCGGTGACGTCGCCGCCATTCAGGACATGCGGGATGGCTTCAGCCTGGATCGGGGTCGGATGCGTGTAGCCCGACTCGTCCAGGGCTTTGAGAATGTTCGGGCCGAGCCCGAGGTCGGCGAATGTTTTTTCAGTCAATGTCTGTCGTTCCTAGGATGGAAGTTGTTACCCGGTGCAGCCCGAATGGCCGCCAACATTCCGCTTTCCGCACCCATGTGCGTTCCACGGACCGGGCGCTTTCCATGCCCGGAGCGTCTTGTGCGCTGCACATAGTGTATTTCGGGGCTGAGGTGAAGAGCCTGCGTTCAGGACCGGGAGTCAGCTCCCGGCCGGCGTGTCACGATACTTCATGACATCTTCCACCAGCGCCTTCAGGACGCGCTTGGACTGGCCCATGTCGGAAAGCTGCCCGGGAACGGTAATGGCGGCGCTCATCAGCGTGCCTTCGTCTTTCGCTTCCAGCGTGATGATGAGGTCACCTTCCCAGGACCAGACCGAGGACAGCATCTTCGACCGGATGATACACCCGTTCGTGGCTTCATTGATGTCTTCAAGCGGCTGGCTGCGGCTGGCGAGGGAGCAGAGCACGGCGGCCAGCGTCTCCCCGAACGTGTTGCGGAAGCCCTGCGATGTGTCCCGGCTGGTTTTCATGCCCAGCTTGGCAGAGATCGGCAGGGAGATATCCTTTATCAGTTTCAGCGGCGGGACGGGGCCGGCGCCCGCAATCGCCATGACGGGCCGCGCAAATTCATAGAATTGCTCGGCCGACATGCCTCTTGGGTTTGCGCCAGTGACCGCCTCGATCCGGGCGCGGACCTCGGGATGCCCCATGATCTCGCGCGGCACCATGGAGGCGCGCCAGTCGAGGGACGGGTCGGTTTCCGGTACAGGGGGAGGTTGGGGCGAAACGGCGTCAGCGCCGGCTTTCGGTGCGCCGCACTGGGCGCAGAATCTGTCAGTCTCGCCGAACTTTCGGCCGCACTGCGTACAGAACATGGTCGGGTCCCCACGACATATTTCGCAGGGACCCTACCTCAATTATGCGCCCGCGTCAGCGAGGTTCTGGTTCACAAAGTCCCAGTTCACCAGGCTGTTCAGGAACGTGTCCATATAGTTCGGACGGGAGTTCTGGTAGTCGAGATAATAGGCGTGTTCCCACACATCCATGGTGAGAACCGGGGTCGTGCCATCCTCGGTCAGCGGGGTTTCGGCGTTCGGGGTCTTGGTGATGGCCAGCTTGCCATCCTTCAGAACAAGCCATGCCCAGCCGGAGCCGAACTGGCCACCGCCAGCCGCCTTGAACGCTTTGACGAACTCGTCATAGCCGCCGAGGTCACGATCGATCAGCTCTGCAGCCTTGCCATGCGGCTTGCCGCCGCCGCCGGGCTTCATCGAGTGCCAGTAGAAGGTGTGGTTCCACACCTGGGCTGCGTTGTTGAACAGGCCGGCCTTCGACGCGTCCGCTGCGGCGATTTTGATGATGTCTTCGAGCGACTTGCCTTCGAGGTCGGTGCCTTCGATCAGGCCGTTCAGGTTCGTCACATAGGCCTGATGGTGTTTGCCGTGGTGGAAATTCAGGGTCTGTTCGGAAATGTGCGGCGCCAAAGCATCGCGCCCATAGGGAAGATCGGGAAGTGTGAATGCCATCTGGAATTCCTTTCTTGCAGGTATGTATCTGGTAGATAAGCGCGTCATCCGACATATGGGTTCCATGCCGAATACAACCAACCCCCTTTCCAAAACACAGTGGGCCGCAATCGACAAGCGGGTGCGCAAGGTCGATGAGGACCGCTGGATCTCCAGCCGCTACGCGCCATCGGCCCAGCGCCGGGCCCTGACAGCCCTCTATGCGCTCGCTTACGAACTGGCCCGGGTCCGGCTGGCTGTCTCCGAAGAGACGCTGGGTCTGATCCGCTTCCAGTGGTGGCGCGAAGCGTTGACCGAACTGGAAGAGGGCAAGCCGGCCCGCGAACATGATGTCTGTCTTGCCCTGGCAGAGGAAGTCGCCGCTGGCCGGCTGAAGCCCGGTGCGATGCAGCGGCTGGTCGACGGTTATGAGGCTGCCTTCGTTGCGCAGGATCGCAGTCAGGAACCGGAAGCCTGGCTCGCCCTGATCGCGGCGAGCCTCCTGGCCAGCCATCATGACTGGGCCGAGGAAATCCGCGACGTCGCGCCCGCCTATGCCGCGCTGCGCCGGTCAGAAACGAAAGCCTTCGGCCCGCACGTGAAGCCCGTGCCGAAATCCATCCGTCCTGCCGTCGCCCACTACCGCCTGCGCAAGCACTATAGCGAAAAGGGCGAACCGGATGCCGTCACCAAACGCCTCAGCATCCTGAAAGCCATCCGGACCGGGCAGGTCTAGACGGTCTCTGCTGCCTGCGCGGCCAGCCACGCATCAATGTCCTGCAGCGCGCGGGCGGCCTGGGCGCCTTTCTTGGCGCGGCCTTTCGCTTTGCCGCGCAGGCGTTTGCCGTTCTCGTCGGTCTTCGGGAAGTCGGTGATGTCCGGGAAGAGGCCGAAATTGACGTTCATCGGCTGGAAGGTCTGCTTGCCTTCGAGGTGGCCGCCCGTGATGTGCGTGACGAGCGCGCCGAGCGCCGTTGTCGGCGGCGGGGCATCCAGTGTCTGGCCGAGGCGTTCGGCGGCGGCGAAGCGCCCGGCGAGCAGGCCCATCGCCGCACTCTCGACATAGCCTTCCACGCCGGTGACCTGTCCGGCAAAGCGCAGGCGCGGCATGGATTTCATACGCAGCTGGGCGTCCAGAAGTTTCGGTGAGTTCAGGAACGTGTTGCGATGGATGCCGCCGAGGCGCGCGAACTCTGCTTTCTCCAGGCCGGGGATCATGCGGAAGATGTCCGTCTGCGCGCCGTATTTCAGCTTGGTCTGGAAGCCGACCATGTTCCACAGCGTGCCGAGGGCATTGTCCTGGCGCAGCTGGACGATGGCGTGGGCCTTAACGTCCGGCTGGTGCGGATTGGTCAGGCCGACGGGCTTCATCGGGCCGAAGCGCAGCGTCTCGCGGCCGCGTTCCGCCATGACTTCGATGGGCAGGCAGCCTTCGAAATAAGGCGTGTCCTTTTCCCAGTCGCGGAACTCTGTCTTCTCGCCGGCGATGAGCGCATCGATGAAGGCATTGTACTGCTCTTCCGACAGCGGACAGTTGATATAGGCGGCCGTGTCGCCGCCGGGGCCCGGCTTGTCATATCGGCTCTGGCGCCAGGCCTTCGACATGTCGATGCTGTCGAAATAGACGATCGGTGCAATGGCATCGAAGAAGGCGAGATCATCCTCGCCCGTGTGGGCATGAATTGCCTCGGCGAGAGAGATGGAGGTCAGCGGGCCGGTGGCGATGATGACGCTGTCCCAGTCTTCCGGCGGAATCCCTGCGATCTCCTCGCGCACGATGGTGACGTTCGGATGCGCTTCCAGCTTGGCGGTGACCGCTTCGGCGAAGCCTTCCCGGTCAACAGCGAGGGCGCTGCCCGCCGGCACCTGGTGTTCTGCCGCTGTGGAAATGATCAGCCCGTTGGCGCGGCGCATTTCCTCATGCAGCACGCCGACGGCGTTTGACGTGTGATCGTCGGAGCGGAACGAGTTGGAGCAGACCAGCTCCGCCAGCTTGTCGGTCTGGTGGGCGTCGGTGCCCTTCACGCCGCGCATTTCGTGCAGGATCACCGGCACACCGGCGTTTGCCGCCTGCCAGGTTGCTTCCGATCCGGCCATGCCGCCGCCGACGATATGAATGGGTTTGATGCTCATGCGCGGGACATGCGCAGGCCGGCCGGTTCCGTCAAGACGGGGTTTGCGGCTGCGGCCGGGGGCGCTAAGGCATTCTGCATGGATTCAAATACCTCATCCCCGGTCCCGGCTCCTTCCATTGCGGACCTGATCGTCGAGGCCTGGCGGCTGGCGGCCAAGGCGGCTCTGCCTGCGCTGCCCTGGTTGGCGCTGTTGTCGCTGATGGGCGGTTTCTACAAATGGGCGCTGAACACCGGCACGGGCGGGACAATGCTGACCCTCGCGGCGCTGGTCGTGCTGTTCCTGGCGGGTGTGCAAGCCTCCCTCATGATCTACCGGGCGATGATTCCCGATGCGAAAGGGGCCTTCATGGCCCTGATGCACATGAATCTCGCGATTTATCTCGCTTTCTTCTTCGTCAGCTTCTTCATCTTTTTCTTTGTCGGCATCTTCGGCGTGGTGATGCTGCAGCTGTCAGGACTGGTGGATCTGGCCGCGGAAGGCGCTGACCAGCAGATTCCCGCCGCGCTGGCAGGCATGATGTCGACGCCCTATGGCTGGGCGCTTTCCATTGTGTACGCCACCGGGCTCAGCGGGATCGCTTTTCTCGCTCTCCGGCTGCTGCTGACAGGCGCAGCCACAGTGCAGACCGGGCGGGTCATGGTGTTCCGCACCTGGCGCTGGACGAAGGGGGATGTCGTGCGCTTCGGGTCTGCTTCGCTGGCCACCCATGTCCTGCCGTTTCTGGCCGGTTATGTCGCCAACCTCGCGATCAATAGCGTGGCCGGGCAGGGCGACATCGCCTTGTTCGCAACAGGGGTAACGGGACTGTTGCTGCAGGCACCATTTATTCTCGCAGGCCATGGCCTGGCCGTGGCCGGGCTCAAGGCCGTGCACCCGGCGTCCGACATTGCCTAAGCCGTCGAAACCGGCTTAGCTTCCCGCCAGCGGGGCAAGGCGGAGGGACGCAACATGGCCAGCCGGTTCACGTTCGATGGCGCTTTGATGTTCGGCTTCCGGGCCGCGCATGCAAAGTCGTTTCCCTGGAAGTTTGCGCTGGCATTTGCGGTTGTCAGCACGGCGCTGACCGCGCTGTTCGCCTGGCTGACCAAAGACGCGATCTTCGGCTTTATCGACACGGTTGAGCAGCTGGACAGCGTGGGCGCCGACGACCCGGCACAGGTCTTCAGCGTGTTTTTCGACCTGTTTGGCGGACTATTGCCATGGATCGTGCTGGGGTCGCTTGCCAGTCTGGTCGTGTGGGCGATGTTCATGGCTGCCACGCAGCGGCGCTACATCCGGGATGAGGCGTTTTCCATCCGGTTCGGGCCCGATGAATTGCGGATGATGATTGTCGGCGTCATCTGGTACCTTGGCGTGTCGCTCATGTACCTGTTGCCGGGTCTGATCATGCTGCCGATGTTCGGCATGATCACCGATTTCGCGAATGGCGACATCTCGGAAAACGAAATGGTGGCCTTCATGCTGGGGCGTATCAGCATCGTGGCGCTGATTTTCCTGGTGCTGTTCCCGGTCTACGTCTTTTTCGCGACACGGTTTTCGCCGGTCTTTGCCATGACCGTGAAGGAAGGCCGGATCGCGTTCGGTGATGCCTGGATCGTGTCACGCGGCCGTTTCTGGCCGATTCTCGGGGCCTTTCTGATCGTCGCCATCGTCGGTGGCATGGCGGTCAGCTTTGCCTCATCCATTGCCCAGATGGTGGTGACGCCCGCTTTCATGGACTCCGTCACCAGGGTGGAAGATTCATCGGAGCTGCGCAGCCTGTTCACCCCGACCCTGACGATTGCGCTGCTGCTCTATGCCTTCATCCGCTACTTCCTGTCCGGCTTGCTGATGCACTTCGTACAGGGACCTGCCGCCTTCGCGGCGCGGCACGATCCGCGCGGCAGCGTCGATGATGCTCTGAGTGTCGAGGAGTTCAATTAAGGCAAATGCTCATGACCCCGATCGAGTTCAATTTCGGCAACGCCGTCGGCCACTTCACCAAGACAGACGGGCCGCGCGGCTTTCTCTGGAAGTTCGCCTTGGCCTATGCGGCGCTCGCCTGCCTGATGCAGGTCTTTTCGGTCTTCCTGCAGTGGCCGATCTATGAAGGCTATATCCAGTTATTCACGAGTGGCGGAGACTTCGACCAATATGCCGAGGACATGGAAAACATGTCCATGGCGACCACGCTTGCCGGCCTGCTGACCATGCCATTGGGCATCCTGCTCTGGGTAATGTTCGAAGGGGCAAACCAGCGCCGCTACATGCGCGGGACAGGCTTTGGTGTGCGTATCGGGGCTGATGAAGGCCGTTTGCTTCTGGTCGGACTGATCTGGATCGCGCTGTTCATTGGCATGTATATCGGCTTTGCCATCATGATCGCGATCCCGGTTGGTGTCGGGCTTGCTATGGGCCCGGACGCGGCGTTGCTGGCGGTCCTACTCGGTATCGTCCTGGTGCTGGGGTACATGTTACTGGTCCTGTGGTTCTCGGCACGGCTCTCCGCAGCGGCCGCGCTGACGGTGCGGGACAAACAGATCCGCTTTTTCGAATCCTGGCGGGTCACCCGCGGAAAAGGCTGGACGATTCTCGGCGCGTGGATTGTTCTGGGCCTGATCGCGATGCTGGTAATGGTCGCCTTCTACCTGCTTCTTTTCGCCCTCGGCGCTGGCATCTTGTCGGCGCAGGTGCCGGACCTCTTGGACGGCCGCACGCCTGACGATGAGATCATGGCGGCGGTGATGTCCCCGGTCTTCTGGGGGCCGATGCTGGTCCTGGTGCTGGGATTTGCGGTCGCTCAGTCTATGCTGATGCATGTTTTCAGCGGCCCGGCGGCGCTGGCGGCGCGAACAGATCCGGAATGGATCAGCGAAGGCACGCTCGGCGAATTCGAATAGGAGCCGGCCGCCGCTATTTGGCGGGGCTGGCCGTTTTCTTCGTGCGTGACTTTGCAGGGGCCTTTTTCGCGGCAGGTTTCTTCGTCGCGGGCTTTTTCGCAGGCGGCTTCTTTGCGGCCGTCTTGGTGCCATTCTGCTTCGCCGCTGCTGCCGGCGCCTTGGCGCGCTTGTTGCGGGCGGCCCGGCGCTCATCCTGTCGGCGGAAGGTCTCGACGAGGAAGCGGCCCGTCCAGCTTTCCTTGCAGGCGGCAATGTCTTCCGGCGTCCCGGCTGCGATCAGCTGGCCGCCGCCGTCGCCGCCTTCCGGGCCGATGTCCAGCACCCAGTCGGCTGTCTTCACGACGTCCAGATTGTGCTCGATGACCAGAACCGTGTTGCCGCCGTCGACCAGCTCGTGCAGCACTTCCAGCAGCTTTCGTACATCCTCGAAGTGAAGGCCTGTGGTCGGCTCGTCCAGAATGTACAGTGTACGTCCGGTTGCGCGTTTCGAGAGTTCCTTGGCGAGTTTTACGCGTTGCGCCTCACCGCCGGACAGGGTCGTGGCCTGCTGGCCGACCTTGATATAGCCGAGGCCCACCCGGTTCAGCGTTTCCAGCTTGTTGGCAATCGCGGGAACAGCCGAGAAGAATTTCGCGCCGTCTTCCACCGTCATGTCCAGCACGTCGGCGATGGATTTGCCCTTGAACTTCACTTCCAGAGTCTCGCGATTGTAGCGCTGACCCTTGCAGGTTTCGCAGGTCACGTAGACGTCCGGCAGGAAGTGCATCTCGATCTTGATGACGCCGTCGCCTTCACAGGCCTCACAGCGCCCGCCTTTGACGTTGAAGCTGAACCGGCCCGGGGCATAGCCGCGCGCCTTGGCTTCAGGCAGGCCGGCATACCAGTCGCGGATCGGCCCGAAGGCGCCGGTATAGGTTGCGGGGTTGGAGCGCGGCGTCCGGCCAATCGGGCTCTGGTCGATATCGATGACCTTGTCGAGATGTTCGAGGCCCTGAATGCTTTCATAGGGCAGTGGCGGGCTGGAGGCGCCGTTCAGCTTGCGGGCCAGCGCCTTGTAAAGCGTCTCGATGATGAGGGTGGACTTGCCACCGCCTGACACGCCTGTCACGCAGGTGAAACTGCCGAGCGGGATGGTTGCATCGACGCTTTTCAGATTGTTGCCGGTCGCGCCCTTCAGCGTGATCTTGCGCTTCACCTTTTCGACGGGCCGGCGCTTCGGAATGACGATCTCGCGCGTACCGTTCAGATAGTCTGCTGTCAGACTTTCCTTGCATTTCAGGATGTCGGCGGGCGTGCCTTCTGCAATGATCTCGCCGCCATGCACGCCGGCGCGCGGGCCCATGTCGATGACATGGTCTGCTGTCAGGATCGCGTCTTCGTCATGTTCCACCACGATGACGGAATTGCCGAGGTCGCGCAGGCGTTTCAGCGTTTCCAGCAGGCGCTCATTGTCCCGCTGGTGCAGGCCGATGCTCGGCTCGTCCAGCACGTAGAGCACGCCGGTCAGGCCGGAGCCGATCTGGCTGGCGAGGCGGATGCGCTGGCTCTCGCCGCCGGACAGCGTGCCCGAGGCGCGCGACAGGCTGAGATAATCAAGGCCGACATCGTTGAGGAAGATCAGGCGGTCATTGATCTCTTTCAGGATGCGGGAAGCAATCTGGTTCTGTTGCTTGGTCAGCGTCTTGTGCACGCCGGAAAACCATACGCCAGCCTCGCGGATGGAGAACTGGCCGGCATCCGAAATGTCGAGGCCGGCGATCTTCACGGCCAGGGCTTCGGGCTTCAGGCGTTTGCCGCCGCAGGCCGGGCAGGGCGCGGCGGCCTGGAACTTGCCGATTTCCTCACGCACCCACTGGCTATCTGTCTCGCGATAACGGCGCTCAAGGTTCGGGATGACGCCTTCAAACGTCTTCGTCACTTCATAGCGGCGCATGCCGTCATCATAGACAAAGTCGATTTCTTCCTCGCCCGTGCCGAACAGGATCACGTCCTGCACTTTCTTCGACAGCTTGTTCCACGGGCTCTTCAGGTCAAAACCGTAATGGTCGGCCAGCGCCTGTAGGGTCTGCGTCTGATAGGGCGAAGTCGACTTGGCCCAGGGCGCGATGGCGCCATTCATCAGGTCAAGATCCTTGTCCGGCACGACCAGGCCTTCATCGATCTTCAGCTGCTCGCCAAGGCCGTCACAGGTGGGGCAGGCGCCGAAGGGATTGTTGAACGAGAAGAGGCGCGGCTCGATTTCCGGAATGGTGAAACCTGAAACCGGGCAGGCGAAATTCGCACTGAAGGTCACGCGGCGCGGCTCGGTTTCGTCATCCGCCTTGTCGGCAAATTCAGCGATGGCAATGCCGTCGGCGAGGCTGAGCGCGGTCTCGAAGCTTTCGGCAAGGCGCTGTTCCATGCCCTCGCGAACAACGATCCGGTCCACCACGACGTCGATGTCGTGCTTGTATTTCTTGTCCAGCTTGGGCGGGCTTTCGAGTTCGTAGAACTCCCCATCCACCTTCACGCGCTGGTAGCCATTCTTGAGGAGTTCGGCGAATTCCTTGCGGTATTCCCCCTTCCGGCCACGGACGATCGGTGCCAGCAGATAAAGCCGCGAGCCTTCCGGCAGGTCCAGCGTACGGTCCACCATCTGGCTGATGGTCTGGCTTTCGATCGGCAGGCCGGTCGCGGGCGAGTAGGGCACGCCAACCCGCGCCCAGAGGAGACGCATATAGTCATAGATCTCTGTGACTGTGCCGACGGTAGAGCGCGGGTTCCGGCTGGTCGTCTTCTGTTCGATGGAGATGGCAGGCGAGAGACCCTCAATGCTCTCCACGTCCGGCTTCTGCATCAGCTCCAGAAACTGGCGTGCATAGGCCGAAAGGCTTTCGACATAACGGCGCTGCCCCTCGGCATAGATCGTGTCGAATGCCAGCGAGGATTTGCCCGAGCCGGACAGGCCGGTCATCACAACCAGTTCGCCGCGCGGAATGTCCACGTCGACGTTTTTGAGATTGTGTTCCTTTGCGCCGCGAACGCGGATGAAGGGGGACTCAGCCATGATGGGGACTTTCGGGCTTTTTGCTCGTTACGTCTGCAAAACGGGAAACGGATGTGTGCTAGGCCTTATGTGTGTCTTGAGTCCAGCTTGACGACAAGAACAAAGTGTGAACACTAGTGGGCTGCTGCAAAAATGTGTCAGCAGCGATCTCTTGTGGACAGCGCGCCTTCGGACGCTGCCTGGCAGGCGACAAGGAAGCCCTGTCGGGGTACAAGGGTCGAATCGAAGACGAAACGGATCAGATCGGAGCGGAGTTGGAACCATGGCGGGATCGGTAAACAAGGTCATCCTCGTAGGAAATGTCGGGCAGGACCCTGAGGTGCGCCAGTTCCAGAACGGCGGACAGGTGGCCAGCTTCTCGCTCGCGACGTCTGAAACTTGGAAAGACAAGAACACAGGCGAGCGCCGCGAAAAAACCGAATGGCACCGGATCGCCGTGTTCAGCGAAGGCCTTGTCCGCGTGGTTCAGAACTACGTGAAAAAAGGCTCGAAACTGTATATCGAAGGCCAGCTTGAGACCCGCAAATGGCAGGACAAGGATGGCCAGGACCGCTACACGACCGAAGTTGTGCTGCGCGGCTTCAATTCCACGCTGACCATGCTCGACAGCCGCGGTGAAGGCGGCGGCCGGTCTGCCGGCGGGGATTTCGGCGGTTACTCGCAAGGTGGCGGCGGTGCCCGCCAGATGAGCGGCCCACAGGAAAGCTTTGCCAGCCACGATCTCGACGACGAGATCCCGTTCTAAGGCGACCTGGCATGGTCAGGGCATTGCTCCGGCCACTTCTGGCGGTATCGGCCGTTCTGCTTGCAGCGTGCGCAATGCCGGTGTCTGGTACTGCACCGCACAGCATTGAAACCTCTGTCGAAAAAGCAGGCGTGGACCCGTCGCGGTCCGCGATGCTCATCGTGCGGCTGGAAGATGGCGCGACCTGGTCCAGCGGCGGTGACCGGGTGGACCAGCGCTTCGTCACCGCCTCCACCTCCAAGATCCCGCATACGCTGATCGCCATCGAGACCGGAGCGGTTTCCGGCCCGGACGAATGGTTCGAGTGGGACGGGCAGACGCGGTTCGTGCCGGCCTGGAATGAGAGCCAGACGCTGGCCGATGCTTTCCGGCATTCGACCGTCTGGATCTACCAGACGATCACGCCGCGCATCGGCAGCGAGGCCCTGCATGGCTGGCTGGAAGCATTCGGCTACGGAAACGCCGACACAGGCGCGCCTGAGGACTTGACGACCTATTGGCTACGCGGCCCGCTCCGCATCTCGGCGCGCGAGCAGGTGGGCTTCCTGACGCGGCTGGTGCAGCGGAAGCTGCCGCTGTCGGCGCGCACCTACCGCCTTGTCCTGCCGGTCATGCTGGCGGACGAGGGCGAAGATTGGCGCCTTTACGCCAAAACCGGCTGGTACAGCAGCGATGAAGCGCAGGACATCGGCTGGTATGTCGGCTGGCTGGAGCAGGGCAGCGGGGCCGCGCCGGGCACCTATGTGTTCGCCTTCGACATGGATATCGAGACCCCGGAAACGGACATTCCGAAGCGTCCGGCGGCTGTGCGGCAGGCGCTTGTGGATATCGGGGCGCTGCCCGCGCCCTGAGCCTTGTTGTAAAACCGTTTTTTTACCCCGGAATCACTGCAATTTTCGGGGCTTTCAGGTTTGTTTTGGCGCCCCGAAATGCTAGACAAAACGGTAAGATTTTGAAGCGCGATTCCCGCGCGCCCTCTGCAGCTGACAAGAGTTTCTCATGAGTGACGAGACAACCCCTCCGGAAGATCCGGAAACCCCCGAAAATGGCGGTGGGGGCAGTGCCGGCCTGCCGGACGGGATTGAGCCCATTTCCATCGAATCGGAGCTGAGAAGCTCCTATCTCGACTATGCGATGAGCGTCATCGTCAGCCGGGCGCTGCCGGACGTGCGCGACGGGCTGAAGCCGGTCCACCGGCGCATCCTGTATGCGATGCAGGTGAACGGGAACACGCCGGACAAGGCCTACAAGAAATCCGCCAACATCGTCGGCGCCGTGATGGGTAACTACCACCCCCATGGCGACAGCGCGATCTATGACGCGCTCGTGCGGATGGCGCAGCCCTTCTCGATGGGGCTGCCGCTGGTCGACGGCCAGGGCAATTTCGGCTCGATCGACAACGATCCGCCGGCCGCCATGCGTTACACAGAATCCCGGATGATGAAGGCGGCGACGCACCTGCTGGCCGACATCGAGAAGGATACGGTCGACTTCCAGGACACCTATGACGGGTCCCAGCAGGAGCCCATTGTGCTCCCGGCCCAGTTCCCGAACCTTCTGGTCAATGGCGGCGGTGGCATCGCGGTCGGCATGGCGACGAACATCCCGCCGCACAATCTGGGTGAAGTGGTCGATGCGACGATTGCTGTGATCGACGACCCCGAAATCGATGACGATGCGCTGTGTGAAATCGTCCCCGGTCCGGATTTCCCGACCGGCGGCCTCATCATGGGCATGTCCGGGTCTCGCAAGGCCCTGCTGACGGGGCGCGGCAGCGTGATCGTCCGGGCCAAGACCGATATCGAAGAAGCCCGTAATGGACGCCAGGCCATTATCGTCACCGAAATTCCCTATCAGGTGAACAAGGCCGCGATGATCACCAAGATTGCCGAACTCGTGCGCGAGAAGCGGATCGAGGGGATTGCCGACCTGCGTGACGAATCCGACCGGCACGGTATCCGCGTCGTGATCGAGGTGAAGAAGGACGCCAGCGCCGACGTCGTGCTGAACCAGCTTTACCGTTTCAGCCAGATGCAGAACTCGTTCCCGGTGAACATGCTGGCGCTGAATGGCGGCCGGCCGGAACTGATGAATTTGCGCAAGGTGCTCGATTGCTTCGTTGCCTTCCGTCAGGAAGTCGTTGTCCGCCGCACCAAGCATGACCTGAACAAGGCGCGTGACCGCGCCCACGTCCTTGTCGGCCTTGCCATGGCCGTCGCCAATATCGACGAAGTCATTCGCATCATCCGCCACTCGCCTGACCCGAACACGGCCCGCGAACAGCTGCTCGCAAAGGCCTGGCCGGTCATGGATATGGGGCCGCTGCTGGACCTGATCGCAGACCGCCGCACCCGCAAGGGCGAGGGCGATACGATCTACCTGTCGGATGAGCAGGCCCGCGCCATTCTCGCGCTGCAACTGTCGCGCCTCACCGGTCTTGGCCGGGATGAGATCGGCAATGAAGCCAAGGGCCTGTCGGAAAAGATCGCCGACTATCTCGACATTCTCCGCTCCCGTCCGCGCATCCGCGACATCATCAAGGCGGAGCTGGCGGAAGTGAAAGAGAAGTTCGCCGTACCGCGCCGTTCGGAATTCACCGCCGGCGGCATCGACATGGAAGACGAGGACCTCATCGAGGTCGAAGACATGGTCGTCACGGTTACGCACGGCGGCTACGTCAAGCGGACGCCGCTCTCGACCTACCGGACCCAGCATCGCGGCGGCAAAGGCCGTTCCGGCGTGTCGATGAAGGAGGACGATTTCGTCGTCCAGCTCTTCTCGGCCACGACGCATACGGAGATGCTGTTCTTCTCGTCGGCCGGCATGGTCTACAAGGAGAAGGTGTGGCGCCTGCCGGTGGGCGGGCCGACCTCGCGCGGCAAGGCGCTGGTCAACATCTTCCCGCTGGCTGCCGACGAGCGGATCGAGAGCGTCATGCCGCTGCCGGACGATGAAGAGTCCCGCAATGAGCTGGACGTCATGTTTGCAACCAAGACGGGCAATGTCCGCCGGAACAAGCTGTCAGAGTTCATCCGCGTCAACCGCAACGGCAAGATCGCGATGAAGCTGGAAGAAGATGCCGATGACGGCATTGTCAGCGTGAAGATCTGTTCCGAGAAGGATGACATCCTGCTGACCACGGCGCTCGGCCAGTGTATCCGTTTCCAGGTTACGGACGTGCGGGTCTTTGCGGGCCGCAACTCCACCGGTGTCCGCGGCATCCGCCTGGCAGATGGCGATGAAGTCATCTCCATGGGCATCCTGCGCCATGTGGACGTCACCTCGGAAGAGGCACGCGCCTATCTCAAGCACGCAGCGGCGATGCGCCGTGCGGCAACGGGTGAGGAAGAAGAGGTGTCCGACGATGACGACGAGACCACCGAAGAGGCCTCCCTCTCCACCGACCGCCTCGCCGAACTTGGCGCGGCAGAGGA
The DNA here is from genome assembly GCF_963675305.1 of uncultured Hyphomonas sp. Classification (NCBI taxonomy): domain Bacteria; kingdom Pseudomonadati; phylum Pseudomonadota; class Alphaproteobacteria; order Hyphomonadales; family Hyphomonadaceae; genus Hyphomonas; species uncultured Hyphomonas sp. The sequence goes on along the minus strand of NZ_OY776147.1, from coordinate 2,441,430 downwards.
GTTCGTCCTGACCATTGCCGATGACGGCATGGGCAAGCGCTCCTCGGCTTACGACTACCGCGTCACCGGCCGGGGCGGCAAAGGCCTTGTCGCGCAGAACATCTGGGGCCGCGACAAGAAGAAGGGTCCGGTCAAGAAAGTGGCCCAGTCCTTCCCGGTCGATGATGGTGACCAGGTCATGCTTGTCACCGATGGCGGCCAGCTGATCCGCACCCCGGTGGATCAGATCCGCATTGCCGGCCGGTCTACGGGCGGTGTCTGGGTGCTCCGTACGGCGGAAGGTGAGCGGGTTGTTTCGGTCGCTCGCCTTGTGGAAGACGCTGAAAACGTTATTGAGGAGGGCGGCGGCGCTGAGTAGGCGCCGCTGTTGTACGAGTAACAGGGCCGGGGAGGGCCGCCATGCACCGCGTAGGATTGTATCCGGGAACATTCGACCCCCCGACCATTGGCCATATCGACATCATTGGCCGGGCACGCAAACTGGTCGACACGCTCATCATTGGTGTGGCGATCAATGAAGCCAAGAAGCCCTTGTTTTCGCTGGAAGAACGCGTCGAAATGGTGCGCTCTGAATGTGAGAAACTGAACGGGCCGGGCCTGGCGGACATCAAGGTCATGCCGATGCACGGTCTGCTCATGAAATTCGCCGAAGCCTGCGGCGCGCAGATCATTGTGCGCGGCCTGCGGGCGGTTCAGGACTTCGAATACGAATTCCAGATGACCGCGATGAACGAGCAGCTCAATCCGGACATCGAGACGGTCTTCCTCATGGCCGATGTGCGCCATCAGGCTGTGGCATCGCGTCTCGTGAAGGAAATCGCCAGCCTCGGCGGCGACATCACGCCCTTCCTGACACCGGATGTGAAGCGCGCCCTGATGGAAAAGTACGGGAAGTAATCCCTGCGCGACGGATAAACTGTCTCAAACCGTTGAAACCTGACAGGTGATGCCTGACATTACGGGCAACACATGGCGCTGTTCGTGCGCCCGGATGGAGACGTTGCGTACCATGACCCTGGCCCCCCTGAAATTTGCGTCCCTGGCCCTCGCGGCCTCCGCGCTGGCCCTGTCCTTTGCAGCAACCGCTGAAGACACTGCAGAAGCGGCGCCTGCGGCTGAAATGACGTTGGCACAGGCCAAGGCGGATCCGGACAATTGGCGCCCGGTCGATCCGGAGAACCTCTTCATCTTCGACACGACCAAAGGCCGCGTCCTGATCGAAGCGTTCCCGGAGGTCGCGCCGAAACACTACAAGCAGTTTTCCACCATCATCCGGTCCGGCGACTATGACGGCACCGGATTTCACCGCGTGATCGACGATTTCATGGCGCAGGGCGGTGATATTTTTGCGCTCAAGGGCCGCGACTCCGGTCTGCCAGATATTGAAGGCGAATTCACGTTCCGGCGCGACCCGGCAACGATGCCGCTGGAGGCCACGATTGGTCCGGAAGACACGGCGAAGTTCGGCTATATCAAGGGCTTCCCGATCGGGACCCAGGCGAGCTTCTTTGCGGAAATGTCGGTCGACGGCATGGTCGAAAGCTATATCCCGCACTGCAAGGGCATGGTCTCCACCGCCCGGACCGATGATCCGAATTCGGCCAATTCGCAATTCTTCCTGATGCGCGGCCAGGCAGAACACCTGGACCGCAAATACACGGCCTGGGGCCGGGTTGTGTCGGGCGAGGATGTGGTCATGGCCATCAAGCATGGCCCTGACGCCCGGGATGGCCATGTCGATAATCCGGATATCCTGAAATCGGCGAAGGTCGCAGCCGACCTGCCGGAAGGGGAGCGTCCCGAAGTCTGGGTCGAGCGGACCGACGGACCGCTTTTCCTGGCCAGCGTGGCAGACAAGGATGACATTGACGTTTGCTCTCTGCCGTCCGTGCCTGCGGTTGTTGGCGAGTAAGGCCTGCACAGGTCTTGTTGCGCGGCGCGCGGCTTTCTGCGAGACGGGCGCCCCATGGATCTGAGCCAATTTCAGTTTGACCTGCCCGAACGCCTGATCGCGCTGCGACCGGCAGAGCCGCAGGATTCCGCGCGCCTGCTGGTCGTGCACGGGGACGGGCGGCTGGAAGATGCCGGCGTGCGGGATTTGCCGCGCTATCTGAATGCAGGCGATGTGCTGGTCTTCAACGATACGCGGGTGTTGCCCGCCGCCCTGAAGGGCGTGCGTCCGGCGCGGGATGAGATCGGGCAGGATGTTGCCTGCGATGTGAACCTCACCGAGCGGATCGACGCCGCCAACTGGCGCGCGCTGGCCCGGCCGGGCAGGCGGCTGAAGGATGGTGATACGATCGTCTTTGCGGAAGGCTTCACGGCGGACATCACCGGCCATCATGAGGGCGGCGAGATCGGGCTCCGCTTCTCCCTTTCGGGCGAGGCGCTGACGGCGGCGCTCGACCGGCACGGCGCCATGCCGCTGCCGCCCTATATCGCCCGCCGCCGTCCGGCCGACGCGAAAGACCGCGAGACCTACCAGACTGAATTTGCAGGCGAAGATGCGGCCTCGGTCGCGGCGCCGACAGCTGGTTTGCACTTCACGCCGCGCCTCCTGTCAGAGTGCGATGCAGCGGGCCTCGTGCGCGAGACGGTGCGCCTGCATGTCGGCCTCGGCACGTTCAAGCCACTTGAAGAGAAGCAGCTGGAAGAGAACCGGCTGCATCAGGAATGGCGCCGCCTGACGCCGGAAACGGCCGCCCGTCTGAATGCGGCGCGTGCGTCCGGCCAACGCGTCGTGCCGGTCGGCACCACCGCCATGCGGACACTGGAGAGCTGTGTGGATACGGACGGAACCCTTCACCCGGCCACCGGCCCGACGGACATCTTCCTGAAGCCGGGCGATGCGGTGCGGGGCACGGATGCCCTGGTGACGAACTTTCACCTGCCAGGCTCCAGCCTGTTCATGCTCGTCTCGGCCCTGATGGGCACGGAGGTTATGCGTGCGGCCTACGCTCATGCCATCGCGAACGAGTACCGCTTTTATTCCTACGGCGACGCCTGCCTGCTTCTGCCTTAGTCGTCCTTGTTCGAAAGATCCGGCGGGCTCCAGGTTTGAATCGTATTTTCTGTTATGAGGGCCCGGTTCTTTGCGACATCCCAGCATGATTGCGTGCAGGAGTCGGTGCGCAGTGTCCCATTGCTATCGCTGTACGCCGTCACGGCGCTTGGTGAGTAGAACGAGAAGGCAGCACCGCAAGACGGTCCGCTTTCAGGCGTGCGCACTTCGATATACTTGCTTGTTTTACCCTTCATTGGGCGAATGACTTTGAAGCGGTAAAGAGCATCTGCTTGATGCCACTCCGGTTCTCCATTTTTTACATCAGGTTTTGTGATCGAGACGAGTTCTCCTACGAACACGGCGTCAATCTCTGGGTCTTCGATAAAGGACATCGTTTCATCGCATCGTTCACAGGAGCAAGCCAAAGCTGCTGGTGCTGCCAATCCGGTGAATATGATTAAGGGGACCGCCCTGAGCAGGTTATTCATTGTACCTGTTGCTTCCCTAGCTGGGAGGCCACATCCGGGCGGAGTTCCGTCATTTCACGGATGGCCTTTGCAGCCGTGATGCGGGCAAGGTGGCGGCCTTTTTCGTCGCGCCAGTCGGCTTCGACGAGACCGGTCGTCCGGCCGCGGCTGACGAGGCGGCCTTCGATCGTGATGATGCCATGCGGCACGGGGCGCAGGATACGCGTCTGCAGTTCCATCGTGGTGAACCATTCGCCGTCTTCCAGCGCGCTGGCCATGGTCATGGAGACGATATGATCGGAAAGGCCCGCGACCCAGCCGCCGAAGACGCGGCCATCATTGATGTCCCGGTCGCCCTCGTTCGGCCACTCATACAGCGTGCGGCCATAGCTGACCTCTTTCAGCCACAGGTCCGGGCGGATGCCGAGATTGCGGATGCCCGGGGGCAGTTCCCATTCGCCGCTCTTCAGCCGGTCGAAAAAGGCTTGCTGTTGCTTCGAAAGCTCTGTCCGGCTCATGCGAGGCGTGCTCCATTGGGGACGGGTTTGTCAGGCGAGAACATGACGATGGCGCCGTCGGTGTCGGCAAAACCGAGCGTCAGCACTTCGGACATGAATTTGCCGATCTGGCGCGGCGGGAAGTTGACCACCGCGGCGACCTGTTTGCCGACCAGTTCGTCCGGCGAATAATGCACCGTGACCTGGGCGGAGCTTTTCTTCACGCCGACACCCGAGCCGAAATCGATCTGCATACGAATGGCAGGCTTGCGCGCACCTTCCAGTGGCGCAGCCTCCAGCACGGTGCCGATGCGGATATCGACCTTGCGGAAGTCGTCAAAGGTGATTTCGTCTGCCGGGGTGTTTTCCGGTGTGTCGATCAGATGCATCAGGTAGACGTCGCCCCGCCATCGACCACCATCATCTGCCCGGTCATATAGGCCCCGGCTTTCGAGGCGAGATAGACGGCGGCGCCAGCAATCTCTTCCGGTTCACCGATCCGCTTCAGCGGTGTGCCGGCCAGGCTGCGCTTCAGCGTGTCTGGATTGTCCCACAGCGCCTTGGCAAAGTCGGTCTTGATCAGGCCCGGTGCGATACAGTTCACGCGGATATTGTCGACGCCCAGTTCGGTGGCGAGGTTGCGGGCCAGCTGGAAGTCTGCCGCTTTGGAGATGTTGTAGGCCCCGATCACCGGTGAGCCGCGCAGGCCGCCAATCGACGAGACGATGATCACGGCGCCGTCCTTGCGCTCGCGCATCTGCGGCACGCACATCTGGATCAGCCAGTTGTTGGAGATGATGTTGTTTTGCAGGATCTTGGCGAAGGCGTCGTCCTCGATGCCGCTCATCGGGCCGTAATATGGGTTCGAGGCAGCATTGCAGACGCAGATGTCGATCTTGCCGAACGCCTTGTTGGTGGCGTCCACCATGGCCTGCAGGTCTTCCTTGGAAGAGATGTTGGCCGGGACAGCGATGGCCGTGCCCTCGCCATGCTTGGCGTTGATTGCATCGGCCACTTCCTGGCACGGGCCGGGCTTGCGGGACGAGATGGTCACTTTGGCGCCGGCATCTGCCATGGCTTCGGCGATGGCCTTGCCGATGCCGCGGGAAGATCCGGTGATGACGGCAACTTTGCCGGAAAGGTCGAACAGGCTCATGGCGGGGCTCCCTGCATGCTTTGTTATCGCGTGCAGGCTAGGCCCTCCGGCGGGTTGCCGCTAGGGGTTCCCCAAGGAAAGCGACCGCCCTGGCGCCGTCAGATGCCCCAGGCTTCGCAGAGGATGTTGACCAGCATCTCGGTCCGCTTGCGCACCACGTCCGCCGTCCAGGCATGCTGGTCCTGCAGGTCGCGGGTCAGGGCGAAGTCCATCCCGCCGCCGCCATTGAAGTAGACGTCTTTCTTGGCGCGATAGTCCTGCCGGTCGGCTTTCTGGTTCACCTTGTGGGTCAGCAGCACGAAATTGCCGAGCGTGTCGCACTGTTCGCGGCGTTTCGCCGGGTCCGGCCAGACGGTCAGCCAGTGGCTGTCCTCATGAATATTGCGCGGCAGGACATGCTCCACCGTCGCGTCGGATTCCGGTGGGATGGTCAGGCCGTCTTCGAGGGCGGCATTCAGCCGGAGGGCCATCGCCCGCCTTTGGGCGAAGGTGGCGAACCGGCCGAGCATCCGTTCGCGGGCCTTGCGCGCGTCCGAGCGGTCGACCGACAGCGGTCCGCTTTTAGCGAAAAGGGTGCGGTCATTGGTGATCGCGTCCATCACCTTGTTGAAGCGCCGGTTCCGCTGGTCGCGGTCGGTGACCACGAGCATGATGATGAAGGCTTGGCGTTCGAGGCGGGTGAAGAATTCCGGCGCTTTCGGATCTGAAACGCCGCGTTCGACCAGGAATTTGAGGGCCGGTGCGCGCCAGCTGCTCTGATCCAGCGCGCGCATCTGGTTCAGCTTGTCGCTGACGATCGTTGCATTCGGCTCGTCCTGCACCTCGCCCGTCGTGATCAGCTGATAGGCGTTGACATAGCGCGGCAGCACTTCGTCCAGGAAGGTCCGCGGATCGACCTTGGACAGCACCGCTTTCGGGAAGGCCGAGACCAGTTCGCCCCGGCCGGACTTGTCGTAGATGGACCGGATCTGGCGCAGCAGGTCGTCAAAGGCGGATCCACCCAGCGCCGCCTCATGCTCCGACCAGCGTTCGGCATAGGCGCTGGCTTCCTCATCGGTGAATTTGGCCCGCTGGAACAGTTCGGTCTTGATGATGTCGTGGGCGTCCGGTTCCTTGCCGCGCGTGTTGAGCACGCGGAACACTTTGAAGCCCTGATCCTTTTCACCCACGACGACCCTGACCAGCGCGCAGCGGTTCATCACGACGTCGGCGAGCGCACGCCGTGTGTCGTCGCTCATGCTTTCGATACGTTTGGCAAAGGCGGCGGCGTTGCGCACCATGCGGGCCTGGCTTTCGCTTTCGCCCGGTTCCTTGTCCAGGTTCCGCGTCGCGCCCGGCGTCTGGATGGATTCGCGGAAAAACGGCCCGTCCATATGGTTCAGCGTCAGCCGCCAGTTTGCGCCTTCGCCCAGCATCGGCCGGGCCTCGTCTGCGATCAGCGCATGCAGCATGGCGGCGCGGGCCTTGTCCGGTTCGAGGTCGCGCAGCACGGCGAGCAGGATGGTCAGCGTGGTCAGCCGCTGCTGGCCGTCGACAATCTCAAGCACGCCATTTTCCGCGCCATGGATCAGGACGATGGCGCCGACAAAGTGCGGCGTCCCCGTTTTGACGGAATCGATAAGATCCCCCAGCAGCTCGTTGGCTTCCCGTGTCTCCCAGGAATAGCTGCGCTGGTAGGGGGGCATCTGCAGCCGTTCGCCCGGCGCAAAAATCGCCCGCACGGAGCTTTCCTGTGCCCGGACTCCAAGGTCGATATTCTGGTCCATGGCAGTGTCCATTCTGGCGCCCCCGTAACTGTCTTCTGACTAGCTCTTGCCAACCCACGTCACAACGCGAGATGAACCGCGTGACGTGTGTTTCTGGCTGAAGTGTGACGAGAGGGTAACGATATGCATGTGATCAGGTACCAACAGGGAAATTCTATCCGTTATGGAATACTGTCTGCGCAATCTGTAACCCCCATTCGGGGGACAAACCTGGAAGAGGCCATGAAAGGTGAGCCGGACGGCGCGCCTGTGCCGCTGTCCGAAATCGACATTCTGTCGCCCGTCGCCCGGCCGGGGAAAATCCTCGGCATTGGCGTGAACTATGCGGCGCATGCCGCAGAGAGTGTCAGCTTCGTCGATACGAAGAAGCCGGAGATCCAGAAATGGTTCAACAAGCAGGCCACCGCGATCAACGATCCGTATGCGGACGTAGAGCTTCCGAAGGTGTCGCATCAGCTTGATTATGAAGGGGAATTGGTCGTCGTAATCGGCAAGCGCGGGCGGCATGTGCCGCGCGAGCGCGCGTTTGAAATCGTTGCGGGCGTTACGATTGGCTGCGACTATTCGGTGCGCGACTGGCAGCGCGCCAGCCAGACCATGATCATGGGCAAGGGGTTCGACACGCATGCGCCGGTCGGCCCGGCCATCGTGACGCTGGACGAGATCGACGACCTCTCCGCACTGGAAGTGCGCACCTTCGTGAATGGCGAACAGCGCCAGTCCGGCCATGTGCGGGACATGGTTCACGACATTCCCGCACAGATTGCGCACCTGACGGCGGCCTTCACGCTGGAGCCGGGCGATCTGATCTTTACCGGCACACCAGCAGGCGTCGGCGCAGGCTTCGATCCGCCGAAATGGCTGAAAGCCGGAGACCGTGTCCGGGTCGAGATCGACGCGCTGGGTTACATGGAACAGCAAATCGTGACAGAGCCGGGACGTATGGTGATCGGCTGAACCGCGAGGTAGTCCTGTGCCCCGATCCGGCGTTTTCGCCATCCTGTTTTCTGTCATCCTGTCTGCGTGTGGAAGCGGGCAGGGCGCTGCGCCTGCCATCGGTCCGGATGACATCCGGAGCGCCGACTTCGCCCTGCTGCCCTGTGCCGCTTCGAGCGAGCCTGCACCGTGCCTGCTGGTTGTCGCCGGCGGCAAGCGGGTGCTGTTCGGCACGCCGCCGGGGTTGCGCGCAGCGATGGACGGACACGTGCTGGCCAGTCTGGATGCCGTTCTCCTGTTCTCCCTGCAGGGAGCGAATCTCGAAGGGCTGGACGAGGTGCGCAATGCGGGCTGGTCGGCTGGGCGCGAAACGCCACTGGCGGTCGGCGGCCCGTCCGGAACGCGCGACGTAGTCGCGGCGCTCAACAAGGCATTCGAACTCTCCGATGCGGAAATCTTCGTTCAGGACTCGCCGGAAGGCGGCTTTGGTGCGGCGCTGCTGGGCGTCCTGCCGGGGGAAGGCGACGCGAAGACGGAAGTCTTCAATACCGGCGACCTGGTCGTCACCAAGATCGAGTCGGCGGATGGCCGGGCCGGGTATTGGGTGGACTATGGCGGCCAGCGCGCGGTGCTGCAGCCATGCGGCATGACCCTCGCGGTGAAGTTCAATGAACAGGAGGCCTTTGCGCTGGGCTGCGACACGGATGCACCGAATGCCTGGCCGCTCGGCAAGGTCCATTACCTTGTTGAGGGGGCCAGCGCAGAGCCTTGATTTTCGTCTGAAAACAGAGCCCTGAGAAAGGACCGGGGCGCACATTTCTGCGCGCCCCGTGTCTCCCCCGAGACTGCCCCCGCTCCGGCCAATAAGATGGCCGCGGACCGGTGGTGCCGGGTCTCTGACTCTTGGCTATCGGTCGTTCCGCGTCCTGTCCAGTTACGGTTTGTATCCGATTGTGACACGCGGCGTGTCTGTGACCTCTCCGCAACAATGTTCGGCGGGATTGCCGGACCACCCAAATTGCGCCACATCCAAGCAATTCGTTAACTTCTGGACCTTATCTGTTAAGATTGACGAATTGTTTCGGGTGCTGAGCTGATGACGTTTCTCTTGTTCCTGCTGTACATGGCAGCCGGCGGTGCCGCCGGATACGTCGGCGCGACGGTGCTGGAACTCGGCCTGCCGATCTCCATCGGTGCGGGCGTGCTGACCACAGCCGTCCTCAGCCAGATCCACGTCCTTGTTTCCAATGGCAGTTCGAAGCGCGAAATCGATGCGCGCATGCAGGCCATTGAGAAAGAGAACCGCGACGCCGAACGCCGCATGGACGTGATCGAAGCGCGCACCGACGTGGTTGAGGAAACGGTCAAGCATGAGCTGACCGAGCGGCGCGACGCGCTGGTCTCGGAAATGAAGCAGCTTGAAAGCCTGATCGACCGGCTGTCTCACAGTTTCGAAACCCGTCTGGCGGAAACCTCTACCAACAAGATTGTCGCCCCGCAGGAAGACGCAATTCTCCGCGATGTGCGCGACGCGCTGAAGGATGGCCGTGTCGACCTGCATCTGCAGCCGATCGTGTCGCTGCCGCAGCGCCGCGTGTCTTTCTATGAAGGCTTCACGCGCCTGCGCCGTCCCGACGGCTCGCTGATCCTGCCGGCGGAATTCCTCGACGCCGGCCGCCGCGCCAATCTGATGGGGCAGATCGACAATTTCACCCTGTTCCGCTGTGTGCAGATCGTGCGCCGCCTGGCAGAGCGGGACCGCCGCGTCGGCGTCTTCTGTAATATCGCGGCAAGCTCGCTGGAAGATTCAACCTTCTTCCCGATGTTCCTTGAATTCATGACGGAAAACCGGGACCTCTCCGGCGCCGTCATCTTCGAGATCCGCGCCGACCGGTTCGAGACCCGCTCGCGCACCATGCGGGACAATATGGACAAGCTGACCGCGCTCGGCTTCCGCTTCTCCATCGACCACGCCCCGGACCTCGGCCTCGATCTGCCGCGCCTTCAGTCGGCCGGCGTACGCTTTGTGAAGATGAATGGCGGCGCCCTGATCGACCAGCTGCGCGACCCGGCCGGGCCGCGCCCGGTGTCGTCCATCAACCGCCGTGTCGACGGCGAGGAAGTCTCAGCCGTGTTCTCCCGCTATGGCATCACCATGGTGGCAGAGAAGATGGAAGACGAGGCGAGCGTCGTCGAAATCCTCGAATACGAGATCCCTTATGGCCAGGGCCATGTCTTCGGCGCCCCGCGCCCGATCAAGGCCTCGCTGATGGAAGAAACTGCCCCGCCGCGGGAAATGGTCCAGCGCCTGACCAATTTCGGCTAAGCGCCGGTCTCCCTCAAATCGCCCCAATCCCGGTGTGTGCTGGCCTCCGTTCCGAAACGGAGGCGCTTTCATGCGTGCGATCATCCTGGCGCTTGCTGCCTTGCCCGCCGGTGCCGCGGCCGGAGAGATTCAGACGGTCGTCGCCGACCTTCCCGGGCCTGTGGAATTCGAGGCGCCGGATGCGCTCCAGGCGCTGGAAGAAGGCCCGGTCTGGCTGGACCTGTCGATTGCACCGCCGCTTGATCCGGCCGTGCAGCAGGAAGACGGCGCATGGTCCGGTATAGTCTGCAGTAGTCATGGCGAGGTCAGCGCGAAGTCGGTCTCGGTCCCCACCGGATCCAACCATTTGCTGCTGGAGGTCCGCCCCGGCACGCCGGAGCAGCACGCCGCGAACATGGTCTCCTGCAACTACGCGCCGCAGTATTCAGACGAGACGAGCCTCGGTCATGTGATCCGGATCAAGGGCTGCTATTTCGCCAATTCCGTCTCGATCCCGACCGCCAATCAGTGGATCCTGAACCCGCTGCCCGCCGGCGATTGCGCGGCAGGGAATTGACCGCAGCGCCCGCCCGGCCTACCTCGCCGCGCATGACCGCACCGCAATTCCCGCAAGGGCTTTCTGAAATCGCCGGCCGCTACGACACGATCCTGTGTGACGTCTGGGGCGTGATCCACAATGGCCGCAGGGCATTTGACGAGGCGTGCGACGCGCTTGTCCGCTTCCGCGAAGGCGGCGGCCAAGTCTGCCTGATCACCAATGCGCCGGTGCCGAAAGCGCAGGTGACGCGCTATTTCAAGCCGCTGGGCGTGCCGGATGCCGCATTTGACGATTGCGTCTCCTCCGGTGATGCGACCCGCGCAGAGCTGGACCGCCGCAAGGGGCAGGCCGTCTGGCGTCTTGGCGCTGATGAAGGCTGGGAACATGACCGCCACCTCTATGAGGGGCTGGATCTCAAATTCACCGAGGCCGACGAGGCCGACCTGCTGCTGTGCATCGGCCTGCGCGATCATGTCGGCGAGCATCCGGAAGACTATCGCGAGGAACTCGCCGCCGGCATCGCCCGGAACCTTCCCATGATCTGCGCCAATCCGGACAAGCAGGTGCGTGTAGGCGGCCAGCTCTACTGGTGTGCAGGCGCGCTGGCAGATGTCTACGAAGACCTTGGCGGCAAAGTGATTTATCCCGGCAAGCCACATCCGCCGATCTATCATCTCGCAATTCAGCGCATTGAGGCGCTGACCGGGGGCAAGCCGGTCGACCGGTCCCGCGTCCTCTGCATTGGCGACAGCCCCGCCACGGATGTGCGCGGCGCAGGCGTTCAGGGCTTTGACAGCCTCTATGTGGGCACCGGTCTCAAGGAGCATGGCGAGGATTTCGAAGAGGAAGTCGCCGAATTGCTGGCAGCCTATGGAGAAGCAGCGACCTGGGCCATGACAGGCTTAAGATGGTGACGCATCGCCCTCAGGCGTGTAACGAAGCCCGTCGAAAGAATCGGAGCATCCCGGAATGACTGAATTTACCGGCTTCAAATATGAAGACCTCGAAATCGGGCAGTCGCACGAAACCGTGCATGAGATCACTGCGGACGACATCCAGCGCTTTGCTGAAGTGTCGGGCGATTTCAATCCGCTGCACATGTCCGACGAATATGCCGCCACGACCATGTTCGAGAAGCGCATCGCCCATGGCGCGCTGACGGCGAGCTACATCTCCGGCATCCTCGGCAACAACCTGCCGGGGCCGGGCGCGGTCTTTGTAGGGCTGAACATGCGCTTCCGCCGTCCGGTCTATATCGGTGACACGGTTACGGCGCGTGCGACAGTCGCCGAGAAGATCGACCGCGGCAATCGAGTCGTCCTCAAGATCGAATGCATCGTGGACGGCAAGCGCGTCATCGCCGGGGACGCCGAAGTGGTTGCGCCGAGCCGGGAGGCCTGATTGGCCATTTATGCCGACTACCGGGGCTTGCCCGCCAGTGCGCGGGGGGCTTCGATTGCGCTCGGCAATTTTGACGGGCTGCATGCCGGCCACCGGGCAGTGATGGATGCGGCAAGGCAGGCGGGGGGCGGCAAGTTCTCCGTCGCGACCTTCGAGCCGCCGCCTCGCGCCTATTTCCGGCCCAGCGACCCGCCGTTCCGCATCTTCCGGCCTGAGCGGCGCAACAATGCCATCCTGGCGGCTGGCGCGGACACGGTGTTCGAGCTGCCGTTCAATGGCGAAATGGCGTCGATGACCGATGAAGGTTTCGTCCGGGATGTGCTGGTCGACGGCCTGTCGGTCAGCCATGTCTCCGTTGGCTTCGATTTCCGGTTCGGACGCGGCCGGATGGGCCATGCCCAGCGGCTGGCCAGCCTCGGCCGGGCGCTCGGCTTCGGGGTGACGATCGTTGACGAAGTGATCGAGCTGGAAGGCAAGGCATCCTCCACGGCCATCCGGCAGGCGCTTCATGCCGGCGAACCCGAAACAGCCGCAGAGCTGCTGGGCACCTGGTGGATTGCCGATGGCGTGGTCGAGAGCGGCGAGAAGAATGGCCGGACCCTCGGTTTCCCGACCGCAAACCTCCACCTCGGAGACCTGATCCATCCGCGCCACGGCATTTATGCGGTGCGGGCAAGAATCGACCGGCAGGGTGACTGGCTGGACGGCGTTGCAAATTTCGGCCGCACGCCCACGACCGGCATCCGCGATCCGCTTCTGGAGACCCACATCTTCGATTTCGATGATGATCTTTATGGCAAATGGCTGGAGGTTCAGCTGATCTCCTTCATCCGGCCGGAACTGAAGTTTGCCGATCTGGATGCTCTGGTTGAAGCCATGCACGCAGACGCTGCAGAAGCCCGCAAACGCCTCGCGAATCTGTAAGTTTCGTTAGAATTTTCTCTTTTCATTGCCGCCGTACCCCGCCATGCTGTGCCCATCTGGGGACAGCAACAGGGAGTTTCCCATGCGCACTTTGCTCACCACAGCGGCCTTGGCAGTGGCCGTATCCTTCCCGGCCTCCGCACAGGAATTCAGCGCCGACACATCGCTTGCGAATGACGACCGCGTCGTGCGCAGCCTCAACCTGGAAGACCTGAAGGCGATTGCGGTTTCCGAGGGCCACACGATCACGGAAGTTGGCGGCGAAGGCGACATTTCGCTTCGGGCCACAAATTCCGACGGGCTGATCTTCCACTTGATCGGCACCGCGTGTGACACCGAATACGCCGAGGGGTGCCTCGGCATGATGGTGCAGGTCCGTTACGACAGCGATGAGGACGTGACGGCAGAAAAGGTCAATGACGCAAACCTCGCCTATGCCGCCGTGTCCACCTGGTGGGACAAGGACGGCGAGACGCTCGGCATCACACGTTACATCATTCTGGATGGCGGCCAGCGTATGGAAAACGTGAAGATCAATCTGCAGAACGCGCTCGCGCTTGGCCCGCTCGTCGCAGATGTCGTCTGGCCGTATGATGCGGAAGACGACGAATACAATGACTGGCTGTTCAGCGACGACGAAGACAGCGAGTAACGCGCCCTATAACTGCCATATTGCTGACATCGAACGCTGGCATGACACCATGCCGGCGGGGATATTGGCATAGGCAGTCACAGGGGTGAAATTTGCGTACGGCTTTGGCAGCAGCTGCAATGTTGGCGCTCGGCAGCGGACATGCGCGGGCGCAGGTGCCCGAAGAGGCCCCGCGCGTATCCCGGTCGCCGAATGTCGTGATCAGCAATGTCCAGCTGGATGATCTCCGACTGCTTGTCGACGAACTGGGCGGGGCGTTTCTTGCTGCGGGCCAGAATGAAAGCGGCGCGCCTTTTGTGTTTGCGCGGCTGCGGGACGGCCTGACACTGGGGATCTATTCGGTCTGCGCGGATGAAGCGGCCACGGACTGCCGCGGGGTCGAATTCATGGCGGCCTTCGGCTCGGACCTGTCCTATGAGGACGTGACCGCCATGGACCGTGCCTTCAGCGCTGTCTCCATCTACAAGGCAGACCGGGATACGGTGCATGTGTCGCGCTATGTGATCCTCGATCAGGGCATCACCTGGGGCAATCTGATCGAGAACGGGGCTGTCTTCGACGCCCTGTGCACCAAAGTGGCCGGCCGCCTGGCCTATGGCCCGCCACAGGCCGCCGCCGCCGCACCGCGCTGAGGCACCCGCCCTAGTGACAGGTTAACCTCTGCCTGTTAAGCGCTTGCCGATGGACCGGATATTCACAATTCGAATTAGCCGCCCGGCTGCGCGCTGACCCCACCGAAGGGTCTGGGCCAGGCCGGGATTTGCTTTTTGAGCCCTGAATTCCTCTCCCAATCCGTTCACACTGAAGATCCATGACCGATTCCCTGACCGACCGAGACTATCGCGACACCCTGTTCCTGCCCGCGACGGAATTTCCGATGCGTGGCGGCCTGCCCAAGCGTGAGCCTGACTGGATCAAACGCTGGGACGATCTGAACCTGTATGACCGCCTGCGCGCCGATGCGAAGGAACGCGGTGCGAAGCAGTGGATCCTCCACGATGGCCCGCCCTATGCCAACGGCCACATTCACCTCGGCACGGCGATGAACAAGATCGTCAAGGACATCATCGTCCGCTCGCACCAGATGGCGGGCTATGATGCGGCTTACGTGCCGGGCTGGGACTGTCACGGTCTGCCCATCGAATGGAAGGTGGAAGAAGAGTTCCGGTCCAAAGGCAAGACGAAGGACGACGTGCCGCCGGGCGAGTTCCGCGCCGCCTGCCGCGCCTATGCCGGTAAATGGGTGGACATCCAGAAGCAGGAATTCCGCAATCTCGGCATCGAGGGTGAATGGGACAATCCCTACCTCACCATGAAGTTCGAAAGCGAAGCCTCCATCGTCGGCGAATTCCTGCGCATGGCGATGACCGGCTCGCTGGTCCGCGGCGCCAAGCCGATCATGTGGTCGCCGGTGGAGCGCACCGCGCTCGCCGAAGCGGAAGTGGAATACCACGACCGCAAGGTTCCGGTGATCTGGGTGAAGTTCCCGGTCGAAGGGTCAGACGCCTACGTCGTGATCTGGACCACGACGCCATGGACGATCCCGGCCAACCAGGCCGTCAGCTACAATCCTGACATTTCCTATGGCCTCTATGAGGTCGAGACGGTGATGAGCGAGGAAGAGCTGGGCTTTGCGCCTTATGCGAAGCCGGGCGAAAAGCTGATCCTCGGTGATGCGCTGGCACAGGCCGTTATGGATGGGGCGAAGGTCTCTTCCTTCAAACGTCTTGAAGATGTCGATCCGGCGACGCTCGGCAAGCTGTCCCATCCGCTGCACGCGATGGACCCTTTCTTCGCCCACGACATCCCGCTCCTCGCTGGCGAGCACGTCACCGACGATGCCGGTACGGGCTTTGTGCACACCGCGCCCGCGCATGGTGAAGACGACTTCAACGTTTGGGTCGAGTCCGGCCGCACGACGCAGGATATCCGCCAGATCGTTGATCCGGACGGCTGCTACACGCCGGACGTGCCGCGCTTTGCGGGCATGGACATCATCCGCACCAGCGGCAAGAAGCGCGGCGAGCCGGGCAAGGCGAACAATGAAGTGATCGCGGCCCTCGCCGAGAGCGGCAATCTGCTCGCGCGCGGCATGACGACGATTCGCGATGCACACTCTTGGCGCTCCAAGGCGCCGGTCATCCGCCGGGCGACGCCGCAATGGTTCATCTCGATGGACAAGCCCGGCCCGAACGGCAAGACGCTGCGCGAGAATGCGCTGAAGGCCATCGACGAGACCGAGTTCTTCCCGGCCGTCGGCCGCAACCGCCTGCGCTCCATGGTCGAAGGCCGGCCGGACTGGCTGATCTCCCGCCAGCGCAACTGGGGCGTGCCGATCACCATCTTCGTCAACAAGTCCGGCCAACCGCATACGGCAGCGCTGGAGGCAGAGCAGGCGGATGCGCTAAACAACGCCATCAAGACGGCCATCGCCAAGGGCGGTGTCGAAGCCTGGTTCGATACGCCAGCAGAAGATTTCCTGAGCCCCCTCGGCCTGTCGGCCAATGAGTGGGACAAGGTAACGGACGTGCTCGACGTCTGGTTCGACAGCGGAACCACGCATGCCTTCGCGCTGCGGGAACGTGGTATCATCGATCCGGAAACCGGGCAGGCGGACCTCTATATGGAAGGTTCCGACCAGCACCGCGGCTGGTTCCAGTCGTCCCTGCTGGAGTGCTGCGCCACGCGCGGCATGGCGCCTTACAAACAGGTGCTGACGCACGGCTTCATCGTCGATGCCGATGGCAAGAAGATGTCCAAGTCGATCGGCAACACGATCGAGCCGGAGCAGATCCAGAAACAGTACGGGATCGAGATCCTGCGCATCTGGACGGCGTCCGGCGACTATACCGAAGACCTGCGGATCTCCGACGAGATCATCAAGGGCTCGGTCGAGACCTATCGCAAGCTGCGCAATACGGTGCGCTACCTGCTGGGCGCGCTCGACGGCTGGACGGAAGACGAGAGCATCGCACCGGAGAAGATGCCGGGCCTCGAACGCTGGGTGCTGCACCGCCTCGCCGAGCTCGATGCCCAGGTGAAGGCCGCTTACAATGTCTACGACTTCAAGCGTGTGATGAGCCTGCTCATCAATTTCGCGGGCGTGGACCTGTCGGCCGTCTATTTCGACATCCGGAAAGACAGCCTCTATTGCGATCCGCGTTTCAGCACGATGGATGCGTGGGACGATGCGACGGCTTTCTATGGCAATCGCCGGCGCGCTGCGCGCACGGTGATGGCCGCTGTGCTGGAGCGCCTGCTCACCTGGCTTGCCCCGGTGATGCCGTTCACGATGGAAGAGGCTTTCCTCGAAAGCCATCTCAGCGGCAAGGCGGATTCGGTCCACCTGCTCCTGTTCCCGGAAACGCCGGAAGACTGGAAAGACGAGAAGCTGGCAGAGCGCTGGGCGAAGATCTTCACCGTCCGCCGCGTCGTGACCGGCGCGCTGGAAGTGGAACGCCGCGAGAAGCGGATCGGCGCCTCGCTGGAGGCGGCGCCGGTGGTGCACATCGCGGATGAGGATCTGGTGAAAGCGTTCGAAGGCGAGGACGCAGCCGACCTGTTCATCACGTCGGGCGCCGAGCTGGTGAACACGCTGGAAGGCAAGGGCGGCGGTTTCACGCTGGACGATACGCCGGGCGTGGTCGTCTATCCGCAGAAAGCCGAGGGCATCAAATGCCGGCGCAGCTGGAAGTATTTCGACCCGGCCCTCGCCGATCCGGAGTTTCCGGACATCACCCCGCGTGATGCGCTGGCGGTGAAAGCCTGGGACGCGACGCACGGCGAGTGAGCGGATACCTGCACGGAATCGCTTGATCTGACGGGGACGGGGTGCAATCTCCCCGCATGCAAATGAAACCTGCTCAGGTCTGGCCGCTGGCCATCATTCCGGTCACGCTGATTGCAGACCAGGTGACCAAATCGATGGTTCTGGCGAACGAGCGGTTCCGTGCGATGGAATGCTTCCATAACAGCTTTGCCTGCGGAACGGTCGAGCTGCCCGGACCGATCAACCTGTCCATGGTATGGAACCGGGGCATGAGCTACGGCATGTTCCAGTCCGAGGGCATCGGCCGGTGGATCCTGGCCGGCATCATGCTGGCCATCGCGCTGGGCTTCCTGCGCTGGCTGATGGTGGCGGAAGGGCGGCTGCTGAAACTGTCGCTGGCACTGGTGATCGGCGGGGCATTCGGCAATCTGATCGACCGCGTGCGTTTCGGCGCCGTGGTGGACTTCATCAATGCCGGCGCCCTTCACTTTCCATGGGTATTCAACGTTGCCGATGCTGCGATCAGTGTTGGCGCGGTCTTGCTGTTTTTCGATCAATTCGTACTGTCTGGAAGAAAGCCGTCCGGGAAACCGGACCGGCCATCCAAAACTTAGAGGCGAGGACGCCACATGAAGACGCAGCTTTCCCTTCTGGCCCTGGGCGCCGTTTGCCTGGCGACGACGGCCTGCTCCAGCGGATCCGGTTCCCGCACGCCCGACGAGTTCCGGGTCGTCACCAAGGCGCCGCTGACTGTGCCGCCGGACTATTCCCTCCGTCCGCCGGGCGCTGGCGAGTCGGTGCCGCCTGAAGTGGAAGCCGCGCAGAACGACAATGCGGCCGCCTTCGGCGCGACGCTCGGCGTCAATGCCAGTGCCTCCGAACGGGCGCTCGTGGCCGCGGCGGACGCTAACGCTGTCAGCCCGCTGATCCGCACCCGCCTCGACTATGAAGAGTTCAAGTCGATCCGGAAGCCGACCACGATCACCGACCGCATCCTGTTCTGGCGGAAGGACAATCCGGAAGACGCTGAATCCGCGGCGACGGATAACGCCACCGGCAATGAGCCTGTGACAATCGAGAGCACGTCGGCCAAGCCGCGTGTGAAGCTGCCGGGAACCTGATCCAGCCCGGTGCCGGACCTCCAACTCTTGCAAGGGAACAAGCCCATGAAACGGACGCTGACCGGAGGGCTTGTCGCCCTTGCCGTCTTTGCCCTGCCAGCCCTGGCTGACAATGCCACCGCCCCGGCAGAGGCATGGACCCCCAAAACCTTCGAACTCGACAATGGCATGGAGGTGGTGGTGATCCCCGACCATCGCGCGCCGGTCGTGACCCATATGGTCTGGTACAAGGTTGGCGCGGTCGATGAAGCGCCCGGCAAGAGCGGGATCGCCCACCTCTTCGAACACGTGATGTTCCAGCAGACCGACACGCTGGCGCCGGGTGAGTTCGACTCCATCGTGTCCCGCAATGGCGGTCAGTCGAACGCCTTCACCAGCTGGGACTACACCGCCTATTTCGAGCGCGTGGCCAAGGAACAGCTCGGCACGATGATGGAGCTGGAAGCGGACCGGATGGTGAACCTCGTCATCGACGACGACCCGGAAGGTGCTTTCATCTCCGAGCGCGACGTGGTGAAGGAAGAACGCCGCCAGCGGATCGACAACAATCCCGGCGTGATCCTGCAGGAACAGGTCCTGTCCGAACTCTGGAAGGGCCATCCCTACGAGATCACCGTCATCGGCAACATGGATGAAGTGGCTGCGTTGACGCCGGAAGACGGCCTCAATTTCTATCACGAATATTACAGCCCGGAGAATGCCATCCTCGTCGTCGCCGGCGATGTGACCGAAGACGAAGTGCGCACGCTTGCCCAGGCGACCTATGGCCAGATCGTTCCGACCGGCACGGCCCATGGCCAGCGCAAATGGCGCGATGTGCCGCTACTGACCGAGAATGACGAGATCATCCATTCCGATCCGAAAGTCCGCCAGCCGGTCTGGAGCCGTTACTACAATGGCGTTTCGCAGATCCGGTCTCCGAAAGAGGCCTATGCGCTTGAGGTTGGCCTGGAAGTGCTGGGCGGCGGCATGACGAGCCGGCTTTACCAGTCGCTTGTGGAGCAACAGCAACTGGCGATCAGCGCCTCCTCCTATGCCTGGACCGATCTGCACGATCAGGGCCCGGCCGTGATCTCGGCCAGCCCGGCACCCGGTGTCAGCATGGACGAGCTTGAAACCGCTGTCATGGCCGAAGTCAGCAAGGCGCTGGACGAGGGTTTCACGGAGGAAGAGGTCATCCGGGCCCGGAACAAGCTTGCCGCAACCGCAATCTATGCCCGCGACAGCCAGTCGACCATGGCGAACGTCTTCGGCTCGACCCTCGCTATCGGCGGGACGATTGAGAGCGTCCTCTCCTATCCGGACGATGTCCGTGCGGTGACACCGGAAGAGGCCATTGCTGCCGTGCGCACCGTGTTTGGCCCTGACCGTCATTACATCGAGGCACAGCTGCTGCCGGAAGACATGGCGGCGGAGGAATAGGCGTGGCGGTACTGAAACGCACGCTTGGGGCAGCTGCGGCCCTGTTTGCAATTTCTGCGGGTCCGGCGGCTGCGGAAGAGTGGAAGCCTGAAACTTTCACCCTGTCGAATGGCATGGATGTCATTGTCCTGCCGGACCACCGGGCGCCCGTGGTTACCCACATGCTCTGGTACAAGGTCGGTGCAGTGGACGAGGCGCCGGGCAAGAGCGGCATGGCGCACCTGTTCGAGCACGTCATGTCCCATGCGACCGACGATCTGGCGCACCGGGAAATCGACTCCATCGTCCAGCGCAATGGCGGCCAGAAGAACGCTTTCACCAGTTGGGATTACACCGCCTATTTCGAACGTGTGGCGAAGGACCAGCTCGGCCTGATGATGTCGCTCGAAGCAGAGCGCATGACGGACCTGATCATCGACAATGCCGCCGACAAGGGCTTTGTCGCCGAACGGGACGTTGTGAAAGAGGAGCGCCGCCAGCGGATCGAGAACAGCCCGTCTGCCCTGCTTCAGGAAGAGGTGCTGTCAGCTTTCTGGCGCGGACACCCTTACGAAATCACCGTCATCGGCGACATGGACGAAGTATCCGCGCTGCGCCCGGAAGACGGCCGTCTTTTCTATGATACCTATTACTCGCCGGACAATGTGATCCTGGTGCTGGCCGGAGACATCACGGCTGAGGAAGTCCGTCCGTTGGCGGAAGAGCATTATGGCGCGATTGCGCCGAAACAGGGCGGCG
Organism: uncultured Hyphomonas sp.; assembly: GCF_963675305.1. NCBI lineage: Bacteria > Pseudomonadati > Pseudomonadota > Alphaproteobacteria > Hyphomonadales > Hyphomonadaceae > Hyphomonas > uncultured Hyphomonas sp. Next base: position 2,420,713 of record NZ_OY776147.1, on the reverse strand, counting down.
AACGTATCCGGCGCTGGCAACCGGTTGACCCGCTGACGGAAACGCAGCTCATCACCAGGTCAGACCCCAAGGTGAAGCAGCCGGTCTGGTATCGCTACTATATGGGAACATCCACAGTGCGCGATCAGGCGTTTGCCGATGCCCTGAACGTTGGCCTCGACGTGCTGGGCCAGGGACGCACGAGCCTGCTTTACCAGAAGCTGGTGGAAGAGCGGAAGCTCGCCATCAATGTCGGCACCGGTGCCTGGACCTCGCTGCACGATGAGGGGCCGGCCATGATCTATGCGACGCCGGCAGAGGGCGTCTCCGTGGACGAACTGGAAGCGGCGGTGATGGAAGAACTCTACGCCGCTCTGGAAGCGGGCTTCACGGAAGAGGACGTTGTGCGTGCCCGGAACTCAATCGCCGCCTCCGCCATCTATGCGCGCGACAGTCAGTACGGGATGGCACAGGCCTTCGGCAGCCATCTCGCCAAGGGCGGCGATGTGGACGACCTGCTGACCTTCCCCGACCGGATACGCGCGGTCACACCTGACGCGGCCCTGGACGCTGTCCGCCGCGTCTTCGCTGAAGACAAACACTATATCGAAGCACACCTGCTGCCTGCAGAGGGAGACTCCTGAGATGAAACTCGTACCGCTTACCGCCGGCCTGCTTGCCGCAACCAGCCTGTCCGCCTGCGCCTATTTCAATCCGCCGCCGGTGGAGCCGGAAACGATTGTCGAAGTCGAAGTGGAAACCGTCGAGGAACCGGCGCCGCTTGATGTGGCGGTCCATTCCGGTGACTTTGCAGAGATCCAGCAATTCACGACGCCGGGCGGCGCTTCGGTCTGGCTGGTGTCGGAACCCTCTATCCCGATCCTGTCGCTGAACATGGCCTGGAAAGGCGGCGAGGCGAGCGACCCGGAAGGACTGGAAGGCCTGACCGATGCCGTCACCTATCACATGAATGAAGGCGCTGGTGATCTCGATTCCCTTGGCTTCCAGACGCGGATGGAAGACCTGAACATGAGCTTCGCCTGTTCGGCCTCGAACGACTGGACCTCCTGCTCGGCCTCCATGCTGACCGACAATGCCGGCGATGCCATGGACCTGATCGCGACAGCCTTTGCCGATCCGCGTTTCGACGAGGGGCCGTTCGAACGTTTCCGCCGCGAGCAGCAGGTCGGGCTCAAGACCCGTGAGACGAGCCCCGGCTACCTTGCCTGGAAAGCCATGTCGCAGGCGCTTTATCCCGATCACCCCTATGCGCGGTCAAAGTCGGAGGAAAGCATCGCCGCCCTGACGCCGGAACTGGCGAAAGAACAGATGCGCAAGCTGATGGTGAAAGACCGCCTGCTGGTCACGGCTGTCGGCGCGGTCACGCCGGAAGAACTGGCGCCGATGATCGACGAGGTCATTGCCGAGCTTCCCGAAACCTCGACTCTTCCCGAGACGCCGGACATTGTCCTGCCGGAACTCGAACCGACCGATCCGATCATCGTCGACCTGCCGCAGCCGCAATCGCTGGTGCAGTTCACCGGGCCGGGTCTTGAACGGGACGATCCGGATTTCTTCACGGCCTATGTGCTGAACTACACCTATGGCGGCGGCGGCTTCGAGAGCCGGCTGATGAAAACCCTCCGTATCGAGAAAGGTCTGACCTACGGCATCTATACGAGCCTGTCGGCAGGCGAACACCTGCAGACCTGGGGCGGCGGAGGCCAGACCAAGAATGAAAGCGCCGGCGAGTTCATCGAAGGCATCAAGGCCGAGATGGAAGATTTCGTCGAGAACGGCGTCACGGAGGAGGAGCTGGCAGATGCCAAGGCCTACCTCACGGGCTCCTACCCGCTGGGCTTTGATTCAAACGCCAAGATCGCCAGCCAGATGATGGGCGTGCGCCAGGAAGAACTCGGCATCGACTATTTCGACCGCCGCAATGACATGGTGCGCGCCGTCACGCTGGAAGACGTGAACCGCGTGGCGAAGGAATATCTCGATCCGGAGCATTATCTCTTCATCGCTGTCGGCCAGCCGGAAGGCATCGCCGTGGAAGAGTTCGAGACCGAGTCAGAAGAATAGATCAGTCAGCTGACCGGCGCGGGGTCGACAGGCCCGGCGCGCCGGTCGAGATGGCCTGGTCGCGGCAGAAGCGATAAAGCTCGGCCGGGCGCCCGCCCGTGCCGGTCTCCATCGCGCCAGTCCCGGTCACGAGGCCCGTCTTGTCGAGCGCGCGGCGAAAATTCTGCGTGTGCAGGCCGAGGCCGAGAATGCCTTCGACCGTCCGCTGCAGAGCCGACAGGGTAAACCGCTCCGGCATCAGCTCGAACACGACCGGGCGATATTTGATCTTGCCGCGCAGGCGGGAGATGGCGGTTGCGAGGATGCGCCGGTGATCGGAGGCCATCGCCTCACCCAGTGCGATGTCCGGCTCGGCGAGGTTCGCATCGCGCGCGCATTCGGCCACGAGGCCCGCTTCATAGAGCAACTCATAGCGGTCCAGCACGCGTTCTTCGGCCCAGCGGGCGCCATCCAGGCCGAAGGCGATCTTCGCGCGCTCCAGCCGCAATTCCTTGCCGGCCGCCCAAGTGAACAGGCGCGGCGCGATCTGGTTGTCGATCAGGGCCGGCCGGCCATTGCGGTGATCTTCCCAGGGGAAATAACGATACCAGTTCTGCCAGCGCGCTTCGAAGCCGGCTTCGGCCGGGCGGGCATCCGGAGTCAGTGCCAGATAGCCGACCGAAATGACGCGCGAATGCGGCGGAGCACCGGCCAGCGTCGCTTCCGGTGTTTCCCGGTCCCGGTCGCCAAACGTGTAGAGTTGCTCGACATAGCCGAGTTCAAAGCCCGTCTGCTCCCGCACCCAGCCGCGCAGCGACAGGTCGAATGTGCGGTGCTTGTCCGGGTGGAACGGGCCGAATGGCAGCGCATCCTCGCTGCCGCGGCGCGTGACCAGCACCAGCGGCATGTCGTCCTGGATGGCGACCATCACGGCCGACAGGCCGATCAGCAGCGGGGAAGCCGAACGCATCATGGCGCGCCAATCTCCGTCATGATCTTGTTGAAGCGGTCAAGGAACGCCGCCTGTGCTTCCGGCACCGATTTCGGGGAGAGCTTCAGGCGCACATTTTCCGGCGGCACGACAAACAGCTTGTTGGCCTCGGCCTCTTCGAACCCGGCCAGTTGCGTCGCCTCGAACCAGGCACAGATCAGGTCTGCTTTCTTGATCTTCTTCTTCAGGCGCGCAGGCGTCACCGGCGGCAGGCCGAAGCGGATATGGATCGCTTCCTGCAACCGGCCTTCAATGTCCTTGTAGCCTTCGCCCAGCAGCGCCTTGAACGGCGAGATCATGTCGCCGATCACATATTCCGGGCTGTCATGCAGCAGGGCCATCAGACTGTGCTTTGCGCTCATGGTCGGGTCCAGCTTTCGGCAGATCCGCTCCACGATGACAGAATGTTCGGCAACGGAGAAGGCATTCTCGCCTTTTGTCTGTCCGTTCCAGCGGGCCACACGCGCCAGGCCGTGGGCGATGTCCTCGATTTCCACATCCATGGGCGAGGGGTGGGCAAGGTCCAGCCGCCGTCCGGACAGCATGCGCTGCCAGACCCTCGGAGCCTTAACGGATTGCTTTTTGCGAACGGTCATTCAGGCCTTCCTTAAAGCATTGGCAATAAGGGTAAAGAAAGGGGGGCATTCTGGTTACAAACCCGCCCTGCGATTGCCCCTGTTTCCAAATGCGCTGTTAAGGGCTTTGCGCGAAAACTGCTGCACTGACAACAGGGAACGGAATCAGCTCCGTTTACCCGACCCAACAATAGGCGGTGATGATGTTCGAAGCAGTGGCACAGACGGCTCCCTGGCAGGTTATGGCGTTCTGCGTGCTTCTGATGGGCGGAATCATCGTTGTCGTCGAGGCTGCCAAGTCCAGCCGCGAAGTCTTCTGGGGCGACCTGTTCAGCGACGACGAGTACGATTGAGCCTGTAGGGGCCGCTCGCCTTACGCCGTTTTCTCGACAAACACCGTGCCGGCGGAATAGCCAGCGCCGAAGGAGCAGATCAGCCCCTTCTCACCGGGCTTGAAGTCTTCCGAATGCTTGTGGAAGGCAATGATCGATCCGGCCGATGACGTGTTTGCATAGGTGTCCAGCACGGTCGGGCTTTCATCGGCGCTTGCTTCATGGCCCAGCACCTTGGTGGAGATCAGCCGGTTCATGTTGGCATTTGCCTGATGCAGCCACAGGCGACGCAGATCCGTGCCCTGAAGGTTCAGCTCATCAAGCTGTTCCGCGATCATCTTCGATACCATGGGCACGACTTCCTTGAAGACCTTGCGGCCTTCCTGCTTGAACAGCTTGTCCGGCGCGCCGATGCCTTCGGGAGCGGCGCGGTTCAGGAAGCCAAAATTGTTCCGGATATTGTTGGAGAACTCGGTTTTCAGCTTGGTGCCGAGAATCTTCCAGTGGCCGGCCGGGGCGATGCTCTCCTCTTCCACCAGAACGGCGGTGGCAACATCGCCGAAGATGAAGTGGCTGTCGCGGTCGGTGAAGTTGAGGTGGCCGGAGCAGATTTCCGGGTTCACCATCAGGACGGATTTCGCCGAGCCTGTACGTACAAAGTCTGCGGCGGTCTGGATGCCGAACGTGGCGGAGGAACAGGCGACGTTCATGTCGAAGGCAAAGCCGCCAATGCCGAGCGCCTGCTGCACTTCGATGGCCATGGCCGGGTAGGCGCGCTGCATGTTGGAGGCGGCGCAGATCACAGCGTCCACGTCTTCCGGTTTGCGGCCTGCGCGTTCCAGCGCCTGACGGGCTGCGTTCACCGCGATTTCGGCGAGAACGGAAATCTCTTCATTCGGGCGCTCCGGAATGCGTGGGGCCATGATGTCCGGGTCCAGCACGCCGGACTTGTTCATCACGTAACGCGACTTGATGCCGGAGGCTTTCTCGATGAATTCGACGGAAGAATGGGTCTTCGGCTCGATCAGGCCGGACGCAATATCGGCGTCGCGCTCGCGGTTCCAGTTGTCCGCCCAGGCATTGTAGGCTTCCACCAGTTCTTCATTGGAAATGGAATGCGGCGGCGTCCACAGGCCCGTGGACGAGATGACGGCGTTCTTCATTGTGCCCTCTTGATGCGCGCCGCATGCAGGTCACGCGGCAAGATGCTGAATCGTTAGCCTATTTTCTGTAGCGCGGCTTTCGGGCCGGGTCGAGACGCCGGATCAGTCAGGACAGCCTAGTCAGGCAGATGCAGGCCGGAGTCGGTCGTTTGCTTCGCATCTTCCCGCGAAACGCCGGAGGCTTCCAGAATGGCCTGGCGCTGTTCTGCGGCTTCACGATCAGTCTGGATGCGCTGGGCTTCATTGCGCTCGCGCGCCTGGATCAGCGCGAGTTCAGTCTTCATGCACTTTTCGCGCTCTTCCGGCCCGGGGGCATAGCGGCATTTGGCATAGGCCTCGGCTTTCGCGCCTTCGGCACTGTTGGCGGACACGCAGCCAGCCATCAGCGGCGTGGCCAGCATGATCAGGGGAAGCAGCTGTTTCATCGTTCCATCTCCTGCACTTCGCGGTGACGGGGGCAAGTTACGTCATGGTCATTCACCATGCCAACCGCCTGCGCCCAGGCATAGACGATGGTGGGGCCGACGAATTTGAAGCCGCGCTTCTTCAGATCCTTCGACATGGCCGCCGACCAGTCAGTGGAGGTCGGCGCCTGCCGGAAATGCTTCCATGTATTCACAATGGGCGTGCCACCGACAAAGCCCCAGCAATAATCGGCAAAGCCCTCGCCGGCCTCTTCCATGGCGAGGAAGGCCTGCGCGTTGCCGATCACGGCGTCGATCTTCTTGGGGCTGCGGATGATGCCTGGATTCTTCAGTGCCTTTTCGGCGCGCTTTGGTGTCCAGCGGGCCAGCTTTTCCGGATCGAACTGGTCGAACTCTTCGCGGATGGACTCGCGCTTGCGCAGGATGGTGATCCAGGAGAGGCCCGCCTGCATGCCGTCCAGCTGCAGCTTCTCCCACAGCGCCCGGCCATCATATTCCGGCACGCCCCATTCGGTGTCGTGATAGGTTCGGTAGAGGTCGTCGGTCAGCGGCGCCCAGGCGCAGGGGAAATCGTCACTCACCGGATGCCTCCGTACCCAGGGCGTTCATTTCGTTTTGCGCCCAGTCCGGCACGTCAAATGTCACGGGCTGGTCATTGCAGGTCAGCGGGAGGGACTGATCGAGGATTTTCTGCAACCGGTCGGTCCGCACCAGCGCGAGGCCGGCCTCCCCCTGTACACTCGTCACCGTTCCGACCGGGGCAGCCGAGAAGATCTCGGTGCCTGCCTCCAATGCCGCGCCGTGGACAGTGAGGGTGCGCTTGCGGATCTTGCCGCGCCGCTTCATCCGGCTGGCGACTTCCTGGCCGACGAAGCAACCCTTCTTGTAGTCGATGCCGCCCATCACATCCATGTTGATGTCGGTCGGGAAAACCTCTGCCGCGCGATAGTCGGTGCCCCATTCGGGCACGCCGGCCGCGATTCGGTTGGCCCGCCAGTCTGCGTCCGGGATCATGTCCCCGGCCTCGGCCAGCGGGACCCATTTGCGACCCCAGAGGGCGGGTGACCGCGGGTCGCTGCCATCCGGGTCGCGAACGGCGGCGAATGTGTCGTCAAGCGTGATCTCGACCTGCGCGCGCAGCCGGAACATCTTGAGGCGCTTCATCAGGTCTTCGGCGGCGTCTTCATGCACATCCAGAAGCACGCCATCGTCCGTCCTAAGCACGGTATAGTCCGCTATGATCTTGCCCTGAGGGGTCAGAAGCGCGCCATAACGCGCCTCGCCCGCCGCCCAGTCCTGCACCGAATTTGTCACGGTCCGCTCCAGAAGAGCGATCGTGTCAGGCCCGGAAAGGCGGATCAGGCTGCGGTGCGGAAAGCGCATGCTCGGTGTCCCCGTCTCAGTTTACCCGGCGCGGGAAGGCTGCCAGCAGCGCTGTGGCAAGGCCGCTCTTGATCAGCGCGCCCAGCAGGAACGGCGCCACGCCCGTCGCGAAGGCAATCTCCGGCCCGGTCAGTGCAGACAGCCAGCTCCAGCCGGCAAACAGGATCACGCCGTGCAAGGCCACAAAGCCGGCGAGCCGGGCGCCATGCGCGCGAAGCCGGTCGCCCCTGGGCAGGTATCCGGCTGCGAACGCGACCAGCGGGAAGGAGATCAGATAGCCTGCTGTCGGTCCGGCGAGGGCCACGAGGCCCGGCTTGCCGCCAGACAGGACGGGGGCGCCCGTCAGCGAGAGTGCGAGCCATGCGAGCACGGTGGCGGCACCCGCCCGCGGGCCCATCAGGGCGCCCAGCATCAGCACAACCAGCGTCTGCATCGTCATCGGCACCGGGTACATCGGCACGGAAATATGCGAGGAGGCCGACAGCGCCGCGACACCGGCAAGGCCGATCAGCAGCGGGCGCAGCAGGCTCTGGGTATTGGCGCGGGTTTGGGCGAGCTTCATGGGGAGGGCCTCGTATCCGGTGGGAAAGGAGGCCGAGTTGTGGGATGCCGCCGGCGACGGGTCAAGCAGCTCTGCTGACACCTCCTGTCAGCGGCGGAACACAAAATAGCGATTGAGGAGATAATTGGTGCTGAAAGACGCGCCGACCCCGGCTGCGAAATACACGCTGACCCAGATACCGGCGGGGGCCCGCGCCCATTCCAGCGCAGCGATCACACCTACGCGGACGGCGCCGGAAAGGATCAGGACGCCCATGTTCGCGGCCATGCGGCGCGTGGAAAAGCGGGAGGATTCCTGCCGGAACGTCCAGAACTCATGGACGAGGTAAAACACGGCGCCGACGGCGATGAAGGCAATGGCTGCGGAGACCGAGAGGTCGAGCCCGGCAAAGTAGTAGAGCGCCAGCGTCACGACATAGTCGATGGCCAGCGCCGCCAGGCTGGCCGCGAAATAGCGGGCGCCGGGGCTTTCCCGGAGCCGTTTCACCGCCTCGCTGTCGATTGCCAAGGTCACGCGCTCATCCCTGCTGGCTGCAGACCGGGGGACCGTAGGCGAAAAACCCTAACATCCCCCTGCGCGCGCCTTCCGGATCAGGCGTCTTCTTTTTCCGCAGCAGGCCAGGGCTGCATTTTGGCGGGCGGCGGCGAAGGCTTGAACTCGGTCTCGTCCAGGGCGGCGAGGGCGCGGGTACGGTCTTCCGGCGTGAAGCTGCCCGTCGTTGCGCAGAACTCGACCATGTTGCCGTTCGGATCGCGCGTGTAGACCGAGTGGCACCAGTTGTGATCGATCTCCAGCACGTCCAGTCCGGCGGCGTTCCAGCGGTCCTTCCACGCCAGCAATTCCTCAACCGTATCCACGGTGAAGGAATAGTGGTTCGTGCCCGGCGGCAGGCCTGCGGCTTCGTTGAGGTCGTACTTGTAGCCTTCCTGCCCGGCGGTTTCGTGCAGTTCCCAGAAGGCGATAAAACGCTTGTCGTCGCCATCCATGCGGTAGAAGAAGTGCTTGCCCCAGCCGCCTCCGGGAATCGGTGCGACTTCCACCTTTACCAGTTCGAAGCCCATGATCCGTTCGTAGAAATCGTGCGTCGCCTTCATGTCCTTCGCGGCGAGTGCGAGGTGATGGTATCCCATGATCAGTTCTCCTCCGTATCGACCATGTTCATGACATCGGCGCTGTCGCCGGTGGGGGCGGGTACTTCGACCACCCGTTCATCCACATCGTCATATTCAAGGCGCAGCGCCCGGCTCATCACCGCATGCATCATGTAGGTGCAGGTGATGTAGGTGAATTCGAGGATTTCCTCGTCGCTGAGATGCTTCTTCAGCGTTTCGAAAACCCCGTCGGGCACGCGTCCGCGATCCAGCACCAGCGCGTCTGTGTAGGCCAGCAGGGCCCGCTCTGTTTCATCATAGCAATCAGCGACCTGCCAGTGCGGAATGGCCTGGACCTGTTCCTCGGTGAAGCCGGCATCGCGGGCGGCCTTGCAGTGCTGCGAAAAGACAAACTGGCTGCCAACGGCATAGCCTGCCCGGATCTGCCCGAACTCGCGATGTTTCGCGCTCAGCTTGCGGTTTGGCGATCGATAGAAGCGGAAGCCTTCTGTCGTATGCTCGAAGGCGTCCGGTACGATGTTGAACACGGTCCACCAGTTTCCGGGTGTTCCGGTGGCAGTGCCGGGCTCTGTCAGCGGGTCGCGGTCTTCGAACAAAAGGTCGAAGAGACGGTTGGCATAGGGGTTACCGGCCTCGCGCCCGGCCTGTTTCAACCTGGGCATTCCATTTCCTCCTGCTGCAGTGTTGTCCCGCAGTCTCTGTTCAGCCTATGCGCAGGGGCGCAAAGGGCAAGTGTCACGCCGCGTCATCTTGCGTGCAGACGGGGCGGGTGACAGGACGTGCCTGCGGGCGCATATAGGGCCTCATGAGCGAGACTTACGACCTGATCCTTCGCGGCGGCACTGTCGTCACTCCTGGTGGTGAAATGGAGGCCGATATCGGCGTGCGCGGTGAGCGTATTGCCCGCATCGGAGACCTCTCCGGTGCATCGGCTGGCGAGATTTATGGCGCCACCGGCCTGCACATCCTGCCGGGCGTCATCGACAGCCAGGTTCACTTCCGCGAGCCGGGCATGGAGTACAAGGCAGATCTCGAAACCGAGGCGCGCTCTGCCGCGCTTGGCGGGGTCGTTGCCGTGTTCGAAATGCCGAACACCAACCCGGCCACCACGACGCCAGCCGCCCTGCAGGACAAGCTGGACCGCGCTGCCGGCCGCATGGATGTCGACCACGCCTTCTATGCCGGCGCCACGCACCAGAATATCGATTTGCTGCCCGAGATGGAGCGCATGCTCGGCTGTTGTGGCGTGAAGGTCTTCATGGGCGCCTCGACCGGCGACCTGTTGATTGCCGATGATGAAGGCGTCGAAGCCGTGCTGCGCGCGATCAAGCGCCGCGCCGCCTTCCATTCCGAAGACGAATACCGGCTCGAAATGCGCCGGAACCTCGCGGTAGAGGGAGATTGGCGCAGCCATCCGGTTGTGCGCGATGTCGAGGCAGCCGTCTCTTCGACCACGCGCCTGCTGCGTCTCGCCCGCAAGGTCGGCAAGCGCATTCACGTGCTGCACATTTCCACAGCTGAGGAGATGGAGCTCCTGCGCGATGCGAAAGACATCGCCAGCGTGGAATGCCTGCCGCAGCACCTCACCCTCGCGGCGCCCGAATGCTATGAGCGCCTCAAGGGCTACGCCCAGATGAACCCGCCGATCCGCGAGCAGCGCCATCAGGACGCTCTGTGGCGCGCGCTGAACGCCGGTATCGTCGATGTGATGGGGTCTGACCATGCTCCGCACACGAAGGAAGAAAAGGCCCGGCCTTATCCGGCCAGCCCCTCCGGCATGCCGGGCGTGCAGACCACGGTACCGATCATGCTGACCCATGTGAACAATGGAAAGCTGAGCCTGCAGCGCTTCGTCGAGCTGACGAGCGCCGGGCCACAGCGTGTCTTCGGCCTCGCCGACAAGGGCCGGATCGCCGAGGGCTACCATGCCGACTTCACGGTCGTGGACCTGAAGCGCAAGGAGACGATCACGACTGACTGGTCGAAATCGAAATGCGGCTGGACCCCGTTCGACGGCTTCGAGGCAACCGGCTGGCCGGTCGCCACCATCATCCGCGGCGGCTTTGTCATGCGTGACGGAGAGATCGTAAAGAAAGGCGGCGGCAAGCCCGTGCGTTTCAACGAAACCCTGGAGCCTGCCAATTGATCCCAGCCTCCCTGATGGAAGCCCTGCGCCAGCGCCATGGCGAGCCGCAGCGCCACTATCATACCTGGGCGCATGTCGAGGCACTGCTCGGCCATTATCGCCGCTGGGTGCGGTACCTCAATCGTCCGGGCCCCGTTTTGTGGGCGCTTTATTGGCACGATGCGATCTACGATCCGAAGGCCAAGGACAATGAGGAAAAGAGCGCGCAGCTGCTGGAGCAGGAGGCGGCGGGCCACCTCTCTCCCCACGACATAGAGTTCGCAGCTACGATCATCCGGGCCACGGCGACCCATACCGTACCGGAGGGGCTGCCGGCGCAGGATGCCGGAGACCTCGCCTTGTTCCTGGACATGGACCTGTCGATCCTCGGCGCGCCCGTAGCCGTCTATGACCAGTACGAGCAGGACATCCGCGCGGAATATGCCTTCGTGCCGGAAGAGGCCTACCGAGCCGGACGCGGGGCAATCCTGAAAGGGTTCCTCTCCCGTCCGCGCCTTTACTTCACCGACATCGCCCATGCAGAATGGGACGCTGCGGCGCGGGCGAATCTGACGCGCGCCATGCGGGCGTTGGAGCAGGGGTGATGAAGCATGAACGCAAAGGGCTGAACCGGGCCCTTTTCTGGCTGTATGAAGGGCACGGGACCTGGCCGTTCCGGTTCCGCTGGCTGATGCTGACCTTCGATTTCGTCACGATCGCCTACTTCCTGTGGGCGCCGTTCGAGCAGCGCGGCTATCATCATGTCCTGCTGGACTATGTGATCGGGATTGTGATCGCCTTTGACTATCTGGCCCGGTTTTACATCGCCCGGCACCGGCTGAATTTCTTCTTCCGGCCTGTGAACATGGCGGACCTGATCGTCGTGGTGACCATGCTGGCGCCTCTGCTTGTCTCGAACTTTGCGTTCCTGAGGGTCCTGCGGGCGATGCGGGCCATCCGGGCATTTACCTTCGTGCGCCGGATCAAGATCCTGACGCCCTTCTTCCAGCGGCATGAACAGGTGATCGACAAGGTGACGAACCTGATCGTGTTCGTCTTCATCATGTCAGCGCTGGTCTATGCCACGCAGGTGGGGCTCAACCCGAATATCCACACCTATCTGGACGCGCTCTACTTCACGATCACCAGCCTGACGACGACAGGCTATGGCGACGTGCTGATGATCGGCCGCTGGGGCCGGATCCTGTCCATCATGATCATGGTGTTGGGTCTCACCCTGTTCCTGCAGCTGCTGAAGGCGATCATCGAGCCGAACGACAAGGTGGAATACGAGTGCCCTGAATGCGGCCTGATGATGCATGACCGGGATGCGGTCCATTGCAAGCATTGCGGCCATGTGGTCCACATTCCCACACGCGGCCTCGTTTGAGCCGGAAAAAACAATAAATCAGGGAGAGCCACGGCGTGGCCGACACAGCACATATTCCGTTCCGCGAAGTGCCCTACCTTCCGCTGAAGCTGAAGGTGGACCGCCGGGATGACGGCACGATCTATCTCGACAATGGCAATCCGCTGAAGGCCTGCCCGCCGCACATGCTGGCGCCACTGGTGAAATGGGCTGCGGAGAGGCCTGACACAGTCTGGCTGGCCGAACGGCCGAAGGACGGCAGCGATGGCTGGCGGGAAGTCACCTATGCGCAGGGCCTCGCCACGGTGAAGCGGCTGGCGCAGGGCTTCCTCGATGCCGGTGGCAGCCCGGATGCGCCGCTGATGATCCTGTCGGCCAATGCCGTGGATCATGCGCTGATCAAATACGCGGCGATGTGGGCCGGCTGCCCGGTCGTTCCCGTAACGCCAGCCTATGCGCTGCTGTCGGAAGACCTTGGGCGCCTGAAATATATCGACCACCTGATCGAGCCGAAATTCATCTATGTCGAGGATGGCGCCGCCTATCAGCGCGGGCTGGACGGCATGGGCATGGAAGGCCGGGTCGTGATCCATGGCGGCGAGGCACCGGAGCGGTGCGACGCTGTCCGGATCGAACAGTTCGGCCGCGCCCCGGGGCCGGAAACCGATGCGGCCTATGACCGGCTCACGCCGGACACGGTTGCCAGCTACATGATGACATCGGGGTCAACGGGTGAGCCCAAGGCGGTCATAAATCTGCATTCCATGGTCGCCTGTAATGCCCGTATGATCCGGTCTGTGTGGGACGAAGCACGCCTTGATGAGATCACCGGCGGGCCGCAGGTCATGTGTAACTTCCTGCCGTGGAGCCACACTTATGGCGCCCACTCCATCCTGCACAACATGCTGGACTGGGGCGGGACGCTGTACATCGACGAAGGCGCCCCGACGCCTGCACGCCTGCCGGCCATGATCCGCAATCTGAAAGATGTGCCGACGACCCAGCACACCACCGTGCCGGCCGCCTGGGCCGCGCTCGCGACGGAACTGGAGCGCGACCAGGAACTGGCCGACGCCTTCTTCTCCCGCCTTGTCTGCATGGCCTATGGCGGGGCCTCCATGGGACAGGACATTTATGAGCGCATTCAGGCCGTCGCTGTCCGCACGACCGGCGAGCGTATCTCGCTGTCGGCAGGCTATGGCGCCACCGAGACCGCGCCGACGGCGTCCAATGTCCACTGGCCGAATGACCGGATGGGCCTGATCGGCCTGCCGCTGCCGGGCAACACATTCAAGATGGTGCCGAATGGCGAGAAGATGGAATTGCGCGTCAAAGGTGTGAACATTACGCCCGGCTATTACCGCAATCCGGACAAGACAGCCGAAGCCTTCGACGAAGAAGGCTTCTACAAGCTCGGCGACGCTGTGCGTTTCGTTGATCCCGATAATCCCGAGCGCGGCCTCGCCTTTGACGGCCGTACAGCGGAGGAGTTCAAGCTCTCCAATGGCACATGGGTTTCCGCCGGTACGGTACGCGTGCAGGCGGTCGCCGCAACAGGCGGCGCGCTGTCCGACGCCGTGGTCTGCGGACTGAACCAGGCCGACATCACGCTGCTCGGCTTCCTCAATGAGGCCTGGTGCCAGCGCCTCGTCGGCGAGCCGCTGCCGCTGGAAGACCTCGCCCGTCACCCCAAGGTGATCGAGCATGTGACGCTGGGCCTGCAGGATCACAACCGCCACCACCCGAACCCGGCGGCGCGGATCGCCCGTGTCCTGCTGCAACCGGTCCCGCCTCGCGCCGATGCCGGTGAGATCACCGAGAAGGGCTATATCAACCAGTCCCGCACGCAGGACCTGCGCCGGGCGGATGTCGACAAGCTTTATGCCGCAGAGCCCGCACCGGAAATCATAGACCTCAGGCGTTGATCGGAAACGCCGACAGGCTAAACACGGTCAACAGAGACGACAGGAAGGAAACACCATGGCCGACACGCAGGTTCAAACGATGACCGGGGCCGAAGCGCTCGTCTCAACGCTGGCTGACCATGGCGTCACCGCCTGTTTCGCCAATCCCGGCACCTCCGAGATGCACCTTGTGACCGCGCTCGACCATGAGCCGCGCATCAAATCTGTCCTGTGCCTGTTTGAAGGTGTCGCGACCGGGGCGGCCGATGGGCATGCCCGCGTTACCGGCGGTCCGGCCATGACGCTGCTGCACCTCGGTGCCGGTTACATGAATGGCGGGGCGAATATTCATAATGCCAAGCGCGCCTGGACGCCGATGATCAATGTCATCGGGGACCATGCTGTGCCGCACCTGCGCTATGATGCGCCGCTGACCTCCAACATCCTTGGCCTTGCCGGGCCGAACTCCAACTGGATCAAGTCTGCTGACAAAGTGGGCGATGCCGGGGACCGGGCGGCTGAGGCCTGGGAGGCGAGTTTTGGCCCTGTGCCAGGCCCGGTCAGCCTGCTGCTGCCCGCCGACACGGCCTGGACCGAAGGTGGCAAGCCCGGCAAGACCCGCGCGCGTCCCGCGCTGCGCAAGCCGGATGCGGCTCGGATCGAGGACGCCGCCCGCAAGCTGAAAGATGCGAAAAAGCCCGTCATCCTGATCAACGGCACATCCCTGACCAAGGAAGGCCTGGCACAAGGTGCGCGCCTCAAAGCCGCCGGCCTCCGTGTCATGACTGACACCTTCTTCCCGCGCCAGGCGCGCGGCGCCGGAACTTTCATTCCGGATCGCATGCAATATTTCGCTGAAGGCGCCATCGCTGACCTTGAAGGCGCCGACCTGATGCTGGTCGCTGGCACGCAGGTGCCGGTTGCCTTCTTCTCCTATCCGGGCAAGCCATCCGTGCTCGTGCCGGAAGGCTGCGAGCCGTATATCATTGGCGGGCCGGAAACCGACAGCGCCGCGATCCTCAGTGCACTTGCCGATGCCATCGGCGCGAAGGATGCCGCCGAGTTCGCCGAACTGGATATTCCCGGCCAGCCCACCGGCGACCTGAATGCCATGACAGTTGGCATGGCCCTCGCGCGCCATATGCCAGAAGGCACTTTCGTCTCCGATGATGGCGTGTCGAACGGCCTGCCATGCTTCCTGATGACCCAGAAGGCTCAGCCGCATGACTGGATGATGCTGACGGGCGGCGCCATCGGGCAGGGCATGCCGCTCGCGCTCGGCGCAGCGGTCGCCGCGCCGGACCGGAAAGTGCTTTGCATCTCAGGCGATGGCGCAGCCATGTATACGAACCAGTCCTTGTGGAGCATGGCGCGGGAAGAGGCGAACGTGGTCAATGTCGTCTTCGTCAATCATTCCTACCGTATCCTGAACATCGAGCTCGCCCGCACCGGCGCTGGCAATCCCGGCCCGACAGCGAAGTCGATGCTGGAACTTGGCGAGCCGGAAATCGATTGGGTCAAGCTGGCCGAGGCACAGGGCGTCGAAGCGCAGGATGCCTTCACGGCGGAAGAGTTCGACACGGCGCTGGAGCGTGCCTTCGCCGCCGATGGCCCGCAACTGATCGCCGCTCACGTCCCGGCGCGGTAAGGCGGTTTATTCCTTCCCGCGCTCCAGGTCTTCCTGGATCCTGATCTCTTCCGGCTTGCCTGAGAGGCGTGAGCGGTAGACCTGCGTGTTCTCCAGGATGCGCTGGACATAGTTGCGCGTCTCACTGAACGGGATGAACTCCACCCAGTCGATCGGGTCGACCTGTCCGGTGCGCGGATCGCCATAGTCGGCGATCCACTGCGAGGGGCGCGTCGGGCCGGCATTGTAGGCCGCCGCCGTCATGATGTAGCTGCCATTGAACCGGTTCAGCAGGTAATCGAGGTGCTGGCCGCCAAGCGTCATGTTGTAGCCGGGATCATCCGTCAGCCAGGATTGGCGATAGGGCAATCCGCTCATCCGTGCCTCGCGGGACGCGGTGGACGGCATGAACTGCATCAGGCCCCGCGCGCCGACATAGGAGATCGCACTGGGGTTCATCTCGCTTTCCTGGCGCGACAGCGCCAGCATCAGCGAGCGCTCCACCTGCGGCTCTTTCAGAAGCGGGTAGGTCACAACCGGATAGGCCGCATCGGTGGCGACAATGCCTTTGGCGAGACCCGCCTTGGCGCCGCGCACGCCGATGTCCGGCACATGATATTCGCTGGCGAGGTTCGAGAGCTGGATATAGTCCGCCTCGGTCTCCAGAAGGTCATCCAGATGGTAGGCGAAGGTGCGGAAGAGTTGCGTTTCGCCCGTCTCGCCCAGCAGGCGCAGCGCTTTGACCATCGGGCGCGCTTCGAAGGCGGCTTTCTCTTCCTCTGTAGGCGGAGCAGCCGGTTCGAAATAGACCTGCCGGTCGCCCACACGCTCGGCGGCAAGCTGGCCATAATAGGTAAACTTGTGTTCGGCGGCGTCGAGATAGGCCAATTGGGCCTGCGCGTCTTCGCCAAGGGCATCCTGCGCCCGGCCGGTCCAGTACTCGCCGCGTGACAGGCTGATCGGGGTCGACACGCCATCGGCCATCGTTTCGAAATGTTGCAGCGCGCGTTCCGGTTCGCCTTTCAGACGCAGGGCAATCCAGCCGGACACCCATTCGGCCTCAGCGAAATCGCCGCCGGATGTCAGGCCGTGCGGAGAGGCGAGCTGATAGGCGCGGTTCCAGTTGCCATCTTTCAGGTCGGTGCGCATGGCAATGGAGCGCTCTTTCCAGAGTTTGGACCGGCCGGCGGCAGGCACGTCCTTGCCATTGATCTGCGTGAGCAGGGGAATGGCGCCTTCCTGATTGCCATGCGTCCGGCGCCAGCGGGCGCGGTCGTACAACAGGCCCGGATTGTCTTTCAGGCTCGCCGGTACGGCATTGACCAGTGCATCGACATTGCGGCCCCGGCTGGCCAGAGCAATGCGGGCATCCACCAGTTTGCGATAATCAGAGGACAGGAGCGATTTCAGGCGCGAGGCCGCCGTGCGCTGGTTGGTCCAGAGCAGGAACTCGACGCGGGCCTGATGATCGGCCTGTGTCAGCTTGCTGCCGAAACGGGCCAGGACCTGGCGTTCCAGTGCGCGGTCCATGGAATTGTTGTGCCAGGCATCGCGGACAGTCTCGACCGCTTCGTCCATCATGCCCACTTCGCGGAGGGCATTGGCCAGGGCCACTTTGCCTTCACCGGTGCGCGGCCCGGAGGCTTTCAGCCATTCGATCCGCTGCGTTGCCGAGAGGGTCGACAATTCGATGATCTCCTCGGCCCGGGCGCGCATATTGCTGGCTTTCGGCCAGTCATGCAGGCGGGTCAGGGCGGCGTTGACCTCATCGAATCCCATGCCCGGCACGCCCTCGCTGGCGCGTTTCCACATGATGAGGTCCCGCACCGCCGGGTCTGTGGCCTGGGCCTGATAGCGGGCAACTTCGCTCCAATTGTACCGGTCAGCCGCCTCCAGCGCCTTGTGGAGAATCTCGGCGTTCCGGGAATCTGTCGCCGTCGACACATAGGGCCGGTCGGGTTTCAGGCTGGGCGACTCCGGCAAACCGGAAGCGGCAGCGCCTGAAGCGGCAACGGCGGCAAAGAGGGAGAGCGCGAAGGGTCGGATCATGTGAGTTGTCACCGGGTGTTTATTTCTGAGCCAAAGCGTGGGAAGGCAGAGGCAATTCATATATGGATCATTCCAAACAACACCTGAATCGCGGCAAGAATACGATGTTTCATGGCTCAATCCCAGCGCTGGTCACTCCATTCAAGAACGGGGCCGTGGACAAGAAGGCGTTTGCCGAGCTGGTCGAGCGCCAGATTGCCGGGGGCTCTGCTGCGCTGGTGCCTGTGGGCACGACGGGCGAAACCTCGACGCTCAGCACCGAAGAGCACAAGCAGGTTGTCTCGCTTTGTGTAGAGGTTGCTGCAGGCCGCGTGCCCGTCATTGCAGGTGCCGGATCGAACTCCACGGATGAGGCGATTGACTTTGTCGGCCATGCCAAGGTCGCTGGCGCTGACGCCGCGCTCGTCGTCTGCCCTTACTACAACAACCCCAATCAGGACGGACTGTACGCCCACTTCAAGGCGATCAACGACGCCGTCGCCATGCCTGTGGTGCTCTATAATGTGCCAGGCCGGACTATAGTGGACTTGCAGCCGTCTACCGTTGCCCAGCTCGCGCGCTTGCCGAACGTCGTTGGCATCAAGGACGCGACCGGCGACATGGATCGCGTGTCCCAGCATGCGGCCCTGATCGGCGAAGGGGAACAGTTCGTACAGTTGTCCGGAGATGACCCCTCGGCGCTTGGCCATCTCGCCATGGGCGGGGCGGGCTGCATCTCGGTCACTGCGAACGTCATGCCCGAGGCCTGTGCTGCCATGCACAAGGCGTTCGCCGCCGGGGATTTCGAAACCGCCCAGACCATTGAGCGCCGCCTGATCGCCCTGCACAAGGCGATGTTCTGCTCTCCCTCGCCGGGACCGGCCAAATATGTGCTGCACCGTCTTGGCCTGTGTGAACCGGACGTACGCCTGCCGCTGACCCCGCCAGACGCCGCCGCGCGCGAGCAGATTGATGCGGCCATGGCGCTTGCCGGGCTTCATGCCTAAATAGGGCCCATGTCTAAGAAGTCTCAAACCAAGGGTCGCTCCGACGGGCTGATCGCGGAGAACCGCCGGTCCCGCCGCGACTATGAAGTGGAAGATACGCTCGAGGCCGGCATCATGCTGACTGGCTCTGAGGTGAAATCCCTGCGCGAAGGCAAGGCCAATATCGCCGAGGCCTATGTCAGCCCCGAACAGGGTGAGCTGTGGCTGATCAATTGCGAGATCCAGACCTATAAGGGCGCCAACCGCTTCAACCACGAACCGCGCCGCAAGCGGAAACTCCTCGTGTCAAAGCGGGAACTGGCGAAACTGTCTCAGGAAGTCGAACGGGCCGGGCGGACCATCGTGCCGCTGAAATTCTATTTCAACGACCGCGGCATCGCGAAGCTCCTCATCGGCACCGCCACCGGCCGCAAGAACTACGACAAGCGCAATGTCGAAGCGAAACGCGACTGGGCCCGCCAGAAGGCGCGCATCCTGAAGGATGGGTGAGGGGCTAGCCGATCGCTTCCCGCGCCATCGCAAACACGTCCTCGAACATCTCCGCCGTCAGGCGGCCGGTATTCGTGTTGTAGCGGGAGCAGTGATAGGATGAGACCAGCAGGTAATCGCGCCCGCCGAAGCTCACCTCATATCTTGTTCCGTGTCCGAACGGATGATCCTTTAGCTTCAGGCCGAGGGCCCGCACTGTGGAGTCGTGCGAAATCTTGCCGAGGCAGAGCATGACTTTCAGCTTCGGCAGCGCTTCAATCCGGGAGAGCAGGAAGGGCCGGCAGGCATTGATCTCTGCGCCGACAGGTTTGTTCTCCGGCGGCACGCAGCGCACCGCATTGGTGATCATCGCGCCGGTAAGGGCGAGGCCGTCGCCCGGGTCGGCGGCATAGGTGCCTTTGGAAAATCCGAACTTGTCGATGGTCGCGTAGAGCAGGTCGCCCGCCCAGTCGCCGGTAAACGGCCGCCCCGTCCGGTTCGCCCCGGTGACGCCCGGTGCGAGGCCGATGACCAGCAGCTCGGCCGCCTCATCGCCAAAACTTGGCACCGCGCCGTTGAACCAGGCGGGCTCCTTCGCGGCGACGGCGTGGCGATACTCCACAAGGCGCGGACACAGCGCGCAATCCTTCGGCGCTTCGGGCGGGTAGGGCGTGTTTGTCATGGGAGACTATCTGGCGCGATTCGCGTCTTCGTCCTGCGTTTCGGCCTGCTCTGCGCGGAGCTTGTCTGCCGCTGCAATAAGGCGGGCGCGGTTGTTTTCGCCATCACCATCCAAGGATGCGTAAATCCAACCAATCAAAGCTACCGGAGTGGCAGCGAGTACAAGAAAGAAAAAGCCGTCCAACAACGCGCGAATAATGTAACGGACCAGCACAAAGAAGTTTTGCCCTTCCAGAACCGCGTCGGTCACCCCGACCAAAACGGGTATGAGCAGGAATGCAAACGCGAAGAGAAACGCAATGAGTCCGTAACTTATGCTGGATCGGTCGCCCGTAGGCGTGAAGTTCACCTGACTATATTCAGCCCAGCTGTAGACCTTGTCTCCTGAGTTCGCGCCGGTCTTCATGCGGCGGTTCCGGCGCCTCAGCAGCCTTTTCAGGCCTTCGGATTTTGTGTGTCTGTGCGGGTCCCCCGCCATCTCTTTTTCATCCTCCAGAATAGAGATGGGGAGCGCCGCACAACCTGCAAGAGCAAATCGGTTCGCACCCGCCCACTTGCCCCGACTCACGGGCGCCGCCACAAGATGGGCCATGCCTGCTGCCCCGACTCTCGACGATGCCCGTGACCTGCTGAAGCGGGTTTATGGCTATGAGGCGTTCCGGGGGCTGCAGGAGGATGTGATCGCCGATGCGCTGGCGGGGCGGGACGCGCTGGCCGTGCTGCCGACCGGCGGCGGCAAGTCGCTCTGCTACCAGATCCCGGCACTGCTGCGCCCGGGCGTCGGCCTCGTTGTGTCGCCACTGATCGCCCTGATGGCCGATCAGGTGGACGCGCTGAAGCAGGCGGGCGTGCGGGCCGAACGGCTTGACAGCTCCATGGATTTCACCGCCCGCGCCGATGCGCTGGACGCCGCCCAGC